>NZ_BPRL01000002.1:0-369926 GCF_045862635.1 Kitasatospora sp. NE20-6
CCCTCGGCCCGGCCCCATCGCGCCGGGGGGGGGGGGGCCCGCCGGCCCCGGCCCGGGCCCCCCCCGCCGGGGGGCCGGCCGCGGCCGGCCCGCACGGCCGGACGCGGCCGGACCGCTCACGCCTCGCCGGTGTGCTCCGCGAGGATCGCCCGCAGGCGGGTCGTCCGGGGTGCGCCGGGCCGCTCGGCGACCGCCTGGGCCAGCAGCGGGCCCGCCGGGTGCACCACGGAGAGGTGCCGCTCCGCACGCCCGAACGCCGTGTACGCCCACTGCCGGGTGAGCAGGGCGCCCGCGTCGCCCGGGACGACGGCGACGACGCCCGGCCACCGCCGCCCGACCGCCTGGTGCGCGGTGAGCGCCCAGCCGTGCCGCAGACGGTCGGCCTGGGCGGGGGAGAGCGTGAGGCGGGCGCCGTCGGCGAGCTCCAGGTGGAGCCCGGCGGCGTCGCCGTCCAGCACCCGGCCGGGCAGGGTGGTGCCCGGGGCGGGCGACCAGGCGACCCGGTCACCCGGGTCGAAGCCGCCGAACGTGCCGGGGCCGGGGTTGAGCCGGGCCTTGGCGGCGGCGTTCAGCGCGCGGGTGCCGGCACTGCCCGCGTGGCCCGCGGTGAGCAGCACGACCTGCTCGGCGGGGATGCCGAGCGCGCGGGGGATGGAGTCGGCGAGCAGCTGGACGGCCCGGTGCACGGCCTCGCCGGCGTCCTGGACGGCCAGCACCACGACCTCCTTCTCCGGGGCCTCGACGGGCTGCAGCTCGCCGATCGAGATGCCGGAGACGAGCTCGCCGACGGGACCGAGGTCGGGCGTGCGGGACGCCACGACGGGGCAGAACTTCGCGGCGGCCAGATCGGCGAGGAAGCGTCCGGGACCGGCCGACCAGAGCTGGGCCGGGTCACCGCTGAGGACGAGCCGGGTGCCGTCGGCCAGCGCCTCCAGCAGGGTGGCGGCGAGTTCGACGTCGAGCAGCTGGGCGTCCGGGACGACGAGCAGGTCGAGGCCGAGGGTGCCGTCCACGGCGCGGCCCGGGCCGTCCGCGGTGCCGCCGAGAAGCCGGGCGAGGGTGGTGACCCGGGCGGCCGCGGGGGAGTCGTCCAGCAGGGCGCCGAGGGCGGCGCTGCCGTGGTCCGTCCAGGCCGCCGCCCAGGCGTTCAGGCCGAGGCCGTCGGCGGCGGCCAGCAGGGCGGCGAGCTCCGCGCGGGAGGCCTCGCCGCCGGTGTGGACGACCAGGGCGTCACCGGCCACCGCGCGGATCAGCGCGGCCGCCGAGGAGGAGGGCGCGGCAGCGGCGGCGGCCTCCCAGGCGGCGGGGCCGGGCCGGACCGGGACGTGCTCGGCCCCGTCCTGCGCGTCGTCGCCCGGCTCCGCGCCCTCGTCCTCCTCGCTGCCGCTGTCGGCCTCGGCACCGGCCTCGGCATCGGCAGCGGAATCCGTGCCGGAGTCGGCAGCGGAGTCGCTCTCCTGCCCGGTCTCCTCGCCGGCCGGTGCGTCGGTGCCGGGCACGAGGGTGGACCGCAGCCGGACGAGCCCCTCGCCGAGGCTCTCCTCGGCGAGGGCGAGCCGCTCCAGTGCCAGCAGGGTGCGGGTGGGGGGCTCCTCGTCCTCGTCGGCCGGGCGGTGCCCGGGCAGCTCCTCCTGGAAGGCCATCACCCGGCCGTCCACCACGGCCTCCTGCAGCGCGGCCGCGGCGTCCGGCACCCGGTGGGCCTCCAGGGCCGCCGCGACCTCGCCGATCTCCTGCGCGGAGTGGCCGCGCAGCACGGCCTGCTCCAGCAGCCACGGCACCAGGGCGCCCGCACGGCGCGGGTCGGCCGGGTCGGCGGTGGCGCCGAGGAGGCCGCGGGCGAAGCCGTCGGCCTGGTCGGGACGGACCCCGGGCAGGCCGAGGACGGCCCACGGGTCCTCGCGCAGCACCGCGCCGGCGCTCTCGCCGAGGGCGGCCACGGCCGGCCCGGCGAGCCCGGCGGGGGCGCCGCCGGCGGCCAGCGCCTCGGCGGCGGCCGCGAGCGCGGCCCGGTGCTGCTCGTCCGTGCGCGGCCCGGGGGCGGCGGCGGGTTCGGTGCCGGGCCCGGACGACGCCCCCGCCACGCGGATCGCCTCGGCGAGCGCGGCGACCGCCTCGGCCTGTCGCTCCGGGGCCGGCTGCTCCGCTTGCGTCATCTGTGTCTCCTCGCGGCCGACGGTGTCACAGCTCCGTCCAGCCCTGGTCCGGGTAGCGGTGCACCGGCGCCGAGACGTCGTCGAGCGCACCGCGGATCTCACCCGGAAGCGTAAGGGCCTCCACGGACAGGGCTGCCTGCAGCTGGGCGGACGTGCGGGCGCCGACCAGGGCGCTCGCCACGCCGGGCCGGTCGCGGACCCAGGCGAGGGCGACCTTCAGCGGGCTGGTGGCGAGCCCGTCGGCGGCGGTGGCGAGCGCGTCGACGATCCGGCGCGAGCGTTCGCCGAGGTACGGCTGCACGGTGCCGGCGTGGTGGGAGGAGGCCCCGCGCGACTCGGGCGGCACCCCGTGCCGGTACTTGCCGGTGAGCACGCCCCGGCCGAGCGGCGAGGAGGCGAGCACGCCGATGCCGGCGTCCAGGGCGGCGGGCAGCACCTCGCGCTCCAGGCCGCGCTGGAGCAGGGAGTACTCGAGCTGCGCGGCGGCGGGCGGCACCCGGGCGGGGTGGCCGTGCTGCCAGGAGGCGGCCTTGGCGAGCTGCCAGCCGCTGAAGTCGCAGACGCCGGTGTAGCGGGCGCGGCCGGAGGAGACGGCGATGTCGAGGGCGTGCAGGGTCTCGTCGAGCGGGGTGGCGGGGTCGTGGCCGTCGACCTGCCAGAGGTCGACGTGGTCCGTGTTGAGGCGGCGCAGCGAGGCGTCCAGTGCGGTGAGGAGGTGGCCGCGGGAGGCGTCGTGGCGGCGGCCTGGGCCGGGGCGGGCGCCGGCCTTGGTCGCGATGACGAGGTCGGAGCGCGGCACGAGGCCGTCGGTGAGCCGGGAGAGGAGGTACTCGGCGCCGCCGTCGGCGTAGGCGTCGGAGGTGTCCACGAGGGTGCCGCCGGCGTCGACGAAGGCCTTGAGCTGCTCGGCGGCCTCCTGCTCGTCGGTGTCGAGGCCCCAGGTCAGGGTGCCGAGGCCGATCCGGCTCACCGTGAGGCCCGTCCTGCCGAGGTGGCGCTGCTTCATGGGGGGTGCCCCTTCGTCGACGGGCTGGTACGGCAGGGTGGGGGCGGAGCCCACGAGCGCAGAGCGTAGCGGCCGCGACACGCCGGGTGGCGGAGACCCGCGCGACCGGGTGACGCAGCCCACAGCTACCCGCCGGTAGCCCGGGATCGGGCGGCGCGGCTACCCTCGCGGTAGGACCGACCGGAAGGCGTGGGCAGCGCAATGCGACTTGGCATCAACCTGGGGTACTGGGGACTCGGCATGGACGCCGACAACATCGCCGTCGCGCAGGAGGCGGACCGCCTCGGCTACGCGGTCTGCTGGGCCGCGGAGGCGTACGGCTCGGACGCCGCGACCGTGCTCAGCTTCGTCGCGGCGAAGACCGAGCGGATCGACGTGGGTTCGGCGATCTTCCAGATCCCGGCCCGTACGCCGGCCATGACGGCGATGACCGCGGCCACCCTGGACACCCTCTCCGGCGGGCGCTTCCGGCTCGGCCTCGGCGTGTCCGGCCCGCAGGTCTCCGAGGGCTGGTACGGCGTGAAGTTCGACAAGCCGCTGGCCCGCACCCGCGAGTACGTGGAGATCATCCGCAAGGCGATGGCCCGCGAGCGGCTGGTGCACGAGGGCGCCCACTGGACGCTGCCGCTGCCCGGGGGCCCGGGCAAGCCGCTCAAGCTGACCGTGCACCCGGTGCGCGAGCACATCCCGCTCTACATCGCGGCGATCGGCCCGAAGAACCTGGAGCAGACCGGCGAGATCGCCGACGGCTGGCTCGGCATCTTCTTCGCGCCCGAGCACGCCGCCCTCTCCCTCGACCCGCTGAAGGCGGGCCGCGCCACGGCCGGGCTGACCCTGGACGGCTTCGACCTCTGCCCGACCGTCACCATCGCGGTCGACGAGGACGTCCGGGCCGCCGCCGACGTGCAGCGCGACTACGCCGCGCTCTACATCGGCGGGATGGGCAGCAAGGACAAGAACTTCTACAACCAGCTGACCCGCCGCATGGGCTTCGAGCAGGCCGCGGACGAGATCCAGCAGCGCTACCTCGCCGGCGACAAGGCCGGCGCGGCCGCCGCCGTCCCGCACGAGCTGATCGACGCCACCTCGCTGATCGGCACCACCGAGCGGATCGCCGACCGGATGCAGGCCTACGCGGAGGCGGGCGTCACCACGCTCACCCTGGCCCCGGCCGGCTTCACCCTGGACGAGCGGATCACCGCACTGCGCACCGGCGCCGAGGCGCTGGAGCGGGCCGGCCTGGCCTGACGGGCGCCCCGGGCCCGTCCCGGCCTCCGCCCCGCGCGGAGGCCGGGCGCGGAGGCGGGGAGGCGGGGAGGCATCGGGGACAGAGGTGGGTGACGGAGCCCGCGGGCGGAGGCTCAGAGCCAGCCGGCCCGCTTGAACGACCGGTAGAGCACCGTGCAGGCCAGCGCCATCAGCCCGACCGCCGCCGGGTAGCCCCAGGGCTGCCGCAGCTCGGGCATGTGCTCGAAGTTCATCCCGTAGATGCCGGCGATCATGGTCGGCACGGCCGCCAGCGCGGCCCAGGCGGAGATCTTCCGCATGTCGTTGTTCTGCTGCACGCTGACCTGCGCGAGGTTGGCCGCCAGGATGTCGGTGAGCAGCCGGTCGAGCGCGTCTATCTGCTCGTTGACCCGGGTCAGGTGGTCCAGCACGTCCCGCAGGTAGGCCTGCAGGTCCTCCGGCACGAACGGCAGTCCGCCGCGCACCAGCCGGGTGGCGGGCTCCTGGAGCGGCGCGACCGCCCGCCGGAACGCCACCGCCTGCCGCTTGAACGAGTAGATCCGCTCGGCGACGCCGCGGGTGCGGCCGGGCGAGAAGACGTCGGCCTCCAGCTCGTCCAGATCGCCCTGGACGGTGGTGACGAGGTCGACGTAGTCGTCGACGACCCGGTCGCAGACCCCGTACAGCACGGCCGCCGGGCCCAGGGCCAGGATCTCGGGGCGCCCCTCCAGCTCCTTGCGCAGCGCGCCCAGCGGGCTGATGGCGCCGTGGCGGACGGTGATCACGAAGGCGTCGCCGACGAACATCAGCACCTCGCCGGTGACGACCGGCACGTCCGGCCGCTCGTAGGCCAGGGTCTTGACGACGGCGAAGACCGAATCCGGGTAGACCTCCAGCTTGGGGCGCTGGTGAGCGGCCGTCAGGGCGTCCTCGACGGCCAGCGGGTGCAGGTCGAACTCGGCCGCGACCAGGTCGAGTTCCTCGGCGGACGGGTCGTGCAGCCCGATCCACAGGAAGCCGTCCCCGGCGGCCCGCACGGCTTCCAGCGCGTCCGAGAAGTCCTCGGGGCCCTTCACCCGGTGGCCGTCCCGGTAGGTGGCGCAGTCGACGATCATGCGGACATTCTCCCGCGCCGACGCCCCGGCGGTCATCACATCCCGTCACATCCGCGGAAATCACACGCGACGGACACCGCCCGGCCCCGACCGCCCGTAGCCCCGCCCCGCACCCGCCCCACCACCCGTGCCCGTAGCCCGTCCCACCCCGCCCCGCACCCGCCCCCGGGTGCAGGCCTTAGGCTTGGCCGCATGCCCACGCTGCTGCTCGTACGCCACGGCCGCTCCACCGCCAACACCGCCGGTGTGCTGGCCGGGTGGACACCCGGCGTGGACCTCGACGACACCGGCCGCGAGCAGGCCGCCGCCCTGGTCGGACGCCTCTCCGGGGTGCCGCTGGCCCAGGTCGTCAGCAGCCCGCTGGAGCGCTGCCGGCAGACGCTCGCCCCGTTGCTCGCCGCCCGTCCGGAGCTCGGCGGCCCCGCCGTCGACGAGCGGTTCGGCGAATGCCGCTACGGCGACTGGACCGGCCGGCCGCTGCGCGAGCTCGCCGGGGAACCGCTCTGGCGCGTCGTCCAGGACCACGCCTCCGCCGCCGCCTTCCCGGGCGGCGAGTCGCTGCGCGAACTCTCCCACCGCACGGTCGACGCCGCCCGCGAGTGGAACGAGAAGGTCGCCGCCGAGCACGGCGAGGACGCGGTCTGGGCCGCGTGCACCCACGGCGACGTCATCAAGGCGGTCGTCGCCGACGCGCTCGGCCTGCACCTCGACCACTTCCAGCGGATCTCCGTCGAACCCTGCTCGGTCACCGCGATCCGCTACACCCCCCACCGCCCCTTCCTGCTGCGCCTCGGCGACACCGGCAGCCTCGCCGCGCTCGCCCCCCGGCCGGAGCGGCCGCAGGTGCCCGGCGGCGACGCCGTGGTCGGCGGAGCCGCTTGAGCAGACCGGCCGCAGCGTCCCCACGGCGCACGCCGTAGGGTGGCCGATGAGCCCGTCCGAATCCCGATCCGGAGCGAGAGAGTGCCCCGTCAGGTCTTCTTCTACGACCAGCCCGAGCGGTTCGTGGCCGGTACCGTCGGCCAGCCCGGTTCCCGCGCGTTCTACCTGCAGGCCAGCGCCCGCGGCCGGATCACCAGCGTGCTGCTCGAAAAGGCCCAGGTGGCCGCGCTCGCCGAGCGGGTCGAGGAGGTGCTCGACGAGGCGCTGCGGCGCAGCGGCGGCTCCACCGCGATCCCGGCGGTCGCCCCCACCGAACTCCTCGACAGCGCTCCGCTCGACGTGCCGCTGGAGGAGGAGTTCCGGGTCGGCACGATGGCGCTCGCCTGGGACAGCGCCGACGAGCGCCTCGTCGTCGAGGCCCAGGCCGTCGTCGAGGACGCCGAGGACGAGGAGACGGCCCTCTTCGAGGACGACGAGAACGGCCCCGACATGCTGCGGGTCCGGCTCACCGGCGCGATGGCCCGGGTGTTCGCCCGGCGCGCCCTCGACCTCGTGGCCGCCGGCCGCCGGCCCTGCCCGTTCTGCAACCTCCCGCTCGACCCGGAGGGTCACCTGTGCCCGCGCGCGAACGGCTACCGGCGCTGAACGACGCCGAGCAGCCCCAGGACCCGCAGACGCCGGCCCCCCGCGCCCCGGAACGGGGGCCGGAGCAGCCGCCCGAGCCCGGGCCTGAGCCCGAGCCCGAGCTTGAGCCCGAGCCCGGGCTTGAGCCCGAGCCCGGGCCCGGCCTCCCCGGCACCGACCCGGCCACCAGCGCCGCGCTCGCCGCCGACCTGCCCGCCGCCCTCGCCCTGCTGCGCGAGGGCCGGCTGGCCGTCCACGGCCGGCTCACCGACGCCTCCAACGCCGTCCTCTACTGCACGGTCGCGCTGGACGGCGTCACGGCCCCCTGCGTCTACAAGCCGGTCGCCGGCGAACGCCCGCTCTGGGACTTCCCCGACGGCACCCTCGCCGGCCGCGAGGCCGCCGCGTACGAGCTCTCCGCCGCCACCGGCTGGGCGCTGGTGCCGCCCACCGTGCTGCGCGACGGGCCGCACGGCCCCGGCATGGTGCAGCTGTGGGTCGAGCCCGACCCGGACGCCCCCGAACTCCTCGACCTCCAGGACCCGGACGGCCCGGCCCCCGGCTGGCTGCCGATCGTCCGCGCCGAGATCGAGGACGGGCGGACGGCGCTGCTGGTGCACCGCGACGACGACCGGCTGCGCCGGCTCGCGGTGCTCGACGCGGTGCTCAACAACGCCGACCGCAAGGGCGGCCACTGGATACCGGCCGCCGACGGCCGGATCTACGGCATCGACCACGGCGTGACCTTCAACACCGACGGCAAGCTGCGCACCCTGCTCTGGGGCTGGGCCGGGCAGCCGCTGACCGGCGAGGCCCGCGAGGTGCTGGGCCGGCTCGCCGCCGACCTCGACGGGCCGCTCGGCGGCCGCCTCGCCCCGCACCTCACGCCCGCCGAACTCGACGCGGCCCGCGCCCGGACCGCCGCCCTGCTGCGCACCGGGAGCCATCCGCTGCCGTCGGCGCAGTGGCCTTCTATTCCCTGGCCGCCGCTCTGATACCGATCCGGAACCGACGGCGAACGTAATCCGGCCGATCCCGTCGACTGGTTGGTCTTTCAAATGATCGCAAGGTTAGAGTCGGAGCCATGCATGCCTGGCCCGCCTCCGAGGTTCCCGCCCTGCCTGGTCAGGGGCTTCCCCTTCGAATCCACGACACCGCCACGAACAGTGTCCGGGAGGTCGTGCCCCAGGGCCCGACCGCCCGTCTCTACGTCTGCGGCATCACCCCGTACGACGCGACCCACCTGGGCCACGCCGCCACCTACACCACCTTCGACCTGGTGCAGCGGGTCTGGAAGGACGCCGGTCACGACGTCCTGTACGTGCAGAACGTCACCGACGTCGACGACCCGCTCCTGGAGCGCGCCGTCGCCACCGGCCAGGACTGGACCGAGCTCGCCGAGCGCGAGACCGCCCTCTTCCGCGAGGACATGACCGCCCTGCGGATGCTCCCGCCGGCGCACTACATCGGCGCCGTCGAGTCCATCCCGTGGATCGTCCCGCTGGTCAGGAAGCTGCTCGCGAGCGGCGCCGCGTACGAGCTGGACGGCGACGTCTACTTCTCGGTCGACGCCGACCCGCGCTTCGGCGGGGTCAGCGGCCTCGACCGCGAGGCGATGCTGCCGGTCTTCGCCGAGCGGGGCGGCGACCCGCAGCGCCCCGGCAAGAAGCACCCGCTGGACGCCCTGCTGTGGCTCTCCGCCCGCCCCGGCGAGCCCGCCTGGGACACCGAGCTCGGCCACGGCCGCCCCGGCTGGCACATCGAGTGCGTGGCGATCGCCCTGGAGTTCCTCGGCATGTCGTTCGACATCCAGGGCGGCGGCAGCGACCTCTCCTTCCCGCACCACGAGATGGGCGCGTCGCACGCGCAGGCCGTCACGGGCGAGCACCCGTACGCCCACGCCTACGTCCACGCGGGCATGGTCGCGCTGGACGGCCACAAGATGTCGAAGTCCCGCGGCAACCTCGTCTTCGTCTCGAAGCTCCGCCGCGAGGGCGTCGACCCGGCGGCCATCCGCCTCGCCCTGCTCGCCCACCACTACCGCAGCGACTGGGAGTGGACGGAGCACGACCTCACCCGGGCCCAGGAGCGCCTCGCCCGCTGGCGGGCCGCCGTCTCCCGGCCGGACGGCCCGGACGCGTCCGGCCTGCTCGCGGAGGTCCGGACCGCCCTCGCCGACGACCTGGACGCCCCGGCCGCCCTCGCGGCCGTCGACCGCTGGGCCGAGGGCCAGGCCGCGACCGGCGGCGAGGACATCGGCGCCCCCGGGCTGGTGTCGCGCACCGTGGACGCGCTGCTCGGCGTGGCGCTCTGACGGCGCACCCCGGACACGCCGCAGGGGCCACCGACCGGTGGCCCCTGCGGCGTTCCACGTCCTACTCGTCGTCCTTCGGCGCCTCGTCCTTCGGCGTCTCGTCCTTGGGTGCCTGGTCCTCCGGCGTCTCGTCCTTCGGCGCCTCGTCGGGCCCGGTCTCCGGTGCGTCCGGAGCCTCGCCGGCCGTGGCCCCGGGTGCGTCGGCGGTGGTGTCCGGCCCGTCGGTCCTGGGCTCCGGGGGAGCCTCCGTCGGGCGCTCCGCGACCGCGTGCCCGGCCACCGGCTTCTCCCCGGTCGGCCCGAGGTTGTCCCGGCGCCGCAGGTAACGCTCGAACTCCCGGGCGATGGCGTCGCCGGACGCCTCCGGCAGCTCCGCGGTGTCCTGCGCCTCCTCCAGCTGCTGCACGTACTCCGCCACCTCGCTGTCCTCGGCGGCGAGCTGGTCGACACCGAGCTGCCAGGCCCGGGAGTCGTCGGCGAGCTCGCCCGGCGGGATCCGCAGGTCGAGCAGGTCCTCCAGCTTGTTGATCAGCGCCAGGGTGGCCTTCGGGTTGGGCGGCTGCGCCACGTAGTGCGGCACCGCGGCCCAGAGCGTCACGGCCGGCACCCCGGCGTGGGCGCAGGCCTCCTGCAGCACGCCGACGATCCCGGTCGGGCCCTCGTACTTGCTCTCCTCCAGGTCGAGGGAGCGGGCGAGCGCCGCGTCCGAGGTGACGCCGCTGACCGGCACCGGCCTGCTGTGCGGGGTGTCGCCGAGCAGCGCACCCAGGATCACGACCAGCTCGACGCCCAGCTCGTGCGCGAAGCCGAGCAGCTCGTTGCAGTACGAGCGCCAGCGCATGCTGGGCTCGATGCCGCGGACGACCACCAGGTCGCGGATCTTCGGCTCGTTGACCCGCACCACCGACAGCCGGGTGGTGGGCCAGGTGATCCGGCGTACGCCGCCGTCCAGCCAGATCGTCGGACGGTTCACCTGGAAGTCGTAGTAGTCCTCGGCGTCCAGCGCGGCGAACACCTTGCCGCCCCAGGTCTCGTCGAGGTGTCCGACCGCGGCCGAGGCGGCGTCGCCGGCGTCGTTCCAGCCCTCGAAGGCGCAGATCATCACCGGGTCGATCAACTCGGGAACGTCCTCCAGCTCGATCACCCAGCGTCTCCCTCCGTCGGCCGGTGCCGCCCCCCTCCCGGCCCGCGGACCGGTGGCCGGCAGTCGGCCGGTCGAACCTCGCGTGGAACGCCGCGTTCCACGGTCCCTACCTGCCCAGCCTACGGGCTTTGATGCCTGCCCAGGCCGGAGTGGGCAGCCTATCCGAGCACGGCGTCCGACACGCTCGGCAGGTAGCCGCCGGACTGCCCGGACGCCTTCGGGTGGTACGACTCCCACAACGGGAGCGTGATCGGGTGGATCCACTCGTCCGGGCCGCCGCGGCAGGCGCCGTGGTCCGCGAACCCGGCCCGGACGTCGGCGAACCGGAACCCCTGCTTCGCCGATTGACGTCCGATCAGCTCGTCCAGCCGGTCGGTCAGCGCGTTGAAGCGCGACCGCCGCGCCTCCGTCCCGATGAGGCAGGTGCTGCCGGTGCCCAGCAGGTGCGGGTAGCCGGTCACCACCACCCGGGCCGCGGGGGCCTGCGCGTCGAGCGCGCGGTAGAGGGTGTCGAGCCGGCCGGGCAGTTCCTCGGCGAGCCGCCGCTCCGACTCGTCGAGCGCCGCGTCGCACCGGGCGTCGGTGGTGAGCGGCTGGAGGCAGGCGACGGCCGCGTCCGCGAAGGCGAGGTCGTTGCCGCCGATGGTGAGGGTGACGAGGGTGGTGTCCGCCGGCACCCGGGGGATCTGGTCGCGCAGCACGTCGGCGGTGAGGGCGCCGCTGCACGCGGCGAAGAGGAAGTCCGCCGGGCCGTGCCCGGCGCGCCAGAGCGCGGGGTAGGCGCCGGCGGAGCGGTGGCAGGCGCCGCTCGCCGGGTCGTAGCCGCCCGCGCCGACCCCGGCGGCGAAGGAGTCTCCGAGTGCGGCGTAGCGGTCGGCGGGCGCCGCCGACGCGGGGGCGGCGGACAGCATCAGGGGGACGGCGGCGAGGGCGGCGAGCAGCTTGGGACGCACGGTTCCTCCAGGAACGCACGGGCATGGTCGTCACGCACAGTAGCGCTACGGGTGCGTAACGCAAGCACCTTCCACTCTGCAAATCAGCGCAAGCGGTTTGCGCTTTTTGCCGTACACTCACAGCCATGACACGACGACTTGCCGAAGTGGCCAAGAAGGTCGGGGTGAGCGAGGCCACCGTCAGCCGAGTGCTGAACGAGAAGCCCGGCGTCTCCGAGGCGACCCGCGCGGCGGTGCTCACCGCTCTCGACGTGCTCGGGTACGAGCGCCCGACCCAGCTGCGGGGCGAGCGGGCCCGGCTGGTCGGACTCGTGCTCCCCGAGCTGCAGAACCCGATCTTCCCGGCGTTCGCCGAGGTGGTCAGCGGCGCCCTGGCCGGCCAGGGGTTCACCCCCGTGCTCTGCACCCAGACCGCCGGCGGGGTCTCCGAGGCCGACTACGTCGACCTCCTGCTGGAGCAGCACGTCTCCGGCATCGTCTTCTTCGGCGGCCTGTACGCGCAGGGCGACGCCCCGCACGAGCACTACGACCGGCTGGCCGACCGCAGCCTGCCGACGGTGCTGCTCAACGCCGCCATCGACGACCTCGACTTCCCCCGGGTGTCGTGCGACGACGCCGTCGCCGTGGAGCAGGCCGTGGGCCACCTGCGGCAGCTGGGACACAGCAAGATCGGCCTGGTGGTCGGTCCGGTCGACCACGTGCCGTCCCAGCGGAAGCTGGCCGCGGCCCGTGCGGCGCTGGCCAGGGTCGGTGCGGAGCTGCCGGACATCCACGTCGAGCGGGCGCTGTTCAGCCTGGAGGGCGGGCAGGCGGCGACGACCAGGCTGCTGCGCCAGGGGGTCACCGGGATCGTCTGCGCGAGCGACCCGCTGGCGCTGGGCGCGGTGCGCGCCGTCCGCCGCGCGGGGCTCTCCGTGCCCGACGACGTGTCGGTGATCGGCTACGACGACTCGTCGTTCATGATGTGCACCGACCCGCCGCTGACCACGGTGCGCCAGCCGATCGAGGCCATGGGGCGCGCGGCCGTGGAGCTGCTGGTGGGGGAGATCGCCGGGGTGAAGGTGACCCACGACGAGCTGCTCTTCGAGCCGGAGCTGGTGGTGCGGGGTTCGACCGCGCCGATGCGGCCGCGCGGCTGACGGCGGGCCGGACGCGGGGCTGCCGCGGATCGGCCGGGGGCCGATCGCAGCCGGTCAGGGCTTCCTGACGGACAGACAGATGCAGGGCGGGCACTCCGGTGCCCGCCCTTTTTTCGTGTGCACTCGGTCGGTGCGATCCGTTGACATGCCTGTAGCACCTCTGTAACTCTTGGCTGCCATCGCGCAAAACAGCTACAGATGAACGTCATTTTCTTGATTCCTTCTGCAACTTCCCCCACGAAGGCAGGAACCCCCATGGGAATCTCGTGCTGCCCGTCCTCGGCCCCCGATGCGACCGCCACCGCGGTCCGCCCGGCACCGGCCACCCGGACCCGGACCACCGGGCCCCACCCCGTCGTCGTCACCGCCCGGCCCGTCGGCCGGTGCACCGGACTCCACCACCCCGTCCGGTAGCTGACGCTCCACCACAGGTTTCGGACCGCCCCACTCGGTCGGCTGTCCGATCCGGGGCCTGCGCCCCGGTGCACCCGCGAGGGTGCCGCGCGGCGGAGCCGGGGGCCGCCACGCCGCGCACCATCACGAACCGCAGAGACAGAGGGACACAATGAGATCGAAGCGCACACTGCCGCGGCTCGGCGCCGCGACGGTCGCGACCGGCCTGCTGATGATGGTGATAGGCCCGGTCGTCCCGGCCCACGCCGCCGGCGGACCGAACCTCGCGGCCGGCAAGACCGTCACCGCCAGCAGCTCCACCGGCGAGCGCGTCGTGGCCAACGTCAACGACGGCAGCCAGGACAGCTACTGGGAGTCCAGCAACAACGCCCTGCCGCAGTGGGTCCAGGTCGACCTCGGCAGCGCCACCGCCATCGACCAGGTCGTGCTGAAGCTCCCTGCCGGCTGGGGCTCCCGCAACGAGACCCTGACGCTGCAGGGCTCCACCGACGGCTCGAACTTCTCCACCATCCTGGGCTCCGCCCTCTACGCGTTCGACCCGGGTGCGGGCAACACCGTCCGGCTCAACTTCGGTGCCACCACCACCCGTTTCGTCCGCGTCAACGTCAGCGCCAACACCGGCTGGCCGGCCGCGCAGTTCTCCGAGCTGGAGGTGTACGGCGCCACCAGCGCGTCCGGCAACCTCGTCCGCTCGGCGACCTCCAGCAGCGCCGTCGCGCCGTACGCGGCCGGCAACGCCGCCGACGGCAACACCGGCACCTACTGGGAGAGCAACAGCAGCTCCTTCCCCCAGTGGTTCCAGGCCGACCTCGGCTCCGCCGTGCCGGTCAACAAGGTCGTGCTGCGGCTGCCGTCCGCCTGGGAGAGCCGCAGCGAGACGCTGAAGCTCCAGGGCTCCAGCGACGGCACCAACTTCACCGACCTGGTGGCCTCCGCCGCGTACGCCTTCAACCCGGCGACCGGCAACACCGTCACCATCAACGTCAGCACCGTCACCACCCGGTACGTGCGGGCGACCTTCACCGCGAACAGCCAGTGGCCCGCGGCCCAGCTGTCCGAGTTCGAGGTGTACGGCCCGAGCTCCGGCGACACCCAGGCGCCCACCGCGCCCGGCGGCCTGGCGTTCACCCAGCCCGGCTCCGGCCAGATCAGGCTGACCTGGAACGCCGCCACCGACAACACCGGCGTCACCGGCTACGACGTGTACGCCAACGGCTCGCTGCTGACCAGCGTCGCGGGCAACGTCCTCACCTACACCGACACCCGTGCGGACAGCGCCACCGTCTCGTACTACGTGAAGGCCAAGGACGCCGCGGGCAACCAGTCGGCCGCCAGCGCCACCGTCACCCGCACCGGCGCCACCGGCGACACCCAGGCGCCCAGCGCCCCCGCCGGCCTGGCGTTCACCCAGCCGGCCTCCGGTCAGATCAGGCTGACCTGGGGCGCGTCGACCGACAACACCGGCGTCACGGGCTACGACGTGTACGCCAACGGCTCGCTGCGCGCGAGCGTCGGCGGCAGCGTGCTGACCTACACCGACAGCCAGCCCGACAGCGCCACGGTCTCGTACTACGTGAAGGCCAAGGACGCCGCCGGCAACCAGTCGGACACCAGCAACACCGTGATCCGCACCGGCCAGACCGGCGGCACCGGCACCAACCTGGCCGCCGGCAAGCCGATCACCGCCAACTCCTCGGTGTTCACCTTCGTCGCGGCCAACGCCAACGACAACGACACCGCCACCTACTGGGAGGGCGCGGGCGGCAGCTACCCGAACACCCTCACCGTGGCGCTCGGCTCCAACGCCGACACCAGCTCGGTGGTCGTGAAGCTCAACCCGGCCTCCGCCTGGGGCGCCCGCACCCAGACCATCGAGGTGCTGGGCCGCGAGCAGAGCAGCTCCTCCTTCACCAGCCTGTCCGCCGCGAAGGCGTACACCTTCGACCCGGCCTCGGGCAACACGGTGACCATCCCGGTCTCCGGGCGGGCCGCCGACGTCCAGCTGAAGATCACCTCCAACACCGGCTCCTCCGCGGGTCAGGTCGCCGAGTTCCAGGTCGTCGGCGTCCCGGCGCCCAACCCGGACCTGCTGGTCACCGCGACGACCGTCAGCCCGGCCAACCCGGTCGAGACCGACGCCCTCACCCTCGCCACCACGGTGAGGAACCAGGGCACCGCGGCCTCCGCCGCCACCTCGGTGAACCTCTACCTCGGTTCGACCAAGGTCGGCACCGCCCAGGTCGGCGCCCTCGCGGCCGGTGCCTCCAGCACCGTCAACGTGAGCGTCCCCGCGCAGAACGCGGGCAGCTACCAGCTCGTCGCGAAGGTCGACGAGTCCAACGCGGTCATCGAGCAGGACGAGACCAACAACACCTTCACCGCGGCCGCCAACCTGGTCGTGGCGCAGGTCGCGAGCTCCGACCTGGTGGCCTCCCCGGTCTCCTGGTCGCCCTCCAACCCGGCCGCGGGCAACGCCGTGAACTTCACGGTCGCCATCAAGAACCAGGGCACCTCGGCCGCCGCCTCCGGCAGCCACGGCGTCACCCTGACCGTCGCGGACGCCACCGGCGCCGTGGTCAAGACGCTGACCGGCTCCTACAGCGGTGCCATCGCGCCGGGCGCCACCACCTCCCCGGTGTCGCTGGGCAGTTGGACGGCCGTCAACGGCAAGTACACGGTGAAGACGGTCATCGCGACCGACAGCAACGAGCTGCCGGTCAAGCAGGCCAACAACACCACCAGCCAGGGCCTCTACATCGGCCGCGGCGCGAACATGCCGTTCGACATCTACGAGGCCGAGGACGGCGTCCTGGCGGGCGGCGCGGCCGTGGCCGGCCCGAACCGCACCATCGGCGACATCGCCGGCGAGGCGTCCGGCCGCAAGGCCGTCACGCTCAACTCGACCGGTGCGTCGGTGGAGTTCACCACCAAGGCGAGCACCAACTCGCTCGTCACCCGGTTCTCCATCCCGGACGCGGCGGGCGGCGACGGCATCAACTCGACGCTGAACGTCTACGTCGACGGCACCTTCCTGAAGGCCGTCAGCCTGACCTCCAAGTACTCCTGGCTGTACGGCAACGAGACCTCTCCGGGCAACGGCCCGAGCGCCGGCGGCCCGCGCCACATCTACGACGAGGCCAACCTGCTGCTCGGCACCACCGTGCCGGCCGGTCACAAGATCAAGCTGCAGAAGGACGCGGCGAACAGCACCAGCTACGCCATCGACTTCGTCAGCCTGGAGCAGGCGACCCAGATCGCGAACCCGGACCCGGCGAAGTACGCGGTGCCGACCGGCTTCACCCACCAGGACGTGCAGAACGCCCTGGACAAGGTGCGGATGGACACCACCGGCACCCTGGTCGGCGTCTACCTGCCCGCCGGTGACTACCAGACCTCGAACAAGTTCCAGGTCTACGGCAAGGCGATCAAGGTCGTCGGCGCGGGTCCGTGGTTCACGCGGTTCTTCGCCCCGACCGACCAGAGCAACACCGACGTGGGCTTCCGCGCGCAGAACACCGCCAACGGCTCGACCTTCTCCGGGTTCGCCTACTTCGGCAACTACACCTCGCGCATCGACGGTCCCGGCAAGGTCTTCGACTTCGCCAACGTCGCGGACATCACGATCGACAACATCTGGACCGAGCACATGATCTGCATGTACTGGGGTGCCAACACCGACAACATGAAGATCACGAACTCCCGGATCCGCGACACCTTCGCCGACGGCATCAACATGACCAACGGCTCCACCGACAACCTGGTCTCCAACAACGAGGCCCGCGCCACCGGTGACGACTCCTTCGCGCTGTTCTCCGCCATCGACGCCGGCGGCGCCGACGAGAAGAACAACGTCTTCGAGAACCTCACCACCATCCTGACCTGGCGTGCGGCGGGTATCGCGGTGTACGGCGGCTACGCCAACACGTTCCGCAACATCTACATCGCGGACACCCTCTGCTACTCCGGCATCACCATCTCGTCGCTGGACTTCGGCTACGCGATGAACGGCTTCGGCGCCTCGCCGACGACCGACCTGCAGAACATCTCGATCGTGCGGTCCGGCGGCCACTTCTGGGGCTCGCAGGTCTTCCCGGCGATCTGGGTCTTCTCGGCCTCCAAGGTCTTCCAGGGCATCCGCGTCAGCGACGTCGACATCGTCGACCCGACCTACAGCGGCATCATGTTCCAGACCGGCTACACCGGCGGCCAGCCGCTGTACCCGGTGAAGGACACCGTCTTCACCAACATCTCGATCACCGGCGCGAAGAAGAGCGGCGACGCCTTCGACGCGAAGTCCGGCTACGGCGTCTGGGCGAACGAGATGCCCGAGGCGGGCCAGGGTCCGGCGGTGGGTGAGGTCGTCTTCAACCACCTGACGACGAGCGGCAACTTCAAGGACATCCAGAACACGACGTCGACCTTCAAGATCACGGTCAACCCGTAACGATTGCGCAAACGAAGCAGGGCGGGCGCCCGACGGCCCGCCCTGCTTCGGCATGTCCGGGGCCGTTTGCGGTGGCCCCGGAGCGCCGGCCGGTGGTGCCCGGGGCGGGGCGGATTCGTTCGGGACACGGTCAGGACACGGTCGGGCCACGACCTCGCAGCCGGGCCCCGGAGCCCCAACGGGCCTGCAGGGGCCGGTTTCGGGCCCTGGCGGCCCGGGTGGGCCGGATCGGTCCGGGAGGGGGCCGCGAGGCGCCCTGAGGGCCGTTGCGGGCTCGTCCGCAGGCCAGGGCGGGACAGTGGGCCGTCGGCGGACGCCACGGAAGTCGCAAGGTCTACGTCAGGTTTTTGCGAAATCTCGTCGACATCTTGTGGACATCTGTCGGGGCTGGTTAAGTAGTCGACACCAGCCGGCGCTGCCGCAAGCAGCGTCCGTGGCTCGGCCTTGCACGCTTCCCCTTCCCCGGGTGTCTCCCGGGGACGGCCCCCCACCGGAATTCCACGGGCACCCCCGCGCCTTGGCGCCGCCCACCGTGCTTGAAAGGGTCCATCCGCATGAACAGAGACCGGCTCGTCCGCAGAACCGTCGCCTTCGCCGCCGCTGCGGGCCTTGCGCTCACCGCGGCCGCCTGCTCCTCCTCGGGCAGCGGCGACTCGGGCACCTCCGGCGACTCCGGCAAGCCGGCGGCCAGCGCGACGCTCGACCCGAACACCAAGGTCACCATCAGCATCGACTGCCAGCCGCCGACCACCAAGCCTGCCGAGCGCAAGGAGTGGGCGGAGGACGTCGCGGCGTTCAACAAGCTCTACCCGAACGTCACGATCAACTCCAAGGACGCCTCGCCCTGCGAGGAGCCGGCCTCCTTCACCGCCCAGCTCAAGGGCAAGACCCAGCCGGACGTCTTCTACACCTACTTCACGGACCGCGAGCAGGTCCTGGACGCGGACGGCGCCGAGGACATCACGGCCTACGTCAACGACCAGACCGTGCCGGCCCTCAAGGACATCGACCCCTCGGTCATGTCCACCCTGAAGTCGGAGGGCAAGCTCTACGGCCTGCCCACCACCAACTACAAGATGGGCCTGCTCTACAACCGCGCCCTCTTCAAGCAGGCCGGCCTCGACCCCGAGAAGCCGCCGACGACGTGGGCCGAGATCCGTGAGGCGGCCAAGAAGATCGCCGCGCTCGGCAACGGCGTCAACGGCTACGGCGACTACAGCGCCACCAACCAGGGCGGCTGGCACTACACCGCCGAGCTGTACGGCCTCGGCGGCTCGATGACCACCGAGGACGGCAAGAAGGCCGCCTTCAACACCCCCGAGGGCAAGCAGGTCCTGCAGAACCTGTACGACATGCGCTGGACCGACAAGGTCATGGGCGAGACCCAGAGCCTCAAGTGGCCCGACCTGATGACCCAGATGTCGACCAACAAGCTCGGCATGTACATCGGCGCGCCGGACGACATCACGTACATGGTCCAGACCCTCAAGGGCAAGTACGAGGACTACGGCATGGGCCCGATGCCGGGCGGCAAGTCGGCCCTGCTCGGCGGCGCCGACTACATGTTCAAGAAGGGGTCCACCCCGGACCAGATCAAGGCCGGCATCGCCTGGGTCAACTTCAAGTTCCTCACCATGGGCAAGGGCCAGTTCGACTACGCCCGCACCAAGACCGACGGCCTGCCCGTCGGCCTGCCCCAGCCCTTCTTCTTCGGCGGTTCCACGCTGGAGGAGGACAACAAGCTGAAGGCCGCGAGCGCCACCGTCCCGGTCGCCAACTACGCGCCCTACCTGGCCGTCCAGGTGCCCGGCAAGACCGAGCCCGCCAACGCCCAGCAGATCTACAAGGTCCTGGACAACGCCGTCTCGGCCGTCCTGACCGACAAGAACGCCAACGTCGACAAGCTGCTCTCGGACGCCGAGAGCCAGGTCAACCAGGTTCTGGCGAACCTCCAGTAACGGCTCGCGGGGGCCGGCCGGCGGGCCGGCCCCCGCGTCGCCCTGGACAGACCGGCCCGACCGACCAGGAGTACTTCCCATGGCAGCGATCAGCGTCTCCGCACGGCGGAAGACCGAGCCAGCGGCACCGGACACCGCGCCCGCGGGCCGCGCCGCCTTCCGTCAGCGCCTCCGCCGGAATCTCACCGGCCACGGCTTCCTCATCGGGGCGCTGCTCTGCTTCGCCTACTTCTCGTGGTACCCGATGGTCCGCGAAGTCATCATGAGCTTCCAGAAGACCAAGCGCGGCAAGACCACGTGGGTCGGCATGGAGAACCTGGACCGCATCTTCCAGGACCCGGACTTCTGGCACGCCTGGCGCAACACCCTGCTCTTCACCCTGCTGGCGCTCGTCCTCGGCTTCGCCGTCCCCTTCGTGGTGGCCGTGCTGCTGAACGAGCTCCGGCACGCCAAGTCGTACCTGCGCATCCTGGTGTACCTGCCGGTGATGCTCCCGCCGGTCGCCTCGGTGCTGCTCTTCAAGTACTTCTACGACCCCGGCTACGGCCTCTTCAACGCGATCCTGAAGTCGCTGCACCTGCCGACCTCGGCCTGGCTCAACTCGCCGGACACCGCGATGCTCTCCGTGGTCATCGCGGCGACCTGGATGAACATGGGCGGCGCGACCCTGATCTACCTCGCCGCGCTGCAGGGCATCCCCGGCGAGCTGTACGAGGCCGCGGAGCTCGACGGGGCCGGCCTGCTGCGCCGGATCTGGCACGTCACCATCCCGCAGACCCGGCTGATCCTGTCGCTGCTCCTGCTGCTCCAGGTCGTCGCGACCATGCAGGTCTTCGTCGAGCCCTACCTGCTGACCGGCGGCAACGGCCCGCAGAACTCGACGCTGACCGTCGTCAACCTCATCTACCAGTACGCCTTCAGCTTCAACAACTACGGCAGCGCCTCGGCGCTCGGCCTGGTCATGCTGCTCGTACTCGCCGGCTTCTCCGCGCTGTACGTGCGCCTGAGCCGCACCACCGACTAGGACGGGAGCCCCGCCATGGCAGACACCTCGACCCGTACCCTGATCTCCGAGACGCAGCTGAACCGCCCGCTGGGCCGGGCGATCTACTGGACCGTCCTCGTCCTGGTGGTCATCGGCTTCACGCTGGTCTTCCTCGGCCCGCTGTACTGGCTGGTCACCGGTGGACTCAAGTCCACCCAGGAGGTCATCCAGAACCCGCCGACCTTCTTCCCGAAGCAGATCCACACCGACACGTACAGTGAGGCGTGGTCCAAGCTCAACATGGGTCGGCTGCTCTTCAACACGCTGTACTACGCGTTCGGGGCGCTGGCCTTCCAACTGGTCTTCGACGTCGCCGCGGCGTACTCGCTGTCGAAGCTGCGGCCGGTGCTGGGCAACGTCATCCTCGGCATGATGCTGGCCACGCTGATGATCCCGTCCGCGGTGCTGGTCGTGCCGCAGTACCTGACGGTGCTCGACCTGCCGCTGGTGCACGTCAACCTGATCAACACCCCGTGGGCGATCTGGCTGCCGACCGTGGCCAACGCCTTCAACATCTTCCTGCTGAAGCGCTTCTTCGACTCCATCCCGGAGGAGCTGATGGCCGCGGCCGCGATCGACGGCGCGTCGCCGCTGCGCGCGCTGTGGTCGATCGTGCTGCCGATGTCCCGGCCGATCCTCGGCGTGGTCTCGATCTTCGCCGTGGTGAACGTCTGGAAGGACTTCCTGTGGCCGCTGCTCGTGCAGCCGGACCCGAAGAACCAGCCGCTCAACATCGGCATCAACTCGCTCTCCATCGGTGTCCCGCAGAACGTCGTGATCGCCGCCCTGGCGATCGCCTCGGTGCCGACGGTCGTGTTCTTCCTGATCTTCCAGCGCAACATCATGGCCGGCCTGACTTCTGGCGGGCTCAAGGGCTGACGCCCGGTCATTTCGCGAAAGGACTACCCACCGTGGTACTGCAGCCCGACCGCCCGGACTGGTGGCGAGACGCGGCGATCTACCAGGTCTACCCGCGGAGTTTCGCCGACGGCAACGGCGACGGCACCGGAGACCTGGCGGGCATCCGCGCCCGGCTCCCGTACCTCGCCGAACTCGGTTTCGACGCCGTGTGGTTCAACCCCTGGTACCCGTCCCCGCTCAAGGACGGCGGCTACGACGTGGCCGACTACCGTTCGATCGACCCGGTCTTCGGCACGCTGGAGGAGGCCGAGAAGCTGATCGCCGAGGCGCTCGACCTCGGCATCCGCACCGTCGTCGACATCGTGCCGAACCACGTGTCGAGCGAGCACCCGTGGTTCCGTGCTGCACTGGCGGCGCCGGTCGGCAGCCCCGAGCGCGAGCTGTTCCACTTCGCCGAGGGGCGCGGCGAGAACGGCGAACTCCCGCCCAACAACTGGAAGTCGGAGTTCGGCGGCTGCCCCTGGACGCGCATCGCGGACGGGCAGTGGTACCTCCACCTCTTCGCCACCGAGCAGCCCGACCTCAACTGGGCGCACCCGCTGGTCCGCCAGGAGCACGAGGAGATCCTCCGCTTCTGGTTCGACCGCGGCGCGGCCGGCGTCCGGATCGACTCGGCCGGCCTGCTGACCAAGGAGCCGGGCCTGCCCAGCTTCGAACTCGGCGTGGACACCCACCCGTTCGTCGACCGTGACGACCTGCACGACATCTACCGGTCCTGGCGCGCCATCGCCGACTCGTACGAGCAGCCGCGCGTGCTGATCGGCGAGATCTGGGTGCCGGACACCGAGCGGTTCGCCCGCTACCTGCGCCCGGACGAGCTGCACACCGCGTTCAACTTCGACTTCCTGGCCCGCCCCTGGGCCGCCGCCGAACTGCGCGCCTCCATCGACGGCACGCTCGCCGCGCACGCCCCGGTCGGTGCCCCCGCCACCTGGGTGCTGTGCAACCACGACGTGACCCGCACGGTGACCCGGTACGGCCGCGCGGACACCCGGTTCCAGTTCTCCGCCAAGGCGTTCGGCACGCCGACCGACCGCGCGCTCGGCGTCCGCCGCGCCCGCGCCGCGGCGCTGCTGTCGCTGGCCCTGCCGGGGTCGCTGTACATGTACCAGGGCGAGGAGCTCGGCCTGCCGGAGGTCGAGGACCTGCCGCTGAGCACCCTGCAGGACCCGATGCACTTCCGCTCCGGCGGCACCGACCCGGGCCGTGACGGCTGCCGGGTGCCGATCCCGTGGTCCGGCGATGCGGCGCCGTACGGCTTCGCGCCGGAGGGCGTCGAGCCGTGGCTGCCGCAGCCCGAGGACTGGGCCGCGCTCACGGTGGCGGCGCAGACCGGCGACCCCGACTCGATGCTGGAGCTCTACCGGGAGGCGCTGCGCATCCGCCGGGAGCGGATCGGCGGGGAGTTCGGCTGGCTGCCGGCCGACCCGGAGGTGCTGTCGTTCCGGCGTGCCGACGGCTTCGGCTGCCTGGTCAACCTCGGTGCGGAGCCGGTGGCGCTGCCCGGGGGTGCCGCGCCGCTGCTGGCGAGCGGTCCGCTGGCGGAGGACGGGACGCTGCCCGCCGACACGGCCGTGTGGTTCGAGATCCTGGACACTCGTCTATGATGCCTGGACAGGTGTCCAGAAAGTAGGAGTGGTCATGCAGACGGCGGCGAGCGTCCTGGTGGGTCTGGTGGCGGCCCTGCACGCGTACATCCTGGTGCTGGAGATGTTCCTCTGGGAGCGCTCCCCCGGCCGGAAGCTCTCCGGCTTCGACGCCGGGCTCGCGCGCACGACCGCGCCGCTCGCCGCCAACCAGGGCCTCTACAACGGGTTCCTCGCGGCCGGCCTGGTCTGGGGCCTCGTCGCCGCGGACCCGGTCGGCCACGACGCGCAGGTCTTCTTCCTCTGCTGCGTCGTCGTCGCCGGCGTCTACGGCGCCGCCACGGCCAACCGCCGCATCCTGGTCGCGCAGGCGCTGCCCGGGGCGGTCGCCCTCGCCGCCGTACTGGCCGCCGGATGAGCGATCCGCGCGCCGAGCGCACCCGGGACGCCCTGCGGGCGGCACTCCTCGCCGAGTGCGCGGAGCGGCCGCTCGCCGAGGTCAGCGTCTCCGCCGTGGTCCGCCGCGCCGGGCTCGGCCGGGCCACCTTCTACCTCCACTACGTGGACCTGCGGGCGCTCGCCGTCGACGCCTGCGGGGAGGTGGCCGACCGCGCGGTGGACGCCCTCCACGCCTGGCGGGGGCCCGTGGACCCGGCCGCCCCGCCGCCCGCGCTCGGTGCGTTCCTGACGGACAGCGCCGACCGTGCCGCGCTCCACCGGGCGCTGCTCGCCCCGGGCGGCGGCGGCCCGCTCGGCGACCTGCTGCACGAGCGCCTGCGGGCCCGCAGCCGCGCCGAACGCGAACGGGCCGGCGCCCCGCACGCCGACACCGTGGCCTCCGCGGTCGCGGCGGCCTTCACCGGCCTCTTCGCCGACTGGCTGCACGGCCTGATCGACACCGACGCGGAGACGCTCGCCGCCCGCACGTGGCGCCTGCTGATCGCCCTGCACCGGGCGCCGCTCGACGCCCCGCCCGGCCCCGCGGACCCGCACGAGGCGTGACCCCGCGACCGGGCGGCCGTTCGCAGGCCCGGCCGGTCAGCCCAGGTTGGCGGCCCAGATCCAGTCGAGGCCGTCCGAGCCGATCTCGTCCAGGTGGTCGGCGCGGACGAGCCCCGCCCGCAGGGCGACGCGCTGCGACGCGGTGTTGGCGGGCCTGATCCGCGCGACCAGCGGCAGCCCGGGCAGCTCCCGCAGCGACCAGGCGACGACCGCCCGCGCGGCCTCGCCCGCGATCCCCAGGCCCCAGTGCGCCGGGTCGAGCCGGTAGAAGAGGTTCAGCGCCCGCAGTCCGCTCAGCACCGTCGGCTTGATCCCGCAGAAGCCCAGCACCTCCGGCTCGCCGTGGCGGCGCACCACCCGGTACCCGTAGCCGTGCGTGCGCCACCCGGCGTCCCAGCGCCGGTAGATCTCCTCGGCCTCGGCCCGGTCCGCGAGGACGTCGGAGGGGTTGTGGGCGCAGGCCCGCGGGTCGCTGTGCACGCGCAGCATCGCGTCGACGTCCGCCGGGCCGGGCCGGCCGAGGACCAGCCGCCGCGTCGTCAGGTCGGTGCCGGGGAACGGCGGCGCGCTCACCGGCGTGCCGCCGCGGCGCCGCCCGCGCACCAGCCGCTCCGGTAGGCCTCCCAGTCGGCGGGTGTCGCGGTGAAGTCGACGTACAGGGCGAGCCCGAAGTTCTGCCGGTCGCTGCGGCCGAGCGCCAGCCGGGCGCCCCGGACGGCCGCCGTCACCGTCTCCGCCGAGCCGCGGTGACTGTAGTCGTCCTCCCAGTACGCGGGCAGTCCCATCAGCAGGTCGACGTCCGCGGGGGTGGCCTCCAGGGCGAGCGCGGTCTGCTGGGCGACGTACCCGCCGTAGAGCGACTCCAGCTGCATCGAGGTGTCGTACGACATCACCGCGACCTGGTCGACCCGCCGGGCGACCTGCCCGAAGTACGCCTGCGACCACCACTTGCCGTGGTGGGTGAGCGCGAGGCCGACCCGGTGCAGGCCCGGCAGCGGGTCGATCTGCGGGGCGGCCACCGAGAACGGCACCTGCCGGGCGGCGGTCACCGCGTGCACCCCGTCGAGCAGTGCGAGGAAGCCCGCGGAGCCGGAGTGCACGGGTTCCATGTCGAAGTGCACCCCGTCGAAGCCCTGGTCGAGCACCTGCCGGGCGGAGGCCGTGACGCGGTCGCGCACGTCGGCGCGGTCGAGGTGCAGGCCGTCCTTCTCCGGGGCGACGACGTCGCCGAGCCAGGCCTGCACCCGGACGCCGGGCAGCAGCCGGTGCACGTCCTGCACGAGCTGCGCGGCCCGCGGGGAGCGGTCGGCGCGCAGCGAGCCGTCGTGCTCCAGCGGCCCGGTGTGCACGTAGAGGTCGTGGATGCCGGTGCCGGCCAGCCGTGCGGCGAGCGCGGTCAGGTCGGCCCCGGTCCGGCGGCCGTCGACCCAGGCGTGGCCCATCCAGAGGGCGTCCCGGCCGCGCGTCCTGGCCTCGGCGGACGGTTCGCCCGCGTACTGCAGGCGCAGCGCGGCCGCCGCCGCGGCCACCGGAAGGAGTAACAGGCCCCAGGCCAGGCAGACGCAGACCACCACCCTCCGCCGCCGCGTCCACCCGCGCCACCGTGCCCGCAACCTGCCCGGTTCCGTCCCGGTTCTCCGACGCACGACACCCCTTCCGTCCGGTCCGTTCGTGTGGTGAGGACGCCCAGGATGCGAAACGGGTTCCGTCTGCGGGCAGGTGTCCGGATACGCTGGCGGCGTGCATCCCCGTTCACGGAGGGGACGCATAGCCGACAGCCGTCGCACCCAGGGAGTTGCCCCATGGCCACCGCCGTCCCCCCGTCCGCCGCAGTCTCCGCCCAGCAGGCGCGTGCGAACGCCCTGCGCGAAGCCCTCGCCACCCGGGTCGTGGTGGCGGACGGCGCGATGGGCACCATGCTGCAGGCACAGGACCCGACCATGGAGGACTTCCAGCAGCTGGAGGGCTGCAACGAGATCCTCAACGTCACCCGCCCCGACATCGTGCGCTCGGTGCACGAGGCGTACTTCGGCGTCGGCGTGGACTGCGTGGAGACCAACACCTTCGGCGCGAACCACTCGGCGCTCGGCGAGTACGACATCCCGGAGCGCGTCTTCGAGCTCTCCGAGGCCGGCGCCCGGATCGCCCGCGAGGCCGCCGACGCCCACGACGACGGCCGCATCCGCTGGGTGCTCGGCTCGATCGGTCCCGGCACCAAGCTGCCGACGCTCGGCCACGCCCCGTACGAGCTGCTGCGCGACGGCTTCGAGCGGAACGCGGCCGGCCTGATCGCGGGCGGCGCGGACGCACTGCTGGTGGAGACCAGCCAGGACCTCCTGCAGACCAAGGCCGCGATCCTCGGCTCCAAGCGGGCGCTGGCCGCGGCCGGGCTCGACCTGCCGGTGCTGGTGCAGGTGACCGTGGAGACCACCGGCACCATGCTGCTCGGCTCGGAGATCGGCGCGGCGCTGACCGCGCTGGAGCCGCTGGGTGTCGACTACATCGGCCTCAACTGCGCGACCGGCCCCGCCGAGATGAGCGAGCACCTGCGCTACCTGGCGAAGAACGCCCGGATCGGCCTGTCCTGCATGCCGAACGCGGGCCTGCCGGTGCTCGGCAAGGACGGCGCGCACTACCCGCTGAGCCCGCAGGAGCTCGCGGACGCCCACGACTCCTTCACCCGCGAGTACGGCCTGTCACTGGTCGGCGGCTGCTGCGGCACCACCCCCGAGCACCTGCGCCAGGTCGTCGAGCGGGTCCAGGGCCGCCCGGTCACGCCGCGCGACCCGCACCCGGAGGCGGCCGCCGCCTCGCTCTACCAGTCGGTGCCGTTCCGGCAGGACCTCTCCTACCTGGCGATCGGCGAGCGCACCAACGCCAACGGCTCGAAGAAGTTCCGCGATGCCATGCTGGCCGAGGACTGGCAGGCCTGCGTCGAGATCGCCCGCGACCAGATCCGCGACGGCTCGCACCTGCTCGACCTGTGCGTCGACTACGTCGGCCGGGACGGCGTCGCCGACATGAAGGAGATCGCCGCCCGGCTGGCGACCGCCTCGACCCTGCCGATCGTGCTCGACTCCACCGAGCCGCAGGTGCTGCTGGCCGGCCTGGAGGCGCTCGGCGGCCGTGCGGTGCTCAACTCCGTCAACTACGAGGACGGCGACGGCCCGGACACCCGCTTCGGCCGGATCGCCTCGCTGGCCCGGGAGCACGGCGCCGGCCTGATCGCGCTGACCATCGACGAGGAGGGCCAGGCCCGCACCGCGGAGACGAAGGTCGCGATCGCCGAGCGCCTCATCGCGCAGCTCACCACCGAGTACGGCATCGACGAGGGCTCGATCCTGGTCGACTGCCTGGCCTTCACCCTGGGCACCGGTCAGGAGGAGTCCCGCCGCGACGGCATCGAGACGATCGAGGCGATCCGCGAGCTGAAGCGGCGTCACCCGGACGTCCAGACCACGCTGGGCCTGTCCAACATCTCCTTCGGCCTCAGCCCGGCCGCCCGCGTCGTGATCAACTCGGTCTTCCTGCACGAGTGCGTCGAGGCGGGCCTGGACTCGGCCATCGTGCACGCCTCCAAGATCCTCCCGATCGCGCGCATCCCGGAGGAGCAGCGCGACGTCGCGCTCGACCTCGTCTACGACCGCCGCCGCGAGGCGGTCGGCGACGAGCCCGCCTACGACCCGCTGCAGAGGCTGCTGCAGCTCTTCGAGGGCGTCTCGATGGCCTCCACCGCCGCCTCGAAGGCGGAGGAGCTCGCGGCCCTCCCGCTCGACGAGCGCCTGCAGCGCCGGATCGTCGACGGCGAGCGCAACGGGCTGGAGGCCGACCTCGACGAGGCGCTGGCCGGGCGCCCCGCGCTGGAGATCGTCAACGGCACGCTGCTGGCGGGCATGAAGGTGGTCGGCGAGCTGTTCGGCTCGGGCCAGATGCAGCTGCCGTTCGTGCTGCAGTCCGCCGAGGTCATGAAGACCGCGGTGGCGCACCTGGAGCCGCACATGGAGAAGTCCGACGACGAGGGCAAGGGCACGATCGTGCTCGCCACCGTCAAGGGCGACGTCCACGACATCGGCAAGAACCTCGTCGACATCATCCTCTCCAACAACGGCTACACCGTCGTCAACCTCGGCATCAAGCAGCCGGTCTCGGCGATCCTCGACGCCGCGCAGGAGCACAAGGCCGACGTCATCGGCATGTCGGGCCTGCTGGTCAAGTCCACGGTGATCATGAAGGAGAACCTGGAGGAGCTGAACCAGCGCGGCCTGGCCGCCGACTACCCGGTGATCCTCGGCGGCGCCGCGCTCACCCGCGCCTACGTCGAGCAGGACCTCCACGAGGTCTACCAGGGCGAGGTCCGCTACGCCCGGGACGCCTTCGAGGGCCTGCGGCTGATGGACGCCCTGGTCGCCGTGAAGCGCGGCGTGCCCGGCGCGGCCCTGCCGGAGCTGCGCCAGCGCCGCCACGCCCGGGTGCAGGTGGAGGAGCCGGAGGAGGTCAACCTCGGCCAGGTCCGCTCCGACGTGGCCGTCGACAACCGGGTGCCCTCGCCGCCGTTCTGGGGCGACCGGATCGTCAAGGGCATCCCGTTCGCCGACTACGCCTCCTGGCTCGACGAGGACGCGCTCTTCAAGGGCCAGTGGGGCCTGAAGGCCGCCCGCAACGGCGACGGCCCCTCGTACGAGGAGCTGGTGGAGACCGAGGGCCGGCCGCGGCTGCGCATGTGGCTGGACCGCCTGCAGACCGAGGGCTGGCTGGAGCCCGCCGTGATCTACGGCTACTACCCGGCCAACTCCAAGGGCGACGACCTGATCGTCTTCCACGAGGACGGCTCCGAGCGGACCCGCTTCACCTTCCCCCGGCAGCGCCGCGGCCGCCGCCTCTGCCTGGCGGACTTCTTCCGCCCGGAGGACTCCGGCCTGCGCGACGTGCTGGGGCTGCAGGTCGTCACCATGGGCAACCGGGTCTCGGAGGCGGCCAACGAGCTGTTCGCCGGCAACGCCTACCGCGACTACCTGGAGCTGCACGGCCTGTCGGTGCAGCTCGCCGAGGCGCTCGCCGAGTTCTGGCACGCCCGGGTCCGCTTCGAACTGGGCTTCGGCGACGAGGACCCGCAGGACGTCCGCGACATGTTCGCCCTGAAGTACCGCGGCGCCCGCTTCTCGCTGGGCTACGGCGCCTGCCCGGAGCTGGAGGACCGCGCCAAGATCGCCGACCTGCTGAAGCCGGAGCGGATCGGCGTGGTGCTCTCCGAGGAGTTCCAGCTGCACCCGGAGCAGTCCACCGACGCGATCGTCATCCACCACCCCGAGGCGAAGTACTTCAACGCGAGGTAACGCCACGGATGCGCTCCGTTCTGCGCGGAAACGGTCGCCGGGCGTATCCTGAATGATCCTGAACGGGCCGGTCCGCTCACCAGCGGGCCGGCCTGTGCCATCCCCGGATCCGTCCGGGCGCGCCCCGGCGTGCACCCACCCAGGCGAAGGGATCTTCCATGACGACCATCTCGACCCCCACCGAAAACCTCGACGGCACCGGCGGCGGCCTGCAGGCCGTCCTGTTCGACATGGACGGCACGCTGGTCGACACCGAGGACTTCTGGTGGCAGGCCGAGGCCTCGCTCTTCGCGGAGCTCGGACACGTGCTGGACGAGGCCGACCGCGCCCACGTGGTCGGCGGCCCGATGACCCGGGTGATCGACTACCTGCTGTCGCGCACCGCCGTGACGCTCTCCCCGGCCGAGCTCACCGTGCTGATCAACCGGCGCTTCGTCGACCTGCTGGCCGGCGGCGTGCCGCTGATGCCCGGCGCCGAACGGCTGCTCAACACGCTGGACGCGCACGGCGTGCCCGCCGCCCTGGTGTCCGCCTCGCACCGGCACATCATCGACATCGTGCTCGGCAGCCTCGGCGCCCACCACTTCGCCTTCTCGGTGGCCGGCGACGAGGTGCCGCGCACCAAGCCGTACCCGGACCCGTACCTGGAGGCCGCGGCCCGGCTCGGCGCCGACCCGTCGCGGTGCGTGGTGATCGAGGACGCGCCGACCGGGGTGCGCGCCGCGGAGGCGGCCGGCTGCCCGGTCATCGCGGTGCCCTCGGTCGCCGCGATCGAGCCCGCGCCGGGGCGCCTGGTGGTGCCGTCGCTGGAACTCGTCGACCTGGAGCTCCTCCTCTCGGCGGTCGCCGCCCGGGTGTGAGATCGGTCTCCTTCCGGGCGTACCGTGCTTTCGCGCCGCTGCCTCCCGGCAACGGTGCGTACAGGGTGCGCCGGAGAAAACGGACATCACGTGACAGATCGTCGGGTTGCGGGACTCGGCGGTCGACGGCGGCCATAACGGCCGCCCGTTCGGGCGGTGGCAGCGCGTGTTCGATATGGCACGCTACATCCGGTCAGTCCCCGACAACGGGGTCGAACGGACCGTCACCGACCGCGCCCCCCACCCCGGACGCACCCACGTGACGGTTCCTCCCGGCGCCTCCCCACAAGCCCGGCCGCACGGAGAAGGAATCAAACCCGCATGTCATCCGCCAACCGCCTGGCCGTACTGGGCTGTGCCGTCGTCGTGGCCACCGCCGCCTCCGGCTGCGCCTCCGCGACCAAGGCCGTCACCGGCAAGGACTCGCCGTCGGTGATCACCATGGGCACCACCAACGTGACCAGCGTGCTCGACCCGGCCGGCGCCTACGACGCGGGTTCCTGGCTGGTGCTGAACAACACCTTCCAGTCGCTGCTGAGCTTCCCGCCCGGTGCGACCGTGCCGCAGCCGGACGCCGCGCAGTCCTGCGGGTTCACCGGGGGCGACGCCACGACGTACGAGTGCACCGTGCGCAGCGGCCTGAAGTTCTCCAACGGCCACGCGCTGACCGCCGAGGACGTCGTCTTCTCCGTGCAGCGCATGCTGAAGATCAACGACCCGAGCGGCCCGGCCTCGCTGCTCTCGACGATCAAGTCGGTCCGGTCCGAGGACGGCGGCAAGGTGGTCTTCCACCTGAACGCCCCGGACGCGGTGCTCCCGGCGAAGCTCGCCTCGGCGGCCGGATCCATCGTCGACCACCAGGTCTTCCCGGCGGACGGCCTGCTCGCCAACGACAAGCTGGTCGGCTCCGGCCCGTACAAGATCGACTCGATCGACACGATGAGCGACGGCGAGGCGCCCGCGAAGGTCGCCCTCTCCGCGAACAGCGAGTACCGGGGCGAGAACAAGCCGCAGAGCGGCTCGTTCGCGCTGCGCTACTTCAACACCCCGGACGAGCTCAAGTCCGCCCTCGAACAGGGCGACGTCGACCTCGCGGACAACAGCATGGAGCCCGCCGCCGCGGCCAAGATCAAGGACGACCAGATCGCCGGCAAGGGCGACCTCAAGGTCGCCGAGGGCGAGAGCGCCGAGACCCGCTTCCTCGTCCTCAACACCAAGGACCCGGTCGCCGGCAACCCCGCCGTGCGCCAGGCCGCCGCCCAGCTCCTCGACCGCAAGGCACTCGCCCACACGGTCTACGCGGGCACCGTCCAGCCGCTGTACTCGCTCGTGCCCGCCGGCATCACCGGCCACAACACGGCCTTCTTCGACCGCTACGGCGACCCCAGCACCGAGAAGGCCAGGAAGATCCTCTCCGCGGCCAAGGTCCAGACCCCGGTCAAGCTGACCCTCACCTGGTCGCGCGCCCGCGCCGGCGTCGCCGAGATGGACCAGTTCAAGAAGGACCTGGAGGCCGGCGGCCTCTTCCAGATCACCGTGAAGCAGGAGCCGGACTGGAAGAAGTACCAGGCCGGCTGGAAGGCCGGGATCTACCAGGGCTACACCGTCGGCTGGACCCCCGACTACGCCGACCCCGACGACTTCGTCAGCCCGATCGTGGTCGACGGCGGCGCCTTCCACAACGGCTGGGACGACGAGCGCATCAGCGGCAGGCTCGTGCCCGCCAGCATCAAGCTGACCGACCGCACCGCGGGCGGCGCCTACGGCCAGATCCAGAACATCGTCGCGGAGGCCGCCCCGGTCATCCCGCTGTTCCAGGCCAAGTCGTTCTACGCCTCGCGCAACGACATCACCGGCGTCGACGCGACCGTCGACACCACCGGCGTCTTCCGCCTCTGGCTGATCGGCCGCACCGAGAGCATCGGCTGACCCGCCGTACGCCGACGGCCCGCCCCTCCGCGCAGGAGGAGGCGGGCCGTCGGCCGTCCGGGGCGCGCCGTCAGAGCGCGCCGGGGCGCACCAGGCCGGACTCGTACGCGTACACCGCGGCCTGCACCCGGTCACGCAGGCGCAGCTTCGTCAGCACGTGGCCGACGTGGGTCTTCACCGTCGTCTCGCTGACGAACAGCTCGGCGGCGATCTCCGCGTTCGACAGCCCCCGGGCGACCAGCCGCAGCACCTCCACCTCGCGCTCGGTCAGCGCGCCCAGCGCCTGCGGCGGCGCCTCCTCGCCGGACGGCAGCCGGGTGGCGTACATGTCGAGCAGGCGGCGCGTCACCGACGGCGCCAGCATCGCCGCGCCGTCCGCGACCACCCGGATCGCCTGCACGAGCTCCTCGGCCGGCACGTCCTTCAGCAGGAAGCCGCTGGCCCCGGCCCGCAGCGCCTCCACCACGTACTCGTCGAGGTCGAAGGTCGTCAGCACCAGCACCTTCGCCGGGCCGTCGCGGCCGGGCCCGGAGATCCGCCGGGTCGCCTCCACGCCGTCCATCCGCGGCATCCGGATGTCCATCAGCACCACGTCCGGCTGGAGCGCCCGCACCTGCTCCAGCGCCTGCTGGCCGTCCCCGGCCTCGCCGACCACCACCAGGTCGGGCTCGGCCTCCAGGATCATCCGGAAACCGGTGCGGAGCAGCGGCTGGTCGTCCACCAGCAGCACCCTGATCGTCACCTACGACTCCTCGCTCACCATGGGATCCCCCGGGGGATCGTCGTCGGGCCGTCGCGCCGCGGGCAGCGGCAGCGGGTACGGCGGGGGAGTGCCTCCGAACTCCGGGCAGCGGGCCTGGTGGTCGCACCAGTCGCAGAGCCGGTTGCGGGTGGCGGGGAACTCCCCGGTCTCCACCGCCCGCGAGATGGTCTCCCACAGCGCGTGCAGCTTGCGCTCCACCGCCAGCAGGTCGGTCTCGTCCGGGTCGTACGTGACCACGTCGCCGCCCCCGCCGAGGTAGACCAGCTGCAGGCGCCTGGGGATCACGCCCTTCCAGCGCCACACCACCAGGGCGTAGAACTTCATCTGGAACATCGCCTTGCCCTCGAAGTCCCGCGAGGGCGCCCGCCCGGTCTTGTAGTCGACCAGCCGCACCTCGCCGCTCGGGGCGACGTCGACGCGGTCGATGTAGCCGCGCAGCAGGAGCCCGGACCCCAGCGACGTCTCCACGTACAGCTCGCGCTCGGCGGGGTGCAGGCGGGTCGGGTCCTCCAGGCGGAACCAGCGGTCCACCAGCTTCTCCGCGTCGCCCAGCCAGCCCGCGAGGGCGGTGCCGTCCGGGTCGTCGGGGAAGAGCTCCGCGAGCTCCGGCCGCTCGCCCAGCAGCCGCTCCCACTGGGGGCGCAGCAGCGAGCGCGCCAGGCCGGCGGTCCGCTCGGCCGGCGGGTGGTCGAACAGCCGCTCCAGCACGGCGTGCACCACCGTGCCGCGGGTCGCGGCCGGGCTCGGCGGTTCGGGCAGGCGGTCGATCACCCGCAGCCGGTACAGCAGGGGGCAGGTCATGAAGTCGCCGGCGCGCGAGGGCGAGAGGCCCGTCGGCGGGGCCGCCGGCCGGGCCGTCGGGCCGGTGTCCGTCTGGTGCATGCCCCGACCCTATTGCCCTCCGCTCACATCCCGCTGTCGGCCCACTGACACCGCGACCGCTGCGCGGGCCCCGACCGGGGTATGACCCCCTACGAGCGGCGCCCTCCGAGGGGCGCGCGCGGGATCCGGACGGAGATCACGTAGCGTGGGCGCCACGGCGCGGGCCGGTACGACGGGGACGAGAGCGAAGGGGACGCGGTGAGCGACACCAGGGGGCAGCGGACCTCCGAGAAACCGCCGGCCGGCCGGGCCGGCGACCCGCAGCCGCGCGGCGGGATCCTGATGGGCCGCCCCTTCGGCGTCCCGGTGTACGTCACGCCGTCCTGGTTCGTCATCGCCGCCCTGATCACCTGGATCTTCGGCGGACGCCTCACCGAGGTGCTGCCCGGCCTCGGCGGCACCCGCTACCTCGTCTCCTTCTCCTTCGCCGTCGCCTTCTACGCCTCCGTGCTCGTCCACGAGCTGGCGCACACGGTGATCGCCCTGCGCTACCGGCTCGGCGTCCGCAGCATCCAGCTGCAGTTCTTCGGCGGCGTCTCCGAGATCGAGAAGGAGGCCGAGACCCCGGCCCGGGAGTTCTGGCTGGCCTTCGTCGGGCCGCTGCTCTCGCTCGTCCTCGGCGGCGTGTTCTACCTCGCGACGAACGCCGTCGAGCTCGACACCGTGCCCGGCGTGCTCCTCGCCGGCCTCATGGTGAGCAACCTCGTCGTCGCCGCCTTCAACCTGCTGCCCGGCCTCCCGCTGGACGGCGGCCGCATGCTGCGCGCCGTCGTGTGGGGCGTCACCGGCCGCCCGATGGCCGGCACCGTCGCCGCCGCCTGGGTCGGCCGCGGACTGGCCCTCGCCGTGCTCGTCGGCCTGCCGCTCGTCAGCGCCGCCCAGACCCCGGAGCAGTCCACCGGCGACAGCCTCGTCGACGGCGTGCTCGCGGCCATCCTCGCGATCATCATCTGGAACGGCGCCACCGGTGCCGTCCGCAACGCCCGCCTGCGCGAGGTCCTGCCCGGGCTCGACCTGCGCGAACTCGCCCGCCGCTCCGTCGACGTCACCGCCGACACCCCGCTCGGCGAGGCGCTGCGCCGCGCCCACGAGGCCCGGGCCGGCGCGATCGTCGTCGTCGACGGCCGCGGCGACCCCGCCGCCCTGGTCACCGAGGCCGCCGTCACGAAGGTGCCCGAGCGCCGCCGTCCCTGGGTCGCCGTCGGCGCCGTCGCCCGCGACCTCGAACCCGGCCTGCACCTCGACCTCGCACTCACCGGCGAGGACCTCCTCGCCGCGCTCCGCCGCACCCCGGCCGCCGAGTACCTGGTCGTCCGCCCGGACGGCAGCCCGTACGGCGTGCTCGCCCTCGCCGACCTCGAACGCCGCCTGGCCCGCGCGCTCGGCGGCCGCTGAACCGCCCCGCCGCCGCGGCCCGCCGAAACGATCTGCCGTACGGCTCCCGGGCCCGGGCCGGGCGGCTGGTCGGGGGAGTGCCGCCGTTCCCTTAGGATTGGCCGCATGTCCGAACCGACCGGTGCCACCCGCCGACGCGGGCCCTTCCAGGTCGGGGACCAGGTACAGCTGACCGACCCCAAGGGCCGCCACTACACGTTCACGCTCCAGGCCGGGAACCAGTTCCACACCCACAAGGGTGCGTTCCCGCACGACGAGCTGATCGGCGCCCCCGAGGGCACGGTCGTACGCACGACGGGCAACGTCCCGTACCTCGCGCTGCGCCCCCTGCTCCCCGACTACGTCCTCTCCATGCCCCGCGGCGCGGCGGTGATCTACCCCAAGGACGCGGGTCAGATCCTGGCGATGGCCGACATCTTCGCGGGCGCGCGCGTCGTCGAGGCCGGCGTCGGCTCCGGCGCGCTCTCCACGTACCTGCTGCGCGCCGTCGGGGACACCGGCATGCTCGCCTCGTACGAGCGCCGCGAGGACTTCGCCGAGATCGCCAGGAACAACGTCGAGCGGTACTTCGGCGGCCCCCACCCGGCCTGGAAGCTCACCATCGGCGACCTGCAGGACAACCTCGTCGAGAACGACGTCGACCGCGTCATCCTCGACATGCTCGCCCCCTGGGAGTGCCTGGACGTCGCCTCCAAGGCGCTCGTCCCCGGCGGCCTCATCTGCTGCTACGTCGCCACGACCACGCAGATGTCGAAGACCGTCGAGGCGCTGCGCGAGCACGGCACCTTCACCGAGCCGCAGGCCTGGGAGACCATGGTCCGCACCTGGCACCTGGAGGGGCTGGCCGTCCGCCCGGACCACCGGATGATCGGCCACACCGGCTTCCTCCTCACCGCCCGCCGCCTCGCCGACGGCGTCGAGCCCCCGCTGCGCCGCCGCCGCCCCGCCAAGGGCGCCTACGGCGAGGACTACGACAACGGCAGCCCCGAGCCCTCGCTGGCCGAGCGGGCCGCCGTCCGCCGGGCCACCCGCGAGAACGCCGCCACGGACGGCGTCGAGCTGCCCTGACGCCGTGACGGCCCGTCCTCCGGGGGGCGGCGCAACCGGTCCCCGACCGGCTGCGCCGCCCCCCGCCGCATGCCCGTGACGGGCTGTCGGGGCCGGTGCCGGGACGTCCCGGACGGTGTGGGACGATGCTCGCTCACAACAGCCGCCGTGCCCGCCGGGGCACCCTCGTGGTGGAGAGGACTGCCTGGTGGAAGCAGCGGTCGAGGCGGAGAACCCCCGGACGGCGGACGGTGCCGGTACGGCACCCGGTCACGCCCGGAGCGGGATAGGACACTGGGCCCTGGTGGCGGCGGGCTGCGCCGCGGTCGTCGCCGGCGCACTGGCGGCCTCCCCGGCCGAGGGCACGCCCGCCGCGGCCCGCCCGACGGCGAAGGCCGCGCCGCCCGCGGCGGCCCCCGATCCGGCGAAGGCCGAACTTCCCCTTGACTGCGGGCCGTTCCCGGTGACCGTCGTGCTGAAGGTGAGCGCCGATCTCGGTGACGGTTCGCCCAGCACCGTGGTCGCCGCGCACTGCGCCGCGGACAACGGCACCCCGCCCGACGGCGTCTTCGTGCTCACCGCCGGCCCCGACGGCCGCCCGGAGGTCGCCGGCACCCTGCTGGATCCGGCCGCCGACAACCTGACCGTCACCGCCCTCACCGTGCGCAGCGACGGCGAGATCCGCGCCCGCGCCCGGGGCTACTCCTCGCCCGACGTGCCGCGGTGCTGCCCGGACCGCTCCCTCGCGATCGCCTGGAAGCGGAACGCGGGCCACTGGGTGCGGGCCGAGAGCGCCGCGCCGGCCGGTCAGGTCTGACCCCGGCGGACCTGCTGGGCCTGCGGGCGGTCAGTCCGCGTCGGGGCCGTAGACCTCGACGCGGTCGGCCACCCGGCGCACGTGGATGCAGTCGCCCGGGCACTCCTTCGCGGAGTCGACGACGTCCTGAAGGAGCGTCAGGGGCACCGGCGCGGTCTGGCCGGGCTGCTGGCGCAACTCGTCGTCGTCGCCCTTGACGTAGGCGAGGCCGTCGATGTCGAGCTCGAAGACCTCCGGTGCGTACTGGACGCAGATGCCGTCGCCCGTGCACAGGTCCTGATCGATCCAGACTTCGAGCTCTTCGCCGGTCGCGGACATGTCCCCTGCCGTTTCTGTACCGGAATGCCCCGCTTCGCGTGGCATTTCCACTCCTCCTGCAGTGCCGACCTTACCCCTGCCCTGCTTTGAACCGTTGAGCGGTGGGCACATCCACTACCAGAGGGGAAGCAACGCAAGGGCGAAGATCGGACACGCCCGATCCATCTTTCTGATCTAGGGGTTTACAGACCCCTGGCTCCAGGTAGGTTTGGGTCGTCCAGCTCCCCCAGGAGGAGGTGAGGACCGTGGCAGCCCACGATGACGACTACAACCGCAGCGCCGGCCGGCCCGCTCGTGGTTCCGACGAGGCCGCGCAGGTCTCGTACCTCGAGCAGGAGATCGCCGCCCTGCGTCGGAAGCTCGCCGACTCGCCGCGCCACTCGAGAATCCTCGAGGAGCGCATCGTCGAGCTCCAGACCAACATGGCCGGTGTTTCCGCCCAGAACGAGCGGCTCGCCGCCACGCTCCGTGAGGCCCGCGACCAGATCGTGGCCCTCAAGGAAGAGGTGGACCGCCTCGCCCAGCCCCCCGCCGGATTCGGCACCTTCCTCAGCGCCAACGAGGACGGCACCGCGGACATCTTCACGGGCGGCCGCAAGCTGCGCGTCAACGTCAGCCCGAGCATCGAGCTGGAGGAGCTGCGCCGCGGCCAGGAGGTCATGCTCAACGAGGCGCTCAACATCGTGGACGCGATGGCCTTCGAGAGCATCGGCGACATCGTCACCCTCAAGGAGGTCCTGGAGGACGGCGAACGCGCCCTGGTGATCGGCCACACCGACGAGGAGCGGGTGGTCCGGCTCGCCGAGCCGCTGCGCGACCTCACCCTGCGCTCCGGCGACGCCCTCCTTCTGGAGCCCCGCTCCGGATACGTCTACGAGGTCGTCCCCAAGTCCGAGGTCGAGGAACTGGTCCTCGAAGAGGTCCCGGACATCGACTACCGGCAGATCGGCGGCCTCGCGGGCCAGATCGAGCAGATCCGCGACGCGGTCGAGCTGCCGTACCTGCACGCCGACCTCTTCAAGGAGTACGAGCTCCGTCCGCCCAAGGGCGTCCTGCTCTACGGCCCTCCCGGCTGCGGCAAGACGCTCATCGCCAAGGCGGTCGCGAACTCGCTGGCCAAGAAGGTCGCCGAGGTGACCGGCCGGCCGCAGGGCAAGAGCTACTTCCTCAACATCAAGGGCCCGGAGCTCCTCAACAAGTACGTCGGCGAGACCGAGCGGCAGATCCGCCTGGTCTTCCAGCGTGCCCGGGAGAAGGCCAGCGAGGGCACGCCCGTCATCGTCTTCTTCGACGAGATGGAGTCGCTCTTCCGCACCCGTGGGTCCGGTGTCAGCTCGGACGTGGAGAACACCATCGTCCCGCAGCTGCTCGCCGAGATCGACGGCGTGGAGGGCCTGGAGAACGTCATCGTCATCGGTGCCTCCAACCGCGAGGACATGATCGACCCGGCGATCCTGCGGCCCGGCCGCCTGGACGTCAAGATCAAGATCGAGCGGCCGGACGCCGAGGCGGCGAAGGACATCTTCTCCAAGTACCTCAAGGACTCGCTGCCCTTCCACCCGGACGACGTCAAGGAGCACGAGGGCTCGGTGGTCTCCACCGTCGCCGGGATGATCCAGGCGGTGGTCGAGCGGATGTACTCGGAGACCGAGGACAACCGCTTCCTGGAGGTCACCTACGCCAACGGTGACAAGGAGGTCCTGTACTTCAAGGACTTCAACTCCGGCGCCATGATCCAGAACATCGTCGACCGCGCCAAGAAGATGGCCATCAAGGACTTCCTCGACCACGGCCAGCGCGGCCTGCGCGTCTCCCACCTGCTCGCCGCCTGCGTGGACGAGTTCAAGGAGAACGAGGACCTGCCCAACACCACCAACCCGGACGACTGGGCCCGGATCTCGGGCAAGAAGGGCGAGCGGATCGTCTTCATCCGCACCCTGGTCACCGGCAAGCAGGGCGCGGAGTCCGGCCGCTCCATCGACACCGTCGCCAACACGGGGCAGTACCTGTAACGACGCCCGAACCCTCCGTCCGGCTGCGGTGCCACCCGCCCCGCAGCCGGACGGCGCGTCTCAGCAGGATCACTACGGGCAAGGAGGGCCGCATGACCGTACGCCGCGTGATGGGCATCGAGACCGAGTACGGGATCTCCGTGCCCGGTCACCCCAACGCCAACGCCATGCTCACCTCGTCCCAGATCGTCAACGCCTACGCCGCGGCGATGCACCGGGCCCGCAGGGCCCGCTGGGACTTCGAGGAGGAGAACCCGCTGCGCGACGCCCGCGGCTTCGACCTCGCACGCGAGGTGGCGGACTCCAGCCAGCTCACCGACGAGGACATCGGCCTCGCCAACATCATCCTCACCAACGGTGCCCGGTTCTACGTGGACCACGCCCACCCCGAGTACAGCTCGCCCGAGGTCACCAACCCGCGCGACGCCGTGCTCTGGGACAAGGCGGGTGAGCGGATCATGGCCGAGGCGGCGGCCCGCGCCCTGGAACTGCCCAACGGGCAGACGATCCACCTGTACAAGAACAACACCGACAACAAGGGCGCCTCCTACGGCACCCACGAGAACTACCTGATGAAGCGGGCGACACCGTTCGCCGACATCGTCCGCCACCTCACCCCGTTCTTCGTCTCCCGCCAGGTCGTGACCGGCGCCGGCCGGGTCGGCCTCGGGCAGGAGGGCTCCGCCGACGGCTTCCAGATCAGCCAGCGCGCGGACTACTTCGAGGTCGAGGTGGGCCTGGAGACCACCCTCAAGCGCCCGATCATCAACACCCGCGACGAGCCGCACGCCGATGCCGAGAAGTACCGCCGGCTGCACGTCATCGTCGGTGACGCCAACCTCTCCGAGATCTCCACCTACCTCAAGCTCGGCACCACCTCGCTGGTGCTGGCCATGATCGAGGAAGGCTTCATCGCCGTCGACCTCGCCGTCGACCAGCCGGTGCGCACCCTCCACCGGGTCTCCCACGACCCGGGGCTCGACCAGCTGATCACGCTGCGCAGCGGGCGCAAGCTCACCGCGGTGCAGTTGCAGATGGAGTACTGCGAGCTGGCGAGCAAGTACGTCGAGGACCGCTACGGCCAGGACGCCGACGACCAGACCCGCGACGTGCTGGCCCGCTGGGAGGACGTCCTGGGCCGGCTGGAGCGCGACCCGATGAGCCTGTCGAAGCAGCTCGACTGGATCGCGAAGAAGGAGCTCCTGGAGGGCTACCGCCAGCGCGACGGCCTGGACTGGGACAACCCCCGGCTGCACCTCGTCGACCTCCAGTACAGCGACGTGCGGCCCGACAAGGGCCTCTACAACCGCCTGGTCGCCCGCGGCCGCTTCGAGCGGCTGCTGACCGAGGAGGAGGTGCTGCGGGCCGTCGGCAAGCCGCCGGAGGACACCCGGGCCTACTTCCGCGGGCGCTGTCTGGAGCAGTACGCCGACCACGTCGCCGCGGCTTCCTGGGACTCGGTCATCTTCGACCTGCCCGGGCGGGACTCGCTGCAGCGCGTACCCACCATGGAGCCGCTGCGCGGCACCCGTGAGCACGTCGAGAGCCTGCTCGACCGGTGCCGCACGGCCGAAGAACTGGTTCGTGTACTGTCCGGAGGGTAACTCTTCGATCACCGGGGGTGAATCCTGCCGCGAAGGGGAATCATTCCGGTGAGCGCCGGACGTTGAAGCAGAACCGGGCGCGAATGTCGTACCCGGCGGATAGGGTCTGACCACACAGAGCGAGCGGGGTGAGGGAAATGGCTAGCAAGGACACCGACGGCGGCCAGCAGCGGGCGAACCGTTCCTCGGAGGAGGTCGAGGAGCAGTCCGTCGAGACGCAGGCCTCCGACGAGCTCAAGGAGCGCCAGGAAAAGCTGAGCGACGACGTCGACGCCGTGCTCGACGAAATCGACGAGGTCCTCGAGTCGAATGCCGAGGATTTCGTCCGCGGTTTCGTGCAGAAGGGCGGCGAGTAGGAGGGGGTATTCCCCTTTCCCGAATCGCTTCCGCAGTGTCGCGCTGCAGGTGTGCACCCGCACGCCTGCAGCGCGCTCTGCTCCCACGGCAGCCCTCGGCGGCGGCTCCCGGCGGCATCCGCACGGCTTCGCGATCCTGTGGATCACGAGCGGCCGACGCGGGTAGGGTCCGGGCATCAGGTGCTTGATCGTCAACCTGGAAGGAATCGTGTGGAAGCCAACACTGGTGGCACCGGGCGTCTACCGGCTGCCTTCCTGACCCCCGGGTCGTCGTCGTTCCTCGAGTTCCTGGGCCGGCACTCGCCCGAGCTGCTGCCCGGCAACCGCACCCTCCCCGAGGGGCTCGCCGTCGAGGCGCCGCACGGCACCACCATCGTCTCGGCGGTCTTCGACGGCGGCGTCGTCATCGCCGGCGACCGCCGCGCGACGATGGGCAACGTCATCGCCCAGCGCGACATCGAGAAGGTCTTCCCCGCCGACGAGTACAGCGCCGTCGGCATCGCCGGCACCGCGGGCCTCGCCGTCGAGATGGTCCGGCTGTTCCAGCTGGAGCTGGAGCACTACGAGAAGATCGAGGGCGCCGTCCTCTCGCTGGAGGGCAAGGCCAACCGGCTCACGACCATGATCCGGTCCAACCTCGCGATGGCCATGCAGGGCCTCGCCGTCGTGCCGATCTTCGCCGGCTACGACCTGAACCTCGGCCGCGGCCGGATCTTCACCTACGACGTCACCGGCGGCCGCTCCGAGGAGCGGGGCTTCGCCGCCACCGGCTCCGGCTCGGTCTTCGCCCGCGGCTCGCTCAAGAAGCTCTACCGCGACGGCCTCGGCGGCGAACAGGCCGCCACCCTCGCCGTCCAGGCGCTCTACGACGCCGCGGACGACGACTCCGCCACCGGCGGCCCCGACCTCGCGCGCGGCATCTACCCCATCGTCTCGCTCATCACCGAGGACGGCTTCCGCCGGCTCACCGACGACGAGGTGGCCGAGATCGCGGCCTCCATCACCGCCGGCCGCCGCGAGCACCCCAACGGGCCGCAGGCCCCGCTCCTCTAGTCCGCCACACTCCCAGGAAGAAGGGGAAGACCGCCGGTGTCCACACCGTTCTACGTCTCGCCTCAGCAGGCCATGGCGGACCGCGCGGAGTACGCCCGCAAGGGCATCGCCCGCGGCCGAAGCGTGGTCGTGCTCACCTACGCCGACGGCGTCGTCTTCGTCGCGGAGAACACCTCCCGGGCGTTGCACAAGGTCTCCGAGATCTACGACAAGATCGCGTTCGCCGCGGTCGGGCGCTACAACGAGTTCGAGAACCTCCGCATCGGCGGCGTCCGCTACGCCGACCTGCGCGGGTACTCCTACGACCGGGCCGACGTCACCGCCCGCGGCCTCGCCAACGTCTACGCGCAGACCCTCGGCACCATCTTCTCCTCCGTCGGCGAGAAGCCGTACGAGGTCGAGCTGGTCGTCGCCGAGGTCGGCCGCGGCGTCGACGACGACCAGATCTACCGGCTCACCCCGGACGGCTCCGTCGTCGACGAGAAGAACTACGTCGTCGTCGGCGGCAACTCCGACTCCATCGGCAACTACATCGGCCAGCACCACCAGGCCGGCATGGCCCTCACCGAGGCCCTCCGGGTGGCCGTGGACGGCCTCGCCCGCGACCCCAACGGCGGCAGCCCGCGCACCCTGACGCCGGAGCAGCTGGAGGTCGCCGTGCTGGACCGCGCGCGCGTCCAGCAGCGCAAGTTCAAGCGCATCCTGGGCGGCCAGCTCGGCCGCCTGCTCGGCGGCGACGCGTCCGCCGCGAACGAGGACGAGCCGTCCGCCGTGAACGAGGACGAGCCGTCCGCAGGCGGGGCGCCGGCCGACGGGTGACCCGGCCGCGTGAATCCCGTACGGCGCAGGAACCGCGCCGTACGGGATTCACGTGCGCCTGCCGGGATTTGACGCGGCGGCATGGTCGGATTGCCGAGGACCGTGCCCGGAACCGTCGGCAGGGCCGTTAGTCCTTTCGGCTGGGCCGAAGGGGTTTCGGAATGCTCCCGGAAGAGAAAAGATGCCTCATGGACCGCCGAATTTTCGGGCTGGAGAACGAGTACGGTGTCACGTGTACGTTTCGGGGACAACGGCGTCTGTCTCCGGACGAGGTGGCCAGGTACCTCTTCCGCCGCGTAGTTTCCTGGGGCCGCAGCAGCAATGTGTTCCTGCGCAACGGTGCACGCCTGTATCTCGACGTGGGCTCGCACCCCGAGTACGCCACTCCGGAGTGCGACGACGTCACCGAACTGGTGACGCACGACAAGGCCGGTGAGCGCATCCTGGAGGGCCTGCTCGTGGACGCCGAACGGCGCCTCCACGAGGAGGGCATCGCCGGGGACGTCTACCTCTTCAAGAACAACACCGACTCGGCCGGCAACTCCTACGGCTGCCACGAGAACTACCTCGTGGCCCGGCACGGGGAGTTCTCCCGGCTCGCCGACGTGCTCATCCCGTTCCTGGTGACCCGCCAGCTGATCTGCGGCGCCGGCAAGGTGCTGCAGACGCCGCGGGGCGCGGTCTACTGCGTCAGCCAGCGGGCCGAGCACATCTGGGAGGGCGTCAGCTCGGCGACCACCCGATCCCGCCCCATCATCAACACCCGCGACGAGCCGCACGCCGACGCCGAGCGGTTCCGCCGCCTCCACGTCATCGTCGGCGACTCCAACATGTCGGAGACCACCACCCTGCTCAAGGTCGGCGCCACCGACCTCGTGCTGCGCCTCATCGAGGCGGGCGTGGTGATGCGCGACCTCACCCTGGAGAACCCGATCCGGGCGATCCGCGAGGTCAGCCACGACCTGACCGGCACCCACCAGGTGCGGCTCGCCAACGGCCGCGAGGCCAGCGCGCTGGACATCCAGGAGGAGTACTTCACCAAGGCGCTGGAGTTCGCGGACCGCAAGGGCCTCAACACCGGCACCATCGCCCGTGTGCTCGAACTCTGGGGGCGCACCCTGGAGGCCGTCCGCACCGAGGACCTCGACCGCGTCTCGACCGAGATCGACTGGATCATGAAGTACCGGTTGATCGAGCGGTACCGCGAGAAGCACCAGATGACGATGTCGAACCCGCGGGTCGCCCAGATCGACCTCGCGTACCACGACATCCACCGCCGCCGCGGCCTGTTCTACCTGCTCCAGAACAAGGGGCGGGCCGCACGGGTCACCACCGACCTCAAGACCTTCGAGGCCAAGTCGGTGCCCCCGCAGACCACCCGGGCCCGGCTGCGCGGCGACTTCATCCGCCGGGCGCAGGAGCAGCGGCGCGACTTCACGGTCGACTGGGTGCACCTGAAGCTCAACGACCAGGCGCAGCGCACCGTGCTGTGCAAGGACCCCTTCCGCTCGGTCGACGAGCGGGTGGAGAAGCTCATCGCCGGCATGTGACGGCGGCGCGGGGGCGGTGCCCGGACGGTCCGTCCGGGCACCGCCCTTTTGGCTTGCGTGTGCCTCCCCGGCGGGGGCGGACCCGGGCCATACGCTGGCGGCCATGCGTCGATTCGCCGGACTGCCGGCCGTGCCCCTAGCCGCCCTGCTCGTCGTGGTGCTGTCCGGCTGCAGCAGCGGCTCGTCCGGCTCGTCCGGCGGCTCGCCCACGGCCTCCGCGTCCGCGACGGCGGTGCCGAGCCCGGTCGAGTCGGCCGACCCGATGCCCAAGGTCTCCGGGGAGGTCGGCTCGAAGGCCGTCATCGAGATCCCGGCGGAGAAGCCCGGCGGCGAGTTCGTCGTCGCCACCGTCCACGAGGGCGACGGGGCCACCGTCGCCAAGGGCGACTGGGTGACCGTCAACTACACCGCCAAGGACTGGACGACCGGAAAGGACGTCTCCAGCTCCTACGACTCCGGCGGCAAGCCCCAGCTCTACCAGGCCGGCAGCGGGCAGCTGGTGCCCGCCTTCGACCAGTCCGTCGTCGGCAAGAAGGCCGGCAGCCGGCTGCTCGTCGTGGCGCCGCCCGCGGCCGGTTTCGGCACCGCCGGCAACACCTCCGCCGGGGTCGGCTCGCAGGACACCGTGGTCTTCGTGCTCGACATCGTGGACGTCGTCCCGCCGGACTCGACCGTCTCCGGCGACGTCACCCAGCCGCCCGCCACGGCGCCCCAGGTGAAGGACAACGGCAAGCAGGCGCCGACGATCACCATCCCGCCCGGCCAGGCCCCGCCGACCGAGCTGCAGACCTACGTGCTGATCAAGGGCGACGGCAAGGAGGTGCAGTCCGGCCAGCAGCTGCTGGTGCAGTACACGGGCGTGCTGTGGTCGGACGGCAAGCAGTTCGACTCCTCGTTCGAGCACGGCGGCGCGCAGGCCCTGCAGGTCGGCACGGGCAGCCTCATCAAGGGCTGGGACCAGGGGCTCGTCGGCCAGACCGTCGGCAGCCGGGTCATGCTCGTGGTGCCGCCCGCGCTCGGCTACGGCAACCAGTCCAGCGGGCCGGTGCCGGCCGACGCCACCCTGGTGTTCGTGATCGACATCCTGGAAGCGGTCTGACGCCGCCCCCCGGCGGACGGATCGTGCACCGGGAGGGCCCGTCCTCATGCGGACCTGACATACTGCTGCCGTTTTCCGCACTGTGGCAGGCGGGGTCAGGTCCGGCGAGGGCATGGCACGGCGAGATGGATGGGGAGTCATGACTGAGAAAGCGTCGAGCCCGGGCGAGACCGGCACCGCCGCGGGCGACCCGGCGGCCGCACGGCCCGGCGGCCCGCTGCCCGGCGACGGCGAGTCGATCGTCGTCCCGCCCGCGATCCTGAAGCAGCAGGCCGGCTGGGGCCAGACCCCGGCCCGGCCCGCCGGGAACCCGGAGGACGACGAGCCGCAGGTCTTCGCGTCGACCGTGCGGCGCAAGGACCTCTCGGAGGCCGGCTACGACGAGGACCCGCCCGGCGTGGGCCGCCTCGGCGTCGTCCTGGGCACCGTGCTGGCCGTCCTCATCGTCGGCAGCGGCATCACGCTGTACATGGTGAACAAGGACGACTCCCCGTCCGCCGCGGCCACCCCGGACTCCGTCGCGAGCGCCTCGCCGACGCCCACCGAGGCGCCGGTGCCGCCGATCAAGGACAGCGCCAAGGTGCTGCCGACGGTCACCGGCGACTTCGGCACGAAGGCGACGATCACCCTGCCCAAGGAGGCCGCCGACGGCACCTTCGTGGTGAAGGAGATCAAGGCCGGCGACGGCGTCAAGGTCGAGAAGAACACCTGGGTCACCGCGGACTTCTCCGCCAAGAACTGGGGCACCGGCAAGGACCTGGAGGACTCCTACGCCTCCGGCAAGCCGCAGCTCTTCCAGGCCGGCCTGGGCAAGCTGATCCCGGCCCTCGACCAGGCCGTGGCCGGTCACAAGGCGGGCAGCCGCCTGCTGGTCGTCGCGCCGCCCGCCGCCGCGTTCGGCTCCGCCGGCAACACCGGCATGGGCGTCGGCCCGAAGGACACCCTGGTGTTCGTCATCGACGTCCGCGGCGCCACCGCCCCCGACGCGGTGGTCAGCGGCACCGTCACCCCGCCGCCGGCCGACATGCCGAAGGTCACCGACAACGGCAAGAAGCCGGCGACCATCACGCCCGTCAAGGGCGCGGCCGACCCGACCGAGCTGAAGTCGCACGTGCTCGTCCAGGGCAAGGGCCGCAAGATCGAGTCCGGCGAGAAGGTCCTCGTCCAGTACACCGGCGCGCTGTACAAGGACGGCAAGAAGTTCGACTCCTCGCTCGACCGGGGTCAGGCGTTCTCCTTCGTCACCGGTGGCGGCGGCGTCATCGAGGGCTGGGACAAGGGCGTCACCGGCCAGACCATCGGCAGCCGGATCGAGCTCGTCATCCCCGCGTCGCTGGGCTACAAGGACCAGGCGCAGGGCGACATCCCCGCCAATTCGACACTCGTCTTCGTGATCGACATCCTGGATGCCGGCATCGGGTCCCAGGACTAGGTGCCGGCAGGCCGCCCGGCCCGGACGACACGTCGTTCCGGGCCGGATGGCCGTGACGGGAGGCGGAGCGCCGTACGGTGGATCGCAGGGGTGCCCCGCCGCCCCGTCGTGTCCGTACCGACGAACGAGATGAGTCTGTTGTGAGCCTTACCAAGCCGGAGATCGAATTCCCGGGCGGCGAGCCGCCGGTGGAGCTGCAGATCCGCGACATCCTGGTCGGCGACGGTGCCGAGGCCAAGGCCGGCGCGACCGTCGAGGTCCACTACGTGGGTGTCACCTTCTCCACCGGTGAGGAGTTCGACGCCTCCTGGAACCGCGGCCAGAGCTTCCGCTTCCCGCTCGGCGCCGGCCGTGTCATCAAGGGCTGGGACCAGGGTGTCCAGGGCATGAAGGTCGGCGGCCGCCGCGAGCTGGTCATCCCGCCGCACCTGGCCTACGGCAACCAGTCGCCGAGCCCGCTGATCCCCGCCGGTTCGACCCTGATCTTCGTGGTCGACCTGCTCGGCGTCTGACACCGCCGCACGCCGGGCCGCACCCCTCCGCGGGGTGCGGCCCGGCGCCGTTTCCGGCCGCACCCGCCGCCGAACCCGGACTCGGCTTTCGCCGCGCGTGTCCGGACCGGTACGGTCGGGTCCGCCGGATCACGAAAGCGCCGGTCACCACGGACAGGAAGGCCAGCGATGGCGATCGCCAAGGCGGAGCGCTTGATGAACCTCGCGCTCTGTCTGATGAACACCAGACGGCCGCTCTCCAAGAAGGAGCTGCGCGAATCCGTCGAGGCCTACCGCGAGGCCTGGCAGCAGGGCAGCGAGGACGCGTTCAACCGCATGTTCGAGCGCGACAAGGACGACCTCCGCGAGCTCGGCCTCGTCATCGACGTCGACGAGAACGCGATCGACGGCGAGATCGGCTACCTCGCCCGCCGCGACCGCAACCGCCTGCCGGAGATCGCCCTCGACGCCGAGGAGGCCGCCGCCCTCACCCTGGTCGCCCGGGTGTGGCAGCAGGCCAAGATGTCGGGCGCCGCCAGCGGCGCCCTGCAGAAGCTCCGCGCGGCCGGCGTGCCCTTCGCCGAGGACGCCGAGCACAGCGCGCTCCAGCCCCGCATCCCGGCCCGCGAGGCCGCCTTCGAGCCCCTCCTCGTCGCCGCCCGCGACCGGCGCCCCGTCACCTTCGACTACCGCAAGGCCGGGGCCGCCGGTCCCGAGCAGCGCTCCGTCGAACCGTGGGCGCTGGAGTGCTGGCGCGGCCACTGGTACCTCGCCGGCTTCGACCGCGACCGCGGCAGCGCCCGCGTCTTCCGCCTCAGCCGGATCACCGGCAAGGTGCGCTCCCGCGCGGGCGTCTTCACCGGCGACATCCCCGAGCACGTCGACGTCCGGGCCACCGTCGCCCGCTTCGCCGGCGAGGGCGCCACCACCACCGCCACCGTCCGGCTGCGCCGCGGCGCGGCCTTCCCGCTCCGCGCCAAGGCCGTCGCCAGCAGCCGCGTCGACGAGCAGTGGGACGAACTCGAGATCCCGTACGGCAACGGGCTCGGCGCCGACCTCGCCGAGTTCGGGCCCGACGTCGTCGTCCTCGGACCGGACGACCTGCGGGCGGACGTCATCGACCGGCTCCGCGCGGTGGCCGGACTCAACGAGGTGGGGGCATGAGCAACGCGATCGACCAGACCCGGCGGATGCTCTCGCTGGTCACCTACCTCCGCGAACGGCCCGGCGCCGAGGTCGCCGAGGTGGCCCGCGCCTTCGGCATCACCGAGCGCGAACTCATCGGCGACCTCAACGTGCTGCCGATGTGCGGCACCAGCTTCCGCGGCGGCGACCTCCTCGACATCGACACCGACGGCGACCGCATCTGGTGGCACAACGTCGACGACGTCGCCCAGCCGCTGCGCCTCGCCGCCGACGAGGCCACCGCCCTGCTCGTCGCCGCCCGCGCCGTCGCCGGCCTGCCCGGCCTGCGCCGCCGCGACCGCGAGGCCCTGACCCGCGCCGTCACCAAGATCGAGGACGCCGCGGGGGAGAGCGCCGAGTCGAGCGCCCGCATCGGCGTCACCTTCGAGGCCGAGGGCCAGGTCTTCGCCGACATCGACCGCGCGCTCACCGAGGGCCGCCGCCTCTGGCTGCGCTACTGGTCGCACGGGCGCGGCGGCATGACCGAGCGCGAGGTCGACCCGATCCGCCTCGTCGCCGAGGGCCACACCTACCTCGAAGGCTGGTGCCGCACCTCCGAGGACCGCCGGATCTTCCGCCTCGACCGGGTCGCCGAACTCCGCGTGCTCGACGAGCCCGCCGACCCGCCCCGGCTGGAACCCCGCGACCTCTCCGCCGGCCTCGTCAACCCGGCCGCGGACGACCCCGAGGTCGTCGTCGAGGTCGGCCCCGGCGGGCGCTGGGTCGCCGAGTACTACACCCACGACAAGGCCGAGGAACTGCCCGACGGCGGGCTGCGCATCACCCTGCGCAGCGCGGACCCGTCCGGGCTGCGCCCGCTCGCCCTGCGGCTCGGCCGCGACGGCCGGATCGTCTCCCCGCCCGACCTCGCCGGCCAGGCCCGCGACGCCGCCCTCGCCGCCCTCGGCGGCTACCCGGACGGGCGGTCCTGACCGGTGGCGTACGGCACCAGGTTCCAGGTGTACTGCTCGCAGTGCCGGGAGAAGGTCGAGGTCCCGGCCGAGGACTTCCGGCTGGCCCTCGGCCCCACCCCGGAACGCACCTTCTACGGCTTCGTCTGTCCCGAGTGCGGCGCCTCCGTGCGCAAGCCCGCGGGGGAGAAGATCGTCCAGGCGATGACCGCCGCCGGGGTCAGCACCATGCGGCTGCTGCCGGTGGAGGGCTGACCGCGGCGGGCACGGCCGGCGCGCACGCGCCGGACGGGTAGGGTCGGCCCATGTCGTGGACCCTCACCGCCGCCGTCCTGCTGGCCACCGCGGGCCTGCTCGTCCTGGGCGTCCTCGCCTGCCGGCTCTGGGCGGACGTCCGGACGCTCGCCCGCGAGGTCGACACCGCCTCCCGCGCCCTGGCGTCGGCGGCCCGGGACCTCCCGCGCCGCTGACCCGCCGGGTACCCTCGTGACAGGCCCCGCGGTGCGGCCGGGGCCCTACCCGGACGGCGGTTGCCGGGGCGTGAGGGGCAGCGGCTACCATCGCCCGGAACGGGGCCGCCCGGCCCCGCGGAGGAAGGTGGTCGCACATGCGCATCTCGCCGACGGCGATCCTGGTGGTCGCGGTCCTCGCGGTGCTGCTCTTCGGGGCGAAGCGGCTGCCCGACGCCGCGCGGGCACTCGGCCGGACCCTGCGCATCCTGCGCAGCGAGGCCAGGGCACTGCGGACGGACGGCGCCGGCGCCCCGCAGGCCCGCCCCGAGGCGGCACCCGCCGCCAGGACGATCAAGGCGGCACCCGGAGCGGGCTCCGCCCGGCCGGTCGCCACCGCCGACCACGGCACGGCCCCGAAGGGCTGAGCCGGCACAGGCCACCGGGGGTCCGCCGGCCGGCGGGCTCCGTCGTACGAGTTGAGGACCGGGCTTGAGCAAGTCTTCCAAGGCGCCGAAGCCGCCCAAGGACCCCGAGGGCCGGATGGCGCTCGCCGACCACCTGCGCGAGCTCCGCAACCGCGTCGTCTGGTCGGTCCTGGCCATCGTGGTCACGACGATCGCCGCGGCGTTCTTCCACCGGGAACTCACCGACTTCCTGCTCGACCCGCTGCCCGCCTGCGGCGGCGACGGCCTGAACCCCAAGGGCGAGCGCTGCGCGCTGGTCTCCACGATCGGCCTGCTCACGCCGTTCACCCTGGCGCTCAAGGTCAGCCTCACCGCCGGCGTCGTCGCCGCGCTGCCGGTCTGGCTCTACCAGCTGTGGTCGTTCGTCTCGCCCGGCCTGCACAAGCACGAGCGGAAGTACACGCTGGGCTTCCTCGCCGCGGGCATCCCGCTCTTCCTGGCGGGCGCGGCCCTGGCCTACCTGATCCTCCCGGCCACCGCCGAGATGCTGATCTCCTTCACGCCGACCGGCGCCGTGCCGATCATGCCCGCCGAGGACTACCTCGACGTCGTGACCCGGATGGTGCTGGTCTTCGGCTGCGCCTTCGAGCTGCCGCTGTTCCTGGTGATGCTCAACTTCATCGGTGTGCTCAGCGGCAAGCGGCTGCTGGGCTGGTGGCGCGCCATGGTCATGGGCATCACCGTCTTCGCCGCGTTCGCCACCCCCAGCGCCGACCCGCTCAGCATGCTGGCCCTGGCCGCGCCGATCTGGGCGCTCTACTTCCTCGCCGCCGGCATCGCGATCATGAACGACCGCCGCCGGGCCCGCCGCAACCCCGACGCCGACCTCGACGACGAGGAGGCCTCGCACGTCGACCTCACCGTCGAGGGCGTGGCGGGGGCGGAGGCCGTCGAGGCGTCCGCCGCACCGGATGCGTCCGCCGCGCCGGAGCTGCCCGCCCCGGTGCCCGCCGCCCGCCGCGAGCAGATGGACGACATCACCTGACCCGCGCCCCCTCCGTACCGGAGCCCCGGCCCGCCGCACCCCGGCGGGCCGGGGCTCCGGCGCGTCAAGGGCTGTGCCGGGGCCGGATGCCGCAGGGCCGGGGCCGGGGTGCCGCAGGGCTCAGGACGGCCCGGTGGCGCCGCCCGCCCGCTGCGCCAGGTGGGCCGCCCAGCCGCCCGCCGCGGTGATGTCCTCCGCACCGTCCAGGGCGGCCGGCTCGCACAGGAAGCCGGGCACCTGCCGGCCGTCGGCCAGCTCGACGCTGCCGAGCGCCATCGGCCGCGGCAGGGACGCCAGCAGGGTGCCGAGACCGGCCGCGGGCAGCTCCCACAGCTCGCCGCGGACCGTCCGCCCGCCCTCGGCGGTGCGGACCAGCCCGGGCTTCGGCGGCACGGTGCCGAGGGCGTGGAGGCGGTAGGCGGCGGCCGTGCCGACCTCGGCCAGGAACCGGCCGCCGAGCGCGGTCAGCTGCCCGTTCAGCGGCTGCCCGGTGAGGTGGGCGCCGAAGACGGCCAGCGGAACGGGCCGGTCGGCGAGCAGCCGGGCGACGGCACCGAGGCGCTCCTCGGTGTGCGCGGGGCCGACCAGCATCACGCCGAAGGGCAGCCCGGCGACCGTGCCCGCCGGCACCGCGAGGGCGCACAGGCCGAACAGGTTCGCCGAGTTGGTGAACCGGCCGAGCCGGGTGTTGACGCCCACCGGGTCGGCGGCGACCTCGGCGAGCGTGGGGTGGGCGGTGGTGGTGGGCAGCAGCAGGGCGTCCGCGTCGCCGAGGGCGGCCGCCGCCTGCTCGCGCAGCCGGGCCAGCTCGGCGAGGTCGTCGTACAGCCGGTGCGCGGGCACGTCGCGCGCGGCCGTGACGATGCCGCGCACCACCGGGTCGAGGTCCGGGCCGCCCTTGTCGACGAACGCGCCGACGGCCGCGTACCGCTCGGCGACGAACGCGCCCGCGTACAGCATCGCCGCCGCCGCGTCGAAGGGCGTGAGGTCGACCGGGCGCAGCTCCGCCCCGGCGGCGGCCAGCCGGCCCGCGGCCGCCCCGTACGCCTCCGCCCAGCCCTCGGCGAGCTCCCCGAGCGCACCGCGCCCCGGGACGGCGATCCGCCACGGGCCCGGGGCCCTGGCCGGTGCGGCGGCCGGGTCGGCGAGCAGCCGGAACGCGTCCTCGGCCTCGCCGACCGTCCGGGCGAACACCGACACGCAGTCCAGACTCGCGCAGGCGGGCACGACGCCGTCGGCCGGCACCCGGCCCGGGGCGCCCTTGAGGCCCACGATGCCGTTCAGCGCGGCCGGCACCCGGCCGGAGCCCGCGGTGTCCGTGCCGAGCGCCAGGTCGGCCAGGCCGAGGGCGACCGCGACCGCCGAGCCGGAGCTCGACCCGCCGGAGATCCGGGCCGGGTCCACGGCCCCCCGCACCGCGCCGTACGGGCTGCGGGTGCCGACCAGGCCGGTCGCGAACTGGTCGAGGTTGGTGGTGCCGAGGACGACCGTGCCGGCCGCCCGGAGGCGGGCGACGGCGGGGGCGTCGTGCTCCGGGAGGTACGCGTAGCCGGGGCAGCCGGCCGTGGTGGGCAGACCGGCGACGTCGATGTTGCCCTTCACGGCGGTGACGGTGCCCGCCAGCGGCAGGTGCTCGCCCGCGGCGGTGCGGGCGTCGACCAGCGCGGCCTCCGCCTCCGCCTCGGCCTGCGGCCGCAGGCCGATCCACACCTCGGGGCGGTCGACGGCGGCGATCCGCGCGTACGCCCGGCGGACGCGTTCGACGGCGCTCACGCGATCGCCCCCAGCACCACGAGCGGGCTGCCCGCCTGCACCTGGTCGCCGGGGCCGACGAGCAGCTCGGCCACCACGCCGTCGCGGTCGGCCGTGACGGGTGACTCCATCTTCATCGCCTCCAGTGCCATCAACTGCTGTCCCTTGCCGACGCGTTCGCCGGGTGCGACGTCGACCTTCCACACGCAGGCGGTGAACTCGGCCTCCACGACCGCGCCGCCCGGCGGGGCCGTCACGGTGCGCGGTGCGACCGGCGCCGTGCCCGCGGCCTGCTCGGCGCGGTCGAACTCGCCCGCCTCCTCCCAAGCCTGGCGCTCGGCGGCGAACGCCGCCGCCTGGACGGCCCGGAACTCCTCGATCGGCCCGGCCTCGTCCGCGAGGAAGCGCAGGTGGTCGGCGAGCGCGAACTCGCCCTCCTCGATCCGGGGGTGGAAGCGTCCGGCGGCCATGTCGGCCCGCAGTTCGAGGAGTTCCTCCGCACCCACCGGGTACCACTTGATCCGGTCGAAGAAGCGCAGCAGCCACGGCGCGCCCGGCTCGAACGGGCCGCGCTGCTGCCAGCCCGACCACATCTGCACGGTGCGGCCGACGAACTGGTAGCCGCCCGGGCCCTCCATGCCGTACACGCAGAGGTACGCGCCGCCGATGCCGACCGAGTTCTCGGCCGTCCAGGTCCGGGCCGGGTTGTACTTGGTGGTGACCAGCCGGTGCCGCGGGTCGAGCGGCGTGGCGACCGGCGCGCCCAGGTAGACGTCGCCGAGGCCGAGCACGAGGTACTCGGCGTCGAAGACCGTGCGGTACACGTCGTCGACCGAGGCCAGGCCGTTGATCCGGCGGATGAACTCGATGTTCCACGGGCACCACGGCGCGTCGTCCCGCACGCCCGCGATGTACCGCTCGATCGCCTCGCGGGTCGCCGGGTCGTCCCAGGAGAGCGGCAGGTGCACGGTGCGGCTGGGCACCGCGAGCCGGTCGGTGGCGGGCAGCGCCCGCTCGATCTCCTGCACCAGGGCGAGGAGTTCGCCGACCGGCAGGAGGTCCGGGTCGACGTGCACCTGCAGCGAGCGGATGCCCGGGGTCAGGTCGGTGACGCCCGCGGGCCGCTCGGCGGCGAGCCGTTCGGCGAGCGCGTGGACCCGCATCCGCAGGGCCAGGTCGAGCTGCATCGGCCCGTACTCGACGAGCAGGTTGTCGTCGCCGCTGCGCCGGTAGGTCACGCTCGGCCGGTCCGCGGTCGCCGGGAGCGCGGCGAGGATGCCGCCGTCGAGCACCGCCGGGCGCGAGGGGAGCGGCACCGCGGTGGGGCTGCGCCGCAGCTCGGCGGCGGCCTGTTCGGTGACGGGCACGAACCGGACGCGGTCGCCGGGGCGGAGCTGTCCGAGCTTCCAGCGCTGCCCGGTGACGACGGTGGCGGGGCAGACGAAGCCGCCGAGCGAGGGGCCGTCCGGGCCGAGCAGCACGGGCATGTCGCCGGTGTAGTCGACGGCGCCGACCGAGTACGGGGTGTCGTGGATGTTGGACGGGTGCAGGCCGGCCTCGCCGCCGTCCGGGCGGGCCCAGACCGGCTTGGGGCCGACCAGCCGCACGCCGGTGCGGGCGCTGTTGAAGTGCACGGACCAGTCGGCGGCGTAGAACTCCTCGACGTCCTGCGGGGTGAAGAACTCCGGTGCGGCGTGCGGGCCCTCGACGGCGGCGATCTCCCAGTCGGCGGTGAACGGCGGCCGGTCGGCGGCCGGTCCGGCGCCGTCGCCGAGCGGGCCGGTGCCGCCGTGCAGGACGTCGCCGACGCGCAGCGCCCGCCCGCCGTGCCCGCCGAAGCCGCCGAGGGTGAAGGTCGAGGCGCTGCCGAGGAACTCCGGCACCTCCAGGCCGCCCGCGAACAGCAGGTAGGTGCGCAGGCCGGGCCCGGGCGGCGCGGCGATGTCGAGCAGGCCGCCGGCGGGCACCAGGACGGGCTCCCACTGCGGGACGGGCACGCCGTCGACGGTGACCGGCGCGGGCGCGCCGCTGACGCACACCCAGGCCGGCGCGGTGAAGCGCAGCGCGGGGCCCTGCAGGGTGCACTCCAGGCCCGGGGCGCCCTCCGGGTTGCCGAGCGCCCGGTTGCCGAGCCGGAAGGAGAGGTCGTCCATCGGGCCGCACGGGGGCACGCCGACGTGCCAGTAGCCGGTGCGGCCCGGCCAGTCCTGGACGGTCGTCTGGGTGCCGCCGCGGACGACCTCGATCCGCGGGGTGGGGTCGGTGACGTGCGCGAGCGTGCCGGTGTGGTGGACGGCGCCCTGCACCGCGGGCACGGCGGGGATGGCGCGCAGCAGGCCGAGGTTGGTCTCGATGCCGTGGATCCGGGTGGTGGCCAGGGCGTCGGTGAGCCGGGCGAGGGCGTCGGCGCGGTCGGTGCCGTGCACGATCACCTTGGCGAGCATCGGGTCGTACGCGGTGGTGACCTCGGTGCCGGTCTCCACCCAGGCGTCGACGCGGACGTCCGCGGGGAAGGACACCTCGGTCAGCAGGCCGGCGCTGGGCCGGTGGTCGCGGCTCGGGTCCTCCGCGTACACCCGGGCCTCGACGGCGTGGCCGTCCGGCGGGCCGACCTCGCGGACGGCCGCGGTGTCGCCCTGGGCGAGCCGGAGCATCCACTCGACCAGGTCGACGCCGTACACGGCCTCGGTGACCGGGTGCTCGACCTGCAGGCGGGTGTTGACCTCCAGGAAGTACGCCTCCTCGCGGGCCGCGTCGTAGACGTACTCGACGGTGCCGGCCGAGCGGTACGCGACCGAGGCGCACAGGCCGCGGGCGGACTCGGCGAGCTGCTTGCGCACCCGGTCGGGCAGGCCGGGCGCCGGGGCCTCCTCCAGCACCTTCTGGTTGCGGCGCTGCAGCGAGCAGTCGCGGTCGCCGAGGGTGACGACGCGGCCGGTGCCGTCGCCGAACACCTGCACCTCGACGTGGCGGGCCCGCTCGACCAGGCGCTCAAGGAAGACGCCGGCGGTGGAGAAGCTGGCCGCGGCGACGCGCTGGACGCGTTCCCAGGCGTCGGCGAGGTCGGCGGGGCCGTGGCAGGCCTGCATGCCGATGCCGCCGCCTCCGCCGGTCGCCTTGAGCATCACCGGGTAGCCGGTCGCCCCGGCCGCGTCGAGGGCCGTCGCCAGGTCGGGCAGCAGCCCGGTGCCGGGCAGCAGCGGCACGCCGGCGGCCTCGGCGGCGGCGCGGGCGGTGTGCTTGGCCCCGAACACCTCCAGCTGCGCGGGGGTGGGGCCGACGAAGGCGAGCCCGGCGGCCTCGACCCGGCGGGCGAAGGCGGCGTCCTCGGAGAGGAAGCCGTAGCCGGGGTGGACGGCTCCGGCCCCGGTGTCGAGGGCGGCCTGCAGCACGAGGTCGGTGCGCAGGTAGCTGTCCTTCGCGGCGGCCGGGCCGAGCCGCATGGCGTGGTCGGCGAGCCGGACGTGCGGGGCGGCGCGGTCCGGGTCGGAGAACACCGCGACGGTGGCGAGGCCCATCCGCCGGGCGGTGCGGATGATCCGGGCGGCGATCTCGCCGCGGTTGGCGATCAGCAGGGTGTCGAAGCTCATGGCGGCTCTGCTCTCCTGGCTCTAGGACCCGGTGACCGTCATGCGGACCGGCGTCGGGTCGAAGCCGTTGCACGGGTTGTTGATCTGCGGGCAGTTGGAGACGAGGACGAGGACGTCGGTCTCGGCCTGCAGGACGACGCGCAGGCCGGGCGCGGAGAGGCCGTCGACGATGCCGAGGGTGCCGTCCTGCTCGACGGGCACGTTCATGTACCAGTTGATGTTGGGGACGAGGTCGCGCCGGCCGAGGCCGTGGCGGGCGCCCTCGGCGAGGAAGTTCTCGACGCAGGCGTGCTGGTGCCAGGTGTGGTGGCCGTAGCGCAGGGTGTTGGACTCCTTGGAGCAGGCGCCCGCGATGGTGTCGTGGTTGCCGCAGTCGTCCTCGGCCACCGTCATCAGCGGGGTGTGCTCGGTGGACATCAGCACGCTGCCCTTGCCGAGGAAGAGCGAGCCCTGGGCCTGGAGGGTGTCGGGGGCGCTGTAGCGGACCGCGGTGTCGTGGGCGTCGTAGAGGAGGCAGTCGACGGCCTGGTTGCCGCCGAGGTCGGTGATGGTGAGGCGCTGCCCGCGGCGTACGACGGCCGACCAGGCGGCGCGGGCGGGCACGGTCTCGTCGAGCAGGACGGTCATCGGACCCCCAGGGCGGTGGTGTTGAGGTGGGCGCGGTGCTGTTCGGGGGTGGCGTCCCAGTGCGGGTCGCCGGGGCCGGTGGGTGCGCCGGGCACGGCCAGCACCTGCAGCGGTGTGCAGTGGTAGGCGGGCCGGGGGTCGAGCGGGTGGGCGGTGTTGGCGATCAGCAGGGTGACGGCCTGTTCGAGGCGCAGGGTGACGGCGGCGCCGGGCCCGGCGGAGCCGGTGGAGTGCAGGGTGCCGTCGGGGGCGGCGGTGATGCCGTGGAAGAACGAGAGGCTCGGCGGCAGGTCGCGCCGGCCGAGGCCGTGCTTGGCGGCGGCGAGGGTGAGGAGTTCGCGGCCGGCGGGGGAGGGGCCCTGCGGGCTGCCGTCGCCGTAGCGGGCGGTGTTGCGGGCGGCGGTGGAGGTGCCGGCGAGGGCGTCGTGCCGGCCGGAGGTGTCGGCGGTGACGGTGGCGAGCACCCGGCCGTCGCCGGAGAGGAGCTGGCTGCCGGCGCCGAGGTAGGCGTTCCACTGGACCTTGACGGTGTCGGCGGTGTTGAGGCGTTCCCACGGCCGGGCGGTGACGTACAGCAGCAGGTGGGCGCAGGCGTCGCCGTCGCGGTCGGTGAGGGTGACGAGGGCTCCGGCGGGGAGCGCGAGATGGGTGTAGTTGCCGCCGGCGACGGTCTCGGACCACAGGGTGCCCGGCGGCGGGGGCAGCACCGGCATGCAGTCGACGACCGTGCCCGCCTGCGACCTGGCGTGGGCCCGGGCGGCCGTGGTGGTGGCGGTGCCGGCCTCCGCGTCGTGGGTTTCTGTCATGCGACAGAAATTAGGGAGGGACGGCTTCGGCGCCATTGCCCTTGTGTAACGCGGGAGTTACCGTCCCCTCACGGAGATCGACGGGCCGGGGCGCCGCCCACCCGTGTGCGAGGATCGGCACGTGTCCGTCAGCCGCCGCCCCGACGCCGCCCGCCGCACCACCGCCCGGGTCGGCCGCCCCCGCGCCCAGGGCCCCTCCGCCAGCGGACTCGAACCCCGCGAGCAGGTGCTCGCCGCCGCCGCCGCGCTCTTCACCGAGAACGGCTACGCCGCCACCACCACCCGCGCCGTCGCCGAACGCGCCGGGCTGCGCCAGGCCTCGATGTACCACTACTTCGCGCGCAAGGAGGACATCCTCGCCACCCTGCTGGAGAGCACGGTCGAGCCCTCCCTCGCCTTCGCCCGCGCCCTGCTCGCCGACACCGCGAGCAGCCCGCAGGCCCGGCTCTGGGCCCTGGCCGCCCGCGACACCGCACTGCTCTTCGGCGGGCTCTCCAACCTCGGCGCGCTCTACCAGCTGCCCGAGGTGCGCGGCGAGCGGTTCGCCCGCTTCCGCGCCGCACGCGCCGACCTCAGGGCCGCGTACGGCAGCCTCCTCGCCGCGGCCGGCCACGGCGGCGACGACCCGGAGCTCGCCGCCGACCTGCTCCTCGGCCTGGTCGAGGGCGGGGTCGCGGTCGCCCGCGAGCCCGGCGGGCGGACGGCGCCGCAGGTCGCCCGCGCCCTCGCGGACGCCGTGCTGCGCTTCGCGGGCTGCTCAGCCGGACAGCGCGAAGCCGCCCGCCCCGAGGGCGAGCGGCTCCTGCGGGAGTCCGGGGTCAGCGGCGCAGCCGGCGGTACAGCACCCCTGTCACCAGCGCGGCCGCCAGCACCAGCAGGCTGAACCACTGCAGGTACCAGTGGCCGCCCTCCGGGTCGTACACCGCGGCCCGCGGCCAGGCGAGGTTGACCGCCATCGCCACGCCGTAGACCAGCGCCAGCACGTTGACCGGCAGCGCCCAGCGGCCGAGCGAGAACAGCGGCCGGCCGCTCTCGTCCGCCACCGTTCCGTCGCCCACCGGCAGCCCGCGCAGCCGCCGTACCAGCAGCGCGCCCACCACCAGCGCGTACGCCGTGTAGACCAGCACGATGCAGGTGGTCGACAGGGCGAGGAACGCCGCCGGGGAGACCAGGTTGAGCAGCAGGAAGCCGACCGCGGGCACGCCCACGGCGAGCGCGGCCCAGCGCGGCATGCCGCTGCGCGGGTGCACGGTGGCCAGCCGCCCGGCGGCGGGCAGGGCGTTGTCGCGGGCCATCGAGAAGACCATCCGGGTGCCGGCGGTCTGCATCGCCAGCGTGCCGACGCACACGGCGACGGCGACGTCGGCGAGCAGCGCCCGGCCGAGCCCGTCGCCGAGGCTGCTGGTGAGCACGTAGGAGAGGCCCTCGGTGGCGAGCCGGCCGTCCGTCAGGCTCGGTGCGGCCAGCACGCCGCCGAGCAGCAGCAGGCCGCCGCAGACGCCCGCGGCGGTCAGCGCGGTGAGGATGGTGCGCGGCGCGGTGCGGCGCGGCGCGACGGTCTCCTCGGAGAGCTCGCCGGCGCTGTCGAAGCCGATCATCACGTAGGCGGCCGTGAACGAGCCGACCAGCAGCGCCCAGAGCGCCCCGCCGCCGGTGTGGCCGGTGTGCAGCACCACGCCGGGCGCCTGCTCGGTGTGGGTGAACAGCGCCACGGCGATCAGCACGATGCCGACGAGCTCGGCCGTCACGCCGATGCCGTTCACCCAGGACAGCACGCGGTTGTCGACCGCGTTGACGAGCGTGGTGAGGGCGATCAGGACGGAGCCGAGCACCACCGCGTTGGCGGCGCCGCTCGCGGTGGTCGGCGACGGGTCGCCGCCCACGACCTGGAAGCCGCTCCACAGCGCGGGCAGCACGACCTGCAGGGCGAGGGCGGCCGCGGTGACCACCACGACCTGGCCGAGCACCATCAGCCAGCCGGTGAACCAGCCGTACGCGGGGCCGGCCAGCCGGCCGGCCCACTGGTAGATCGCGCCGGAGATCGGGTGGCGGGCGGCGAGTTCGGCGAAGCAGGCGGCCACCGCCAGCTGGCCGACCAGCACGAGCGGCCAGGTCCAGACGAAGGCCGGGCCGGCGAAGCCGTAGCCGAAGGCGAAGAGCTGGAAGACGGTGGTGAGCACCGAGATGAAGGAGAAGCCGGCCGCGAAGGAGGCGAACCTGCCCATGGTGCGGTGGAGCTGCTGGGGGTAGGGGGCCGCCCCGGGGGAGGCGGGTGGTGGCGGGGTGGTGGCGGGGGCGAGGGGAGTGCTGGTGGTCATGGGGGGCACCGGCTTTCCGCGGCAGTTTCTGTCGGTTGACAGAAAGTAGGGCGGCGCGGATTCCCGTGCGTTGCCCGGCTGTTGCGGTCACGTTGCCGTGTGCTCACCGGCAGGTTGCCGGACGGTGCGGCGGGATCCGGTGGCGGGCCGGGCGTCCGGAAGGCCTCGGAGCGGGGGGCGGACGGCACGACAACGGCGGGCCGGACGACGCACGTCGTCCGGCCCGCTGCCCGTGGTGGTGGTGCGTCAGACCTCCAGCTCGGCCTCGATGCGCTTCAGCTGGTGGCGGGCCATGGCCAGGTTGGCGCGCTGCTTGTCGAGGGCGAGGTAGAGGAACAGGCCCTTGCCGGAACGGCTGGTGAGCGGCCGGATCAGGTGGTACTGCGAGGACAGGCTGATCAGGATGTCCTCGATCGCCTCCTTGAGATTCAGCATCTCGATGGCCCGCACCTTGGCCCGGACCACGTCCGTGTTGCCCGCCGCGGCCACGTTCAGGTCGAGCTCCGGGCCGCCGCCGATGGTGCCGAGCGCCATGCCGCTGTTGTAGTCGACGAGGGCGACGCCGATCGATCCCTCGATCGAGCTCATCGCGTCCTTGAGGGAGTGTTCGGTACTGGCCATGGTGGGTCCTTCCGTGACGGGGTGTCGTCTGTCGTGGATCGAACGGGGCGAAATGGCGGCCCTTCGGGGCCGGCCGGTGGTCTCAGGGGCGGTCGTGGCGCTCCAGCGCCGCGTCCGCCAGGGCGGCGATCCGGGAGCCCGCCCGGCGCGCCTCGAAGTGCAGCCGGCCGACGTTGGCGTCCGGCCCGGCGAACAGGGTCAGGACGACGTGCCCTCCGGCCGCGTACGTCGCCGTGTAGCCGCCGTCGCCCCGGGTGAGCAGCTCGCGGAACCCGCCCTGGCCGCTGGCCTCGATCAGCCGGGAGCCGACCCCCAGCGCGGCCGCGGTCAGGGCCGCCAGCCCCTCCGGCTCCAGGTCGTTGGTGTCGTGGGCGACGACGAGCCCGTCGGTGGTCGCGACCAGCCCGCCGGTCAGGTGGGGCACGGTGGCCCGCAGGCCGCGCAGTTCGCTGAGCACCTCCGGTTCGGGTAGGATCGGGGACCGCTTCGCCGTGAACTGGCGCAGCGCGCGCTTCATGACGCGGCCGCGGACGGCGTACGGGCGGGTGGGACGCTCACAGTCGGGCCTCCAGAGCGGCTCGGATCCGGAGCAGCAGGGCGATCTCCGGATCGGGCGGGAAGTCGTGCGCCCCCGGCGACGGCAGCAGCACCTGCGGGCGGGCCTGCACCGCAGCGCCCGGCGGCACCGCGGCGGACACCGCCGCCCCGGCCGCCGGCGGGACGGACGACGGATCGGGTGGGACGACCGGGGCCGCTGCCGCCGCGCGGGCCTCGGCGGCGGCGGCCGCCACCGGCCCGGCGGGCGCGGGAGTCTCGACGAGCCCGGCCGCCGCCAGGTGCCTGATGTCCAGCAGCGTGGTGTAGGCGGACCGGCCCAGCAGCCGTGCGATCTGCGAAGGGGTGCGGAAGCCGTCGGCCGCGGCCAGCACCGCCCGGCGGCGGCCGCTGCGGCTGCCCGACCGTCCGGCCCGGTGCGCCCCGCTGCCGGGCGGCAGCGCACGGATCGCGGCCGCGTCGAGCCTGGCGTCCGGCCAGGTGCGGTCCAGCAGGGTGCGGCGCCGGGCGACGGCCAGCCGCAGCGCCCCGGCGGCGAGCGGACGGTGCAGGGTGATGCCCGGCCGTACGCCCGGCAGGAAGCCGATCGGGCCGTCGTTCTGCGGCAGCGCGAAGAAGGCGGCGTCCAGGACGGCGGTCAGCTGGCAGAGTTCGAGTTCGCCGCGGCCGATGCGGCCGGTGGCGACGAGGTGGTCCGCGGCCGGGTGCTCGCGGTGCGCGGCGAGGACGTCGGCCCAGGTGCGGGCGGAGAGCCGCCCGGCCGAGGTCAGGAGCGTGCCGACGTCGGGGGTGGCCGGGCTCTCCGCGTGCACCACCGCGCCGTCGACCAGGTGCACGGTGCCGGCCGAGCCGTGCAGGGCCCCGGTGGCGCCGTCCGCCGACAGGTCGGTCAGGGCGGCCTCGAAGACGGTGGCCGGGGCGAAGCCGGAGCGGTGCCGTCGCGGCAGCCGCGGCACCGCGGCCCGGGGCGGCGCCGACCGGGCGGCGGGCACGGCGGGCACCGCGGTCGGAGGCAGGGCGGGCCGGGGCGGGGCCGGCGGGGCGGAGGGGAGCGTCGGCTGCATCATGCGAGCACCAGCGCCTCGGCGATGCCGGAGAGGCGCAGCCGGGCCATCGCCAGGTTGGCGGTGGCCCGGTCGAGCCGCAGGTAGAGGAAGACGCTGCTGTCGAACGCCGTCTCCACGAACCGGATCAGGTGGTAGGTGCCCGCCGAGGTGACGATGACGTCCTCGGCGGGTGCCGTTCTGGCGGCCGGGTCGGCGAAGGAGGAGGTCTGGGTGATCGCGCGGGCGACCTCGGTGGCGTCGGCGGCCCCGGTGTCGTGGTCACCGCCGGGGCCGGCACCGGCGGCGCCGAGGACGAGGCCGCTGGTCCAGTCGACCAGGCTGGCACCGAGGGCTCCGGTGATGGTCATCGCCTCGGTCAGGCAGTCGTCGATGCCCGGCAATGGTTCGCACCCCTCCTAAGCGCCCCCCGCGGCGCGACCATGGCCACGCCCTCACTGGCTGTAGCCCCATCGAGGCTCAACGCTACCGCGCGGGCGGTGGCGTGGGGGAGGGTTCCGGCACATTCCTCGGGCATATGCCCGAACTCGTGGAACGTCGCCGACCATGCGTCAGATCCCTTCCTGGTCCTGCCTGTCGGGCAGGGCGCGGAGTCCGGGGATCGGCGAGGGCAGCAGCCACAGGAACGAGGTGAGTGCGCCGATCGCGGCGACCCAGAGTGCCGGCCGCAGGCCGAGCGTGCTCCCGAGCACCCCTCCCAGAACCGAACCTAGTGGACGGATGCCGAAGTTGACCGCCTGATAGGCCCCGGTGACCCGGGATCGCAGCCGATCCGGCACAACTGCCGCGAAGAGCGAGCCCACTGTGATATCGAGGATCATCACGCCCACCCCCGACCCGAACACCGCGGCCAGCAGGATCCCGACCACCGTCCACCGGCCGCCGCCCGCCGCGGGCACCAGCAGCAGCGGCGCGGGGTAGGCCACCAGCCCGAGCACCGCGGTCCGGCCGAGCCCGAGCCGCCGGGTGATCCGGCCGGTGACCGCGGCGCCCAGCAGTCCGCCGATCGCGCCGGCGCTCAGCACGGCGCCCAGCAGACCGGCCGAGAGGCCGAGGGTGGTGGTGGCGTACAGCACGAACAGCGCCGCGATCATGAAGGTGAAGAGGTTGACCGTGGCCGTGCCCAGCAGGGAGGCGCGCATCACCGGTGTCGTCCGGATGAAGCGCAGCCCGGCCGCCAGGGCGCCGCGCTCCCGCGGCTCGGCGGGCGGCTCGGTGGGCCGGATGCGGCCCAGGGCGAACGCCGACGCGACGAAGGACAGCGCGTCGGTGACCAGCGCCAGGGGCGCGGCCAGCAGCTGCACCAGCCCGCCGCCGATCCCCGGGCCCGTCGCCGCCGACATCGCCCGGCTGCCGCTCACCAGCGAGTTGCCCTCGACGTAGCGGTCGCCCGGGACGACCGCGACGAACAGGTGGGCGTTGCAGACGTCGAAGAGCACGCTCAGCGTGCCCATCGCGAAGGCCACCGTGAACAGCTGGGTGAGCGTCAGCACGTCGAGCACGTACGCCACCGGCACGGTGAGCAGCAGCACCGCCCGTCCGAGGTCGGCGGCGATCATCACCCGGCGGCGGTTCGCCCGGCGGTCCGCCCAGGTGCCGGCGGGCAGGGCGAACAGCAGGCTGGGCAGCCAGCCGGCCGCGGTCAGCAGGCCCATCCGGCCGGCGTCGGCGTGCAGCGTGCCGACGGCGACCAGCGGCAGCACGATGGCGGTCACCTGGTCGCCGACGGAGGAGATGCTCTGGCCCGTCCAGTACCGCCGGAACTCCCGGACGCGCAGCAGGGCGGGTATCGGCGTCCGCCGGGTGCGGGCGGGCGCGGGCGCGGGTGCGGGCGCGGTGCCGGGGGCCGGAGCTGTGGCAGGGGTGGTGGCCGGGGCCGCGGTCGGGGTGCTGGTCGGGGTGGTGCTCACGGTGCGGCCTCCGCCGGGGTGTCGGTGCCCGGGGCGGGCGGTGCCGTGTCGGAGGGCAGGGCCATCCGGACGAGCAGGACGGGCCGGCTGCCGGCCGGGCGGTCGGCCGGGCGGTCGGCCGCGCCGCCGAGGCGGCCGAGGTAGGGGCGCATCAGGGCGTCCATGCCGGCGGTGAGCCCGGCGAGCTCTTCGGCGGTCAGGTGGAGCAGGGTGTCGGAGATGCCGGCGGCGTGCTGCCAGGCGGGCTCCTCGGTGCGCTGGGCCGCCAGCCAGTGTTCGGCCAGGGCGGCGTAGCGCTCGACCACCGTGCGCTGGAGCGCGCCGGCCGCCTCGGCGGTGGCCGGGTCGGCGTCGGCGGTGTCCCAGCTGGTGTGGAGGGCGGTGGCGCGCCAGGGCTTCTCGCGGCCGCGGCCGCCGCCGGCCTCTTCCACGAGGCCGTAGCGGGCGAGCTGGCGGAGGTGGAAGGAGCAGCTCGCCACGGACTCGCCGACCAGGCCGGCGGCGCGGGTCGCGGTGAGCGGGCCCTCCCGCCGGAGCAGGCCGACGAGGGCCATCCGGGTGGGGTGCGCGTAGGCGCGCAGGGCCCGCGGGTCGGTCAGCCGCACGGTGGGCGGTGGGGGCTCGGGCTCTGACATACATATAAAGATATCTTTAGAAAGAACTCTTTACAAGCGGAGGCGGGTGTGCCGGGAACGCCCGTCCGGCCGGTCCGTCCGCAGGTCGGCGGGGTGTGTCGGTGCACGGACGGACGGGTTGCACCGTACCCTCCGGCCCCGGCCGCCCCTCGTGCGGGTCGGCCGGGGCCGGAGGCCGGCGGGGATCAGTCGGACGCCCGGAGCTCGGCCAGCAGCACGCCCTGGTCCTGCAGCAGCTCGGTGAGGATCCGCCGGGCGGCGCGCAGCAGGTCCGCGACGTCCGCACCGGCCAGGGCGTAGACGACCGTCGAACCCTCGCGGGTGGCGGTCACGAGGCCGGCCCGGCGCAGCTGCGCGAGCTGCTGCGACAGGCTGGACGGCTCGATGTCGATGTCCGCGAGCAGGTCGCGGACGGGCGTGGGGCCGGCCTGCAGCAGCTCCAGCACCCGGATGCGGACCGGGTGCCCGAGCATCCGGAAGAACTCGGCCTTCGCCTGGTACAGCGGTACGGGCACGCGTCCCCCTCTCCGTCGCCGTGCCGGGGGTGCCGGTCAGACTTCGAGGCCCGCCTCGATGCGCCGCAGCTGGTGGCGGGCCATGGCCAGGTTGGCGCGGGTGCGGCTGAGGGCGAGGTAGAGGAAGAGCCCGCGGCCGGTGGTGGTGGTGAGGGGCCTGATCAGGTGGTACTGGCTGGTCAGCGTGATCAGGATGTCCTCGATCTCGTTGTCGTGGAGGTTGAGCATCTCCATCGTCCGCATCTTGGCGCGGACGAGGTCGGTGTTGCCGGCGGCGGCGACGTTGAGGTCGAGGTCACCGCCGTCACTGAGAGCACCCAGTGCCATGCCGCTGCCGTAGTCGACGAGCGCGACGCCGATCGCGCCCTCGATCGCCATGGCCTCCTTGAGCGCGGTCTCAGGGTTCGCCATCGTCTTCCTCCTGCTGTCGCCGGTGCCCCGGACGGCCGGGGCGGGTTCGGCACCGACTGTAGGGAGGCCGTCGCGAAATCTTCGGTCGATGATCAGAAGAGACCGTGAATGACCGTTCAGGGATCGTTCCGAGGCGTTTCGGCTACTGGTTGAAGACATTTGCAACTCAGGATGTGAAAGAACGGCCAGTCGCCCGCCCCGTGCGGCGTGCACGGCCGGGCCGCTCCGGTGCGCCGCCGCCGGGACGCGCCGCGCCCGGCGCCCGGGAGTGAAGGCCGAACGCGCCTGCGAGGAAAGGGGACGACTCGGTCACGCGGTGCGACGGCCCGGGGCTCCGAACCCCGCGGCGCGCCCGTCCGGACCCCGCCGGACGCCCGCGCGCTCCCCGCCGGACACCCGCCCCCGACCTGACCCGAAAAACGGTGCTATCGATGTCGGCCACGCCGGGTAACCTCTGGGCGAGATGCTCGATCACCACAGCAACCACACCCGCTGCGGCCCTGCCCGACGCTCGTCGCGCCCGGCCCCGCAGCCGCAGGCGTCGCCGTCTGCGCACCCGTCAGGCCCGCACGGGCAGCACACCCACGGGAAGAGAAGGTGACGCCGATGAACGCCCCCCTGCCCGAGGAGCAGCTCAGTCCGGCCGAGGCCTACGCGGCCTCCCGCCGCCGGGCCGCCGAACAGGCCACCGCCCTCCACGGCTTCCAGCAGCTCTACGACTTCCCGCTGGACCCGTTCCAGATCGAGGCCTGCCAGGCCCTGGAGGCCGGCGAGGGCGTGCTCGTCGCCGCGCCCACCGGCTCCGGCAAGACCATCGTCGGCGAGTTCGCCGTCCACCTGGCGCTGGCGAGCGGCCGCAAGTGCTTCTACACCACGCCGATCAAGGCGCTGTCGAACCAGAAGTTCGGCGACCTCGTGAAGCGCTACGGCGCGGCCAAGGTCGGCCTGCTGACCGGCGACAACAGCGTCAACGGCGACGCCCCGGTGGTCGTGATGACCACCGAGGTGCTGCGCAACATGCTGTACGCCGGCTCCCGCGCCCTCGACGGCCTCGGCTACGTGGTGATGGACGAGGTCCACTACCTCGCCGACCGCTTCCGCGGCGCGGTCTGGGAGGAGGTCATCATCCACCTCCCCGAGTCGGTCGTGCTCGCCTCGCTCTCCGCGACCGTCTCCAACGCCGAGGAGTTCGGCGACTGGCTGGACACCGTCCGGGGCGGCACCCAGGTCATCGTCTCCGAGCACCGCCCCGTGCCGCTCTGGCAGCACGTCATGGCCGGCAACCGGATGTACGACCTGTTCGCCAACCCGGACCGCGACGGCCGCCCCAAGGCCGCGCCCCGCAACCCCGCCAAGGCCGTCAACCCCGAACTCGTCCGCCTCGCCCGCTCCGAGATGGACCGCACCGGCAGCCGCGACCGCTTCGCGAAGGGCCGCGGCCGCTCCATGCCCACCGGCCGCCCCGGCCGGATCTGGACACCCGGCCGCGTCGACGTCATCGAACGCCTCGACGCCGAGGGCCTGCTGCCCGCCATCACCTTCATCTTCAGCCGGGCGGGCTGCGAGGCGGCCGTCCAGCAGTGCCTCTCCTCCGGCCTGCGGCTCAACCGCGACGCCGAGCGCCGGCAGGTCCGGGAGTTCGTCGAGCAGCGCTGCCACGACATCCCCGACGAGGACCTGCACGTCCTCGGCTACTTCGAGTGGCTGGACGGGCTGGAGCGCGGCATCGCCGCCCACCACGCCGGCATGCTGCCCCGCTTCAAGGAGGTCGTCGAGGAACTCTTCGTGAAGGGCCTCGTCAAGGCCGTCTTCGCGACCGAGACCCTCGCCCTCGGCATCAACATGCCCGCCCGCTCGGTGGTCATGGAGAAGCTCGTCAAGTGGAACGGCGAGACCCACGCCGACATCACCCCCGGCGAGTACACCCAGCTCACCGGCCGTGCCGGGCGCCGCGGCATCGACGTCGAGGGCCACGCCGTGGTGCTCTGGCAGCGCGGCATCGACCCCGAGGGGCTGGCCGGCCTCGCCGGCACCCGCACCTACCCGCTGCGGTCGTCCTTCCGCCCCTCCTACAACATGGCCGTCAACCTCGTCGGCCAGTTCGGCCGGCACCGCTCGCGGGAGCTCCTGGAGACCTCCTTCGCGCAGTTCCAGGCGGACCGCTCGGTCGTCGGCATCGCCCGCCAGGTGCAGCGCAACGAGGAGGGCCTCGACGGCTACCGCGAGTCGATGACCTGCCACCTCGGCGACTTCGACGAGTACATGGCCCTGCGCAGACAGCTGAAGGACCGTGAGAACGAACTCGCGCGCGAGGGCACCGGCCAGCGCCGCTCCGCCGCGATCGAGGCCGTCGAGCAGCTCAAGCCCGGCGACGTCATCCACGTGCCGACCGGCAAGTTCGCCGGCCTCGCCCTCGTCCTCGACCCCGGTCTGCCCCCGGTGCACCGCGGCGGTCCGCGGCCGGGCCGGCACCCCGACTTCGAGGACGGTCCGCGCCCGGTCGTGCTCACCGCGGAACGCCAGGTCAAACGCCTCGCGATGATCGACTTCCCGTACCCGGTCAGCGCCGTCGACCGGCTGCGCATCCCGAAGTCGTTCAACCCGCGCAGCCCCCAGTCGCGCCGCGACCTCGCCTCCGCCCTGCGCACCAAGGCCGGCCACCTCGAACCCGAGCGCTACCGCCGCGGCCGCGCCGCCGCCGCGGACGACCCCGAGATCAGCCGGCTGCGCGCGACCCTCCGCCAGCACCCCTGCCACGGCTGCGACGAGCGCGAGGACCACGCCCGCTGGGCCGAGCGCTACCACCGCCTGCACCGGGACACCGAGCTGCTGGAACGCCGCATGCGCTCCCGCACGCACACCATCGCCCGCACCTTCGACCGGGTCTGCGGCCTGCTCACCGACCTCGGCTACCTGCAGGGCGACACCGTCACCGACAGCGGCAAGCGCCTCGGCCGGCTCTACGGCGAGCTCGACCTGCTCGCCTCCGAGTGCATCCGCGAGGGCGTCTGGAAGGGCCTCGGCGCCGCCGAGCTCGCGGCCTGCGCCTCCGCCCTCGTCTACGAGTCGCGGCAGGCAGACGACGCCACCGCGCCCCGCGTGCCCGAGGGCGGCACCAAGGAGGCCCTCGGCCGGATGATCCGCATCTGGGGCCACCTCGACGCCCTGGAGGAGCAGCACAAGATCTCCACCGCCGAGGGCGTCGGCCAGCGCGAGCCCGACCTCGGCTTCGCCTGGGTCGCCTACCGCTGGGCCCTCGGCCACAACCTGGACTCGGTGCTCCGCGAGGCCGAACTCCCGGCCGGCGACTTCGTCCGCTGGACGAAGCAGCTGATCGACGTCCTCGGCCAGATCCAGGACGCCGCCGGCGAGGACGCCGACCTGCGCACCACCGCCCGCAAGGCCGTCGACGCCCTGCGCCGCGGCATCATCGCGTACTCCTCGGTCGGCTGACCTGCCGTCCACGACCGCGGGCGGCCCCGTCGACGGGGCCGCCCGCAGTCGTGCCCGGCCGACCCGCGCGGACCCCGTGGGCGTACGCCCCGGGGATCCGCGGCGTCAGAGCGTGCCGCCGCCCAGTACGGCCAGGAGGCGCTCCAGGGAGCCGCCGAGGCCCCAGCGGGCGGCGAGGTGTTCCAGGGCCATCGGGTCGAGCGGTTCGGCGGGCAGGCCGGGGTCGAACTCCGGGAGGGGCACGTCCAGGGCGACCCGGACGACGGTCGGGGCGACGTCCAGGTAGGGCGCGCCCTCCAGCAGGTTCCGGCGCCGGGCCGGGGTCAGCTTCGACGCGGGGTCGGCCGCGGCGGCCCGGACGCCCGCCAGGTCGCCGTAGGTCCGGATCAGCTGGGCGGCGGTCTTCTCGCCGATGCCCTTCACTCCGGGCAGGCCGTCGCTGGCGTCGCCGCGCAGGGCCGCCATGTCGGCGTACGAGGCGCCGTCGACGCCGTACTTCTCCAGCAGCGCGGCGTTGTCGACGGTCTGCGCCGAGCCGACGCCCTTGACCGGGTAGACGACGGTGATGCCGCGGGCGTCGTCGACGAGCTGGAAGAGGTCGCGGTCGCCGGTGACGATCTCGACGGGCCCGGCGGAACGGGCGGTGAGGGTGCCGATGACGTCGTCGGCCTCGTAGCCGGGGACGCCGACCCGGGCGATGCCGAGCGCGTCGAGCACCTGCTCGATCACCGGCACCTGCGGTGCGAGCGTGTCGGGGATCTCCTCCTCGCCGTCGACGGCGGGCTCGGCGGCGAGCCGGTGCGTCTTGTACGTGGGGATGAGGTCGACCCGCCACTGCGGCCGCCAGTCGGCGTCCATGCAGGCGACCAGGTGGTCCGGGCGGTGGTCCTGGACGAGCCGGGCGATGAAGTCGAGCAGACCGCGGACGGCGTTCACCGGCTCGCCGTCCGGGGACTTCAGGGACTCCGGCACGCCGAAGTAGGCACGGAAGTAGAGGCTCGCGGTGTCGAGCAGCATCAGGCGCGGTGCGGTCACGCCCCGCATCATGCCGTACGGGACCGTCAGTGCTCGTGCGGCCCGCTGCGGTGCACCGGGCCGTGCGCGTCGGCGCAGTGCTCGACCCCGGCCACGGCCGTCCGGCTGATCTGCAGCAGCTCCTGGTCGGCGTCCTCGCCGATGTGGTCGACCTGCAGGGTGGCGTGCCCGATCGCGTACTCCTCGCGGACCCGGCGCTGCAGCTCCCGCCGGACGGCGTGGCAGTCGCCGCCGCGCGCGACCAGCACGTGCGCGGAGAGGGCGGGCTCGCCCGAGGTGATCTCCCAGATGTGCAGGTCGTGGATCTCCTCGACCAGCGGCACGGCCACCAGGCGGTCGGCGACCGCGTCGGGGTCGATCCCGGCGGGCGCGGCCTCCAGGAAGATCCGCGCCGAGTCACGCACCAGCCCGGACCCGGCCCGCACCATCAGCGCGACCACCACCAGCGACGCGATGGCGTCCGCCCGGACGAAGCCGGTGAGCAGCACGACCAGACCGGCCAGCGCGGTCGCCACGAAGGCGTACAGGTCGGTCAGCACGTGCTGGAAGGCGCCCTCGACGTTGAGCGAGCTGCGGTTGGCCTTCGACAGGCACCAGGTCGCGGCGACGTTGACGACGATGCCGACCAGGGCCGTGGCGAGCACGAGCCCGCCGGCGACGTCCGGCGGCGAGATCAGCCGGGTCACCGCCTCGTACGCCAGCCACGCCGACAGCACCAGCAGGGTCACGCCGTTGGCCTGGGCGGAGAGGATCTCCGCCCGCTTCAGGCCGTAGGTGTAGCCGCCCTTCGCCGGGCGGGCGGCCAGCCGCATCGCGACCAGGGCCAGGGCGATCGACGCCGCGTCGGTGAGCATGTGGGCGGCGTCCGAGATCAGGGCCAGCGACCCGGCGGCCAGACCGAGCACGACCTCGCCCACCATGAAGACGCTGATCAGCACCAGGGCGGCGACCAGCCAGCGGCGGTCGGCGTCGGCGGCCACCGCGTGGCTGTGCCCGCGTCCCCCGTGGCCGTCGGCGTGCCCGTGGTCCCCGTGGCCGTGGCCGTGGCCGTCCGCGGGGCCGCGGCCGTGCCGGTGCGTGGTGCCGTGGTCGTGCTCGTCGTCGTGGCGCCAGGCCATCGGAGTCCTCTCCCGCGCGTCGTGCCCGTCCCCTTGCCCGTTCGGGCGCTCACGGCCCGCACCCGAAGTGAACCGCACTTCGGAGGAAGATCCAAAGACTGCAGTGGTCACCGTTGTCGTTGCCGTACACCGTCCGTACACCCGGGGACGGTACGGTCCGCACGGCAGCGGCAGCGGCAGCGGCAGCAGCAGCGGTGACGGTGACGGTGACGGTGGCCGCGCGAGGCCGACGAGGGCAGGGGAGGGCGGGCGGTGGCGGAGCAGGACGGCCGGGTGGGGCTCGGCACGATCGCACGGGAGTGGGGACGGATCGGCGTCCTCGGCTTCGGCGGGCCGCCCGCGCACATCCTGCTGCTGCGCCGGCTCTGCGTGGAGCGGCACCGACGGCTCTCCGCCGAGGAGTTCGAGGACGGTGTCGCGGCCACCAACCTGCTGCCGGGCCCGGCCTCCACCCAGCTGGCGATCTTCACCGCCTGGCGGCTGCGCGGCACTCCGGGCGCGCTGACCGGCGGGTTCTTCTTCATCGCGCCGGGCCTGGTGATGATCATCGCCCTGTCTGCGCTCTTCCTGGGCGGCGACCCGCCGCGCTGGGTGCTGGGCGCCGCGGCCGGCGCGGGCGCGGCCGTTCCGGCGGTCGCGGTGCAGGCGGCGGCGGCCCTCGTCCCGGCCGGGCTCGCCCGGATCGGTGCGACCCGGGCGGCGGGCGGGGCGGCGGGGCCGCGGCTGCGCTGGGCCGGCTACGCCCTGGCCGGCGCCACGGCCGCGGTGCTCGCCGGCCCGTGGCTGGTGCTGGTCCTGCTCGCGGCGGGGCTGACCGAGGTCGCCGTCCGCCGTGCCCGTCCGGCACCCGGGCGGCGGCGGACCGCGCCGCTGCTGCCCGTGCTCGCGGCGGCACCGGCGGCGGGCGGCCTCGGCGCGCTCGCCTGGGTCGCGCTCAAGGTGGGCGCGCTCTCGTACGGCGGCGGGTTCGTGATCATCCCGCTGATGCAGGCGGACGCGGTGCACCGGCACCACTGGATGACGGACGGGCAGTTCCTGAACGCCGTCGCGCTCGGCCAGATCACCCCCGGTCCGGTGGTGCACACCGTCGCCGCGGTCGGCTACGCCGCGGCGGGCCCCGCCGGGGCGCTGTTCGCCGCGGCCGTCGCCTTCGCCCCGTCGTTCGCGTTCGTGGTGTTCGGTGCGGCGCACTTCGACCGGCTGCGGGCCGACGCCCGCGTGCAGGACTTCCTCACGGGGGCGGGCCCGGCGACGGTCGGGGCCGTCGCCGGGTCGGCGCTGCCGCTGGCGCTCGCCCTGCACCACGGCTGGCAGTTCGCGGTGCTCGCGGCGGCGGTCGGGTGGCTGCCGGTCGCGCGGCGCGGGGTGGTCGGCTGCCTGCTGGCCGCGGGCGGGCTCGGGGTGCTCGCGGCGGCCGCGGGGCTGCCGGTCGCGTGAGCGGGTCCGCGGGAGCGGGGCTCAGCCCGGCACGGCCGCGGCCCGGGCGGCCGCCGTCCGCACCAGGGCGGTCATCAGCCGCAGGTCGTCGCCCTGCTCGGGGTGCCACTGCACGCCGATCGTGAAGCCGGCGCCCTCCACGGCCTCGACGGTGCCGTCCTCCGCCCACGCCGAGACGGACAGGCCCGCGCCGAGCCGGTCCACCGCCTGGTGGTGGAAGGTCGGCACGTCGACCGAGGCCTCCGGCAGCAGCGCGCCGACCAGGGTGCCGGGCACCGGCCGCACCGGGTGGCGCCCGTAGGTGCCGGCCGCGCCGACGTGCCCGAGGTGGCCGACGACGTCCGGCAGGTGCTGCAGGAGGGTGCCGCCGCACACCACGTTGAGGAGCTGCATGCCGCGGCAGATGCCGAGCACCGGCAGCCCGGCGTCGAGCGCGGCGCGCAGCAGGGCCGTCTCCCAGGCGTCCCGCTCGGGCTCGGAGGCGACCGTCTCCGGGTGCCGGGCCGCGCCGTACCGGGCGGGGTCGACGTCCGAGCCGCCGGCGATCACCAGGGCGTCGATCCGGGCGACGGCGTCGGCGGCGTGCTCGGCCGCGTCGGGCGGCAGCAGGACGGCGAGGCCGCCCGCGGCCTGCACCACGGCCGGGTAGCGCTCGCCCAGCAGGACCGTGCGGATGGTGTCCCAGCGGCCCCAGGCCGCTTCGAGGACGTGGGTGCTGATGCCGATCACAGGCCGTGGTGTCATGGCGCGCATTCTGCCGCCTCACCTGCTGCGACGTGGTGATCTGCCGTGTCGGCACGTCCGGTACCCCCGCCGTCGGCGGTACGACGTACGGTAACCGTGTCGTGTCGGAGCGTGGTGGCGTGGGAGGTGGGCGCATGGACGGGGCGCATCCGGAGGCGGTGCCCGGGCGGCTGGCCGGGCGGGTCGCGGTGGTGACCGGGGTCAGCGGCTTCGCCGGGGAGGCGGGGGCGGCGGTCGCCCGGCGGTTCGCCGCCGAGGGCGCGCGCGTGGTCTGCGCCGATCCGGACGAGCGGGCGGGGCAGGCGGTCGCGCGGTCCGTCGGCGGCCTGTTCGTGCACACCGACCCGCTCGACGAGTCCATGGTGGAGGCGCTCTTCGACGAGGCGTACGAGACGCTGGGCGGGGTCGACACCGTGGTCAACGGCCCGTGCGGGGCGCCGCCGGCCGACGGTCCGGTGCTCGACGTGCCGCCCGGCGCCTGGCGGGTCGTCCAGGACACCCGGCTCACCGCGGTGTTCCTGGGCTGCCGGGCGGCGCTGCCGTACCTGCGGCGGCACGGGCACGGCTCGGTGGTCAACCTGGCGGGCCCGGCCGCCGAGGGCGGGGTGGCCGCGGCGGTGGCGGCCGCCGGCGTCGCCGAGCTCACCCGGGTGCTGGCCGGACAGTTCGGCCCGGAGGGCATCCGGGTCAACGCGCTGGGCGGGGGAGGCGACGCGACCCGGCTCGCGGCCGCCGCCGCGTACCTCGCGAGCGACGACGCGGCGGGGGTCAACGGCACCCTGATCCGATTCTCACCGTAATCTCATCGCGGAACGGGCGATTCGGGCCCCGCGCTGATATCGGGCTTATGTGCGCGCCCTTAGATTCGGTGCCGTGAGCGAGCAGATTCCCGCCGGGTGGTACCCGGACCCGAAGGACACCACGACCGACCCGCGCCCCGAGCGCTACTGGGACGGCACCGGCTGGACGGCCACCACCCGGCCCGCCCCCGGCGGGCCGGCCGCCGCAGGGCCCGACGACGCCGCCCCCGGCGGCACCACCGTGCTGGAAGGCCGGATCCTGGAGGACGACTCGACCGTCCGCTACCCCGAGCTGCCGCCGATGCCGGTGGGCGCCCCGCCGAAGAAGGCCCGGCGCAAGCCGTCCCGTGCCGTGGTGGTCGCCGCGGCCGTCGCGGCGGTGGCGGGTCTCGCGGTCGGCTCCGGCGTCACGTACGCGGCGATGGACGACGGCCCGGATGCCGGTCCGCGCATCGCGGACGGCCGGGGCGGCGCCCGCCCCGGCGGCGGCGACGCGTTCGCCGGGCCGGAGGGCGGCTTCCCCGGCTTCGGCCTCCCGGGCCAGGGCGAGGGCAACGGCCAGGGCAACGGCCAGGGCGGCGGGAACGGCCGGGGCAACGGCAACGGCAACGGCCAGGGTGGCGGCCAGGGTGGCGGCTCGCAGGCCGCCGACACCGCCGTCGACGTCCGCAACGCCATCAGCCTGCCCGTCCCGGCCGGCTGGACGGGCGGCACCAACACCACCGGCTACGCCGCGCTCAGCATCGGCTCCTACACCTGCGCCGACGGCAAGACCCAGTGCTCGCTGGCCGGGGCGAACTCCGGCAACCTCACCGGCAGCGACGCCAAGCAGGCGGCGCTCGCCGACATCGCGGCCGCCGCCGAGGACTCGTACGGCAAGATCACCTCCCACCAGGAGGTGAAGTCGGAGGCGGTCACCGTCAACGGCAGGAGCGGCTACCTGGTGCGCTGGAAGGTCGACGCCCCGCAGGGCAACGACGGCTACGTGGAGACGGTGGTCTTCCCCGGCGCCAAGGCCGGCACGCTGATCTCCGTGCACCTCGGCTTCGACATCGCCGACAAGGCGCCCGACGTCGCCGTGATGGACACCATCGTCAAGGGCATCGCCACCGCCGAGGGCGCCGGCGCGGGCGTCGGCGGCACCTCGGACGGCACGAACACCTGAGCCCGGGCCCGGCCTTCCTCCGCGCGGGCGGCCCGCCCGCTCAGAGGAAGGTCAGGCCCTCGCCGCGGTAGGTCGGCACCGTGTCGACGACCTCGTCGCCCCGGACGAGGTGCAGCTCCGCGAAGCGCTCGCACAGCTCGCCCGCCTTGGCGTGCCGGAACCACACCCGGTCGCCGATCAGCAGGTCGTCGGCGGCGGCGCCGAGCAGCGGGGTCTGCACCTCGCCGGCCCCCTCCTGCGGGTCGTACCGCAGCCCGGCCGGCAGGTACGGCACGGGGGAGCGGTCCGGTCCGGCCGCGCCCGAGGCGGGGTAGCCGCCGCCGAGCACCGTCACCACGCCGACCCCGGGGCGCCGGACGACGGGCTGCGCGAAGAGCGCCGCCGGGCGTCCCCGGAAGGACGTGTAGTTGTCGAACAGCCGGGGCACGTACAGGCCCGACCCGGCGGCGACCTCGGTCACGGCCGGCTCGGCGACCGTCGACTCGACGCTGCCCGTGCCGCCGCCGTTGACGAACTCCAGGTCGGCGACCTGCCGCAGCCGCCGGACGACGGCGGCGCGGCGCTCCGCGAGCTCGGCCCGGGCCCGCGCCTGCATCAGCCGGATCGCCGCCGACCGCAGCGGCCGCCCGGCCACCCGGTCGCCGACGCCGGCGATGTGCCCCTCGTACGCCATCAGGCCGACCACCGTGAAGCCGGGCCGGGTCTGCACCAGCTCGGCGAAGGCGGCGACGGCCTCGGGGGTGCGCAGCGGCGAGCGCCGCGCGCCGATCCGCACCCGGCCGCCCAGCATCTGCAGGGCGGTGTCGAGTTCGAGGCAGACCCGTACGACTTCCGGGCCGCGGCGGGCGGCGTCGACGAGGTCGAGCTGGGCGGGGTCGTCGAGCAGCACGGTGATGCGGGCGGCCGCCACGGGGTCGGCGGTGAGCTCGCCGTAGGCGGCCCGGTCGGCGGACGGGTAGGCGAGGAGGACGTCGTCGAATCCCGCGCGGGCCAGCCGGAGGGATTCGGCGAGGGTGTAGCTCATGATCCCGGCGAAGCCGTCCATGGCCAGCACGCGCTCCAGCAGGGCCCGGCAGCGCACCGACTTGCTCGCCACCCGGATCGGCTTGCCCGCGGCGCGGCGCACCAGATCGGCGGCGTTGGCGTCGAAGGCGTCGAGGTCGACGACGGCCAGCGGGGCCTCCAGGTGCGCGGTCGCCCGGTCGTAGCGGGCGCGGTCGGAGGCGGTGCCGGACGCGGCGGCGGCGAGGTCGGTGGCCATGGCGGCAGCGTGCCACATGCCGGCTACCGCTGGGTAGTGGCTTCGGCGGCCGGTGACCCGGACGCGGCCGGGGTGCCGCCGGCCGCGGTGCCGGTGGCCGTGGTGAAGCCGTCGGTGGCGGCCCTGGCGACCGACTCGACGAGGGCGATGCCCGCCTCCTTGGTGGCCGAGCCGTCGGTGAGCACGGTGACGAGCAGTTCGCGGCCGTCGTGGACGACCCGGCCGACGCTGTTGATCACCCACTCGCCCTCGGCGGTGCGCGGCAGCCAGCCGTTCTTGAGGTGGACGGCGCCGGTGTCGTCGGCGGCGGAGACGCCCCAGTCCTGATCGGTGGCGATCTTCCCCATGAGGCCCTGCAGGTAGGTGCGGGACGGCGCGTCCAGCACGCTGTCCTCCTCGAACACCGTGCGCAGCAGCTGCAGCTGGTCGGCGGCCGTGGTGGTGGTCAGCCCCCAGTAGCCCTCCGTCCCGGCGGTGGTGGCGCTCAGGCCGAACGCGGTGTTGGCGCGGTCGAGGCCCTCGTCCGCGCCGATGGCCTGCCAGAGCCGGGTCGTCGCGTCGTTGTCGCTGTTCTCGATCATCAGCACGGCGTCGGCCTTCTGCTGCGCGGTGAGCTCGCCGGAGTTCTCCCACAGCAGCGTCGCGAGCACGTCGACCTTGACGATGCTGGCGGTGACGAAGGAGTCGGTGCCGTAGCCGGCACTCGCCCCGGAGGCCGGGTCGAGGACCGCGACCGCGAGATGGCCGTCGGCGTCCTGCACGGCGTCCTGCACGGCGTCGGCGAGCAGGGCGTCCAGGTCGACCGCCGGGGTGGGGGAGGCGGTGGCGGAGACCGGGGCGGAGCGGTGGCCCGCGGCGGACCCGGAGCGGTAGGCCCACGTGCCGGCCAGGGCGAGCACCAGCACGAGGGTCAGCGCCACGCGGCGTATGCGGCGCTTTCGCCGGCGCGCGGCCGTGCGGGCCTGTCGTCGGGACGTCATGCCGGTGATCCTGGGCCGGGCGTCTGTGGCCCGGGTGAGGTGCGGGTGAGTGCCGTCTGAGAAGCACCTCAGGGGTGGCATACCCTCGACGGGTGGAGCCCAAGAACATTCCGAACCCCGGATTCGCCGACGACGACGGCACCGCCGACCCGCGCCTCGCGCAGGCCCTCACCGCGTGGGAGGCCGACGCGGCCGCCGAGCCGGAGCTGCTCGCGGCACTGACCCGCAGCCGGCTGATGGTGCCGATCGTGGCGCTGCTGGGGGAGGTCGGGACCGGCGCGGACGGGCTGCGGCACGAGAAGAGCAGCGACATGGCGGTGCCCCTGGTCGAGGCCGCGGACGGCCGGCGCGCCCTGCCAGCGTTCACCTCGCTGGAGACGATGGCCCGCTGGCGCGCCGACGCCCGCCCGGCGCCGGTGGCGGCGCCGCAGGCGGCGATGGTGGCGTACGCGGAACGGGCGGACACCCTGCTGGTCGATCCGGCCGGTCCGGTCGCGTACCAGGTGAACGGCGCCCGGCTGCGGGCGCTCGCGGAGAACCGGCCGTACCTGCCGCCGGCCCGCGATCCGCAGGTGCTGGCGGCGCTGCGGGAGCTGCTGGCGGCCGAGCCGGTCGTGGACCGCGGCTATCTGCGGCCCGGCCCGGAGGTCGACGCGGTGCTCGTGCTGGTGCCGGCCGCCGGCACGGCGGCGGACGAACTGCGCGGGCCGGTCGACCGGCTCGTCGCGGGGCTGGCCGAGGACGGCGTCCTGCGGGTGCGCCTGGAGCACGGGCTGCAGCTGGCGCTGCTCCGGGAGGGGCCGGCGGGCGAGCCGTTCTACCGGCGGGACGCGCCCGCGCAGGTCTGAAGACACGCCCGCGCAGGTCCGGGACGCGCCCGCGGGCCCGGGTGCGCGGCGGGTGCGCGCCCGGGCCCGGCGGTGTCAGGAGTAGACGGGGCCGGTGAACTTCTCGCCGGGGCCGGTGCCGGGGGCGTCCGGCACGAGGGAGGCCTCGCGGAAGGCGAGCTGCAGGGACTTCAGGCCGTCGCGCAGCGGCGCGGCGTGGAAGTTGCTGATCTCCGGGGCGCCCGCGGTGACCAGGCCGGCCAGCGCGGTGATGAGCTTGCGCGCCTCGTCGAGGTCCTTGTCGGCCTCGCCGCCCTCGGCCAGGCCGCACTTGACCGCGGCCGCGCTCATGAGGTGCACGGCGACGGTGGTGATCACCTCGACGGCGGGCACCTCGGCGATGTCGCGGGTGAGGTCGTCGAATCCGATCGCCTGGTCGTCGTGCTCGTGGGGCTGGCTGGTCAAGGTGACTCACTCCGTCGGGCCGGTGGACGTTCACCAGGGAGCGTACAAGGCGGCGCTCCCCGGCCGGTCCGGCCGGTCCGGCCGTCGGCGGGGGCGGAATACCGGAGGCGGCGGGAACGCTGCTATGATTCGAGACTGACCGGCCAGGAGTCCGCAAGGACGCCCGGCCAGCAAGTGGAGGCTCCACCCAGGAGGCCCGAGAGGGCAACCGCGAAAGTCTCCCACCCGATCGTCCTCCGGGTCGACGGGTTCCGGTCCGCGGCAGGTGCCGACCAGCACCGGCCGCCAGTGACGCCCGCCGAGGGCGCCCCGGTTGTGTGGAGCCCCGCTTGTACCGCGCGGGGCTTTTTTCGTGCGTTCGGTGCCTTTCCGGGCAGCGAAGCATGAATGAAGCCCCGCCCAGTGGTCGAAACCACGACGTGCGACCGCCGCCCGACGGCCGCATCGGAAAAAGGTGCAACCAAGGAGGCCCCATCAGCACCGAGCCCCGCATCAACGACCGGATTCGCGTCCCCGAGGTGCGACTCGTCGGTCCCAGCGGTGAGCAGGTCGGCATCGTGCCGCTTGCCAAGGCGCTGGAGCTTGCGCAGGAGTACGACCTCGACCTGGTCGAGGTGGCGGCGACGGCACGTCCGCCGGTCTGCAAGCTCATGGACTACGGCAAGTTCAAGTACGAGTCGGCCATGAAGGCCCGTGAGGCGCGGAAGAACCAGGCGCACACGGTCATCAAGGAGATGAAGCTCCGGCCGAAGATCGACCCGCACGACTATGACACCAAGAAGGGTCACGTCGTTCGGTTCCTCAAGCAGGGCGACAAGGTCAAGATCACGATCATGTTCCGCGGTCGTGAGCAGTCCCGCCCCGAGCTGGGCTTCCGACTGCTGCAGCGGCTTGCGGACGACGTCCAGGATCTGGGCTTCGTGGAGTCCTCGGCCAAGCAGGACGGCCGAAACATGATCATGGTCCTCGGCCCGCACAAGAAGAAGACCGAGGCGATGGCCGAGGCCCGTGCCATTGCGGACGCCCGCAAGGCCGAGCGCCAGGGCCGCACCCTGACCGGCTCCGAGCAGGACGAGCCGATCGAGGACGACGAGGCGGAGCTCTCCGCCGAGGACGAGCCGATCGAGGAGTCCGCCGAGCCCGCCGGTGCTGCCGAGGTCGAGCAGCCGGCCGAGGCCGGGCAGGACAGCTGAGCCCACGGGCTCGGCCGACCGCACGGTCCGGCCAACCGGGCCGGAGCTCCCGCTCCGGCCCTGCAGAGAAATCCACTCCCGGCCCGCACAGCAGTGCGCGGGCCGGGGCGGACCGACGAGGAGAAACGGCGACATGCCGAAGCAGAAGACGCACAGCGGCGCCAGCAAGCGCTTCAAGATCACTGGCTCCGGGAAGGTGCTGCGCGAGCGTGCCGGCCGTCGCCACCTGTTGGAGCACAAGCCCTCGACGCTGACCCGCAAGCTTGCCGGCACCGTCCAGCTGGCCCCCGCCGACGCCAAGAAGATCAAGAAGCTTCTCGGCAAGTGATCGCCCGCCCGCGGCCCGGCCGCGGGAGACGGCTGATCCTTCCCGACCCGATCGATTGACGGACCGCCCGGAGCCATCCGCGGTCCAACCCAAGGAGTAATCACGTGGCACGCGTCAAGCGGGCAGTAAACGCCCACAAGAAGCGCCGGGTCATCCTCGAGCGGGCCAGCGGTTACCGCGGCCAGCGCTCCCGCCTTTACCGTAAGGCGAAGGAGCAGGTCACCCACTCGCTCGTCTACAACTTCAACGACCGCAAGAAGCGCAAGGGCGACTTCCGTCAGCTGTGGATCCAGCGCATCAACGCTGCGGCCCGCGCCAACGGCATCACCTACAACCGCTTCGTCCAGGGCCTGAAGGCCGCGGGCGTCGAGATCGACCGCAAGATGCTGGCCGACCTGGCCGTCAACGACGCCGCCGCGTTCGCGGTGCTCGTCGAGGTCGCCCAGAAGGCTCTGCCGGAGGACGTCAACGCCCCCAAGGTCGCCGCCTGATCCAGGCACCGGCACGGCAGTTGAGCACGTAGGGCCCGCAGGTGACCAACACCTGCGGGCCCGAAGCGTCTTTCCGGCGTTCCCAGCGAACGCCTTCCTCCGGAGAACGAGAGCATGCAGAGCACCGACACCCCCCTGCTCACCTCCCTGCGCTCCCCGCGCGTCGTCGCCGCCCGCAAGCTGGCGCGACGCAACCAGCGCTCCAAGGACCGCCGCTTCCTCGCCGAGGGCCCGCAGGCCGTCCGCGAGGCCGTGGCGTACGGGCGGGTGCCGGGCTCCGCGGACCACGCCGTGGTGGAGATCTACCTCACCGCGCAGGCGCTGGAACGGCACGCCGACATCGTCGACGCCGCCGAGCAGGCCGGGCTGCCGCTGCTCACCGCCACCGACGAGGTGATCGCGGAGATCTGCGACACCGTCACCCCGCAGGGCGTCGTCGCGCTGTGCCGCTTCATCGACACCCCCTTCGAGGAGGTGCTGGCGGCCCGTCCGCAGCTGGTCGCCGTGCTCGCGCACGTGCGCGACCCCGGCAACGCCGGCACCGTGCTGCGCACCGCCGACGCGGCCGGCGCGGACGCGGTGATCCTCACCGACGCCTCCGTCGACCCGTACAACCCGAAGGCCGTGCGGGCCTCCGTCGGCAGCCTCTTCCACCTGCCCTTCGCCACCGGCGTGCCGGTCGAGGAGGCCGTGGCCCGGCTGCGCGAGGCGGGCGTGCGCGTGCTGGCCGCCGACGGCGCCGGCGTACGCGACCTCGACCAGGAGCTCGACGAGGGCACGCTCGGCGCGCCCGGCGCCTGGGTGTTCGGCAACGAGGCGTGGGGCCTGCCGGAGGAGACCCGCGCACTCGCCGACGAGGTGGTGCGCGTGCCCATCCACGGACACGCCGAGAGCCTCAACCTCGCCACGGCCGCCGCCGTCTGCCTCTACGCTTCGGCCCGCGCCCAGCGCTCGCCCGGAGGGTGTCGCACACAGGCGCAGGGGCGCTAGGGTCGGCCTCGTCGGGGGCGGGAACACGGCGGGTCAGGGGAGGACGCCCATGGTCGGGGACGGGACGGGGCTCGACCCGGACGACCTGCCGGACGGCCTGGTGGTCGCCGGTGAGGACGGCCGCGTGGTCTGCTTCAACAGCGCGGCGGCCCGGCTCACCGGCCGCCGGCCCGAGGCCGTGCTGGGCGTCCTGCTGGAGGAGGCCCTCCCGCTGGAGGACCTCGACGGCCGCCGCTGGTGGAAGATCTCCGATCCGTACGGCGGCCTCGCCATCCGCACCGGCCAGCCCGAGCGCAACCTGCTGCTGCCCGGGGGCTGCGAGGTGCTCGTCTCCGCCCGGTACGTCCGGGAGCGGCCCGGCGGGCCCGTCCGGCGGGTCGTGGTGGCGCTGCGCGGCACCGAGGCCCGGCGCCGCACCGAGCGCAGCCACGCGGAGCTGATCGCCACCGTCGCGCACGAGCTGCGCTCCCCGCTGACCAGCGTCAAGGGCTTCACCGCGACGCTGCTCGCCAAGTGGGAGCGGTTCAACGACGGCCAGAAGCGCGTGATGCTGGAGACCGTCGACGCCGACGCCGACCGGGTCACCCGGCTGATCGCCGAACTCCTCGACATCTCGCGGATCGACGCGGGCCGGCTGGAGGTGCGCAAGCAGGTCGTCGACCTGGCGGCGGCCGTCCGCCGGCACGTGGACGGCAAGGTCGCGGCCGGCATCCCCGCCGAGCGGTTCGACATCCGCATCACCGAACCCCTCGGCCAGCAGTGGGCCGACCCGGACAAGATCGACCAGGTGCTGGGCAACCTGCTGGAAAATGCGGTGCGGCACGGCGAGGGGACTGTCACCATCGAGGTGGCACCGGCCCGCGAGCTCGTCGAGGACGCCGGCCGAGGGCTCCCGGGCACCCCGCCCCGGATCGTGGAAGGGACAGCGGTCACCGTGAGCGACGAAGGCGGCGGCATCCCCGAGGAGTCGATGCCGCGCGTCTTCACCCGCTTCTGGCGCGGTTCCAAGCGCGGCGGCACCGGCCTGGGCCTCTACATCGTCAAGGGCATCGTCGAGGCCCACGGCGGCGCGATCCGGATCAGCCGCGCGCCCTCCGGCGGCGCCCGGTTCCGATTTATCCTGCCCGCCGGCGTGCCCGACTTCATGCTCTAGCAGCCTCTGGGGTCCGCAGCCCGGCGGGCTCACGCGCGCACGGCCCCGGACGGACGAACCGGCCGTCGGCGTGCTGCGACTACACTCGACCTTTGGCGTTGTGGGACGCCCTGCGCGGCCGCGCCGCGGACACCCCTCCCGGTACCGGGGCAGGGGATGCCCGTGTTCCGGCCACGCCGGGCGTAGCGCAAGGGCGAGCCATCCACTTCACGAGCAGGAGCACGGGAAAGATAGAGATGTCGGCACCCAACAAGTCGTACGACCCGGTCGAGGTCGAGGCACTCAAGCCCGAGGTGGTGGAGCAGGCCCGGAACGAGGCGATCGCCGCGTTCGCGGAGGCCGGCGACCTCGACGCGCTCAAGCAGGCCAAGGTCGCCCACACCGGCGACCGTTCGCCCCTCGCCCTCGCCAACCGGGAGATCGGCGCGCTGCCGCCGCACGCCAAGGCCGCGGCGGGCAAGCTGATCGGCCAGGCCCGCGGAGCGGTCAACCAGGCCCTGGCCCGGCGCCAGGCCGAGCTGGAGGCGGAGCGCGACGCGCGCGTCCTCGTCGAGGAGGCGGTGGACGTCACGCTGCCGTACGGCCGCGCACCCCGCGGCGCCCGGCACCCGCTGACCACCCTCGCCGAGCGCATCGAGGACACCTTCGTGGCCATGGGCTACGAGGTCGCCTCCGGTCCCGAGGTCGAGGCGGAGTGGCTCAACTTCGACGCCCTCAACCTGCACCAGGACCACCCGGCCCGCTCCATGCAGGACACCTTCTTCGTGCAGGCCCCGGACGGCTCCGCCGACTCCGGCGTCGTGCTGCGCACCCAGACCTCCCCGGTGCAGATCCGCACCATGCTGGAGCGCCGGCCCCCGCTGTACGCGGTGAGCCCCGGCCGGGTCTACCGCACCGACGAGCTCGACGCCACGCACACCCCGGTGTTCCGCCAGGTCGAGGGCCTCGCGATCGACGAGGGCATCACCTTCGCCGACCTCAAGGGCACCATCGAGGTGCTCGTCGAGAAGCTCATCGGCGGCCACCTGGAGCTGCGCTGGCGCCCCTCGTACTTCCCCTTCACCGAGCCGAGCGCCGAGGTCGACCTCCAGTGCTTCGTCTGCCGCGGTGAGAGCGTCGGCAACCCGGACCGCCCCTGCCGCACCTGCTCCTCCGAGGGCTGGATCGAGCTCGGCGGCTGCGGCGTCGTCAACCCGCGGGTGCTGATCGCCGCCGGTGTCGACCCCGACCGCTACAGCGGGTTCGCCTTCGGCCTGGGCCTGGAGCGAATCCTGATGAACCGCCACAACGTCGCCGACATGCGCGACATGGTCGAGGGTGACGTCCGCTTCACCCTCCCGTTCGGGATGGAGATCTGATGCGCGTCCCGCTTTCCTGGCTGCGCGAGTACGTCGACCTGCCCGCCGGCGAGACCGGCCGTGACGTGGCGGCCCGGCTCGTCCGCGCAGGCCTGGAGGTCGAGACCGTCGAGCAGATCGGCGCCGACCTCAAGGGCCCGCTGGTGGTCGGCCAGGTGCTCTCCGTCGAGGTGCTGTCCGGCTTCAAGAAGCCGATCCGGCACTGCTTCGTCGACGTCGGCGACGCCAACGGCACCGGCGAGCCGCAGGAGATCGTCTGCGGCGCGACCAACTTCCAGGTCGGCGACAAGGTCGTCGTCGTGCTCCCCGGCGCGGTGCTGCCCGGCCCGTTCCCGATCGCGGCGCGCGAGACCTACGGCCACACCTCGGCCGGCATGATCTGCTCCGCCCGCGAGCTCGGCATGGGTGACGACCACCACGGCATCCTCGTGCTGCCCTCGCACCACGAGGTCGGCACCGACGCGATCGAGCTGCTCCAGCTCGTCGACGAGGTGCTCGACATCGCGGTCACCCCCGACCGCGGCTACTGCCTCTCGCTGCGCGGCGTGGCCCGCGAGGCCGCCGCCGCGTACGGCCTGCCGCTGGCCGACCCGGCGCTGCTCGACGTGCCCCCGGCCAACGCCTACGGCTACCCGGTGAAGGTCTCCGACCCGGCGGGCTGCGACCGCTTCGTCGCCCGCACGGTGACCGGCGTCGACCCGGCCGCGCCGTCGCCGTTCTGGCTGCAGCGCCGCCTGCAGAAGGCCGGCATCCGGCCGATCTCGCTGACCGTCGACATCACCAACTACGTGATGCTGGAGGTCGGCCAGCCGCTGCACGCGTACGACCGGTCCCGGCTCGACGGCCCGATCCACGTCCGCCGGGCGGAGGAGGGCGAGATCCTCACCACCCTCGACGGCGTCAAGCGCAAGCTCGTCGCCGAGGACCTGCTGATCTGCGACAACTCCGGCCCGATCGGCCTGGCCGGCGTGATGGGCGGCGCCACCACCGAGATCCTCGACCCCGTCGTGGACCCGGAGACCGGCGAGGTCACCGGCTCGACCGAGATCGTCGTCGAGGCCGCGCACTTCGACCCGGTCGGTGTCGCCCGCACGGCGAAGCGGCACAAGCTGCCCTCCGAGGCGTCCAAGCGCTTCGAGCGCGGCGTCGACCCGGAGGCCGCCCGCGCCGCCGCCCAGCGCGCCGTCGACCTGCTGGTGCTGATCGCCGGCGGCACCGCCGAGGCCGGGGTCACCGACATCGCCGCACCGCACCCGGTGCGCACCATCTCGATCTCCGCCGACCTGCCCGACCGCGTCGCCGGCACCGGGTACGGCCGCGAGACCGTCACCCGGCGCCTGCAGGAGGTCGGCTGCTCGGTCTCCGGGGCGGACGTCCTGGAGGTCACCCCGCCGAGCTGGCGCCCCGACCTCACGGACCCGTACGACCTCGCGGAGGAGGTCATCCGGCTGGAGGGCTACGACAACGTGCCCGCGCGGATGCCCAACGTGCCGCCCGGCCGCGGTCTGACCGACGTCCAGCGCTTCCACCGCCGCGCGGGCGTGGCCCTCGCGGCCGCGGGCTTCGTCGAGATCAACGCCTACCCGTTCGTCGGCGACGCGGCCTTCGACGCGCTCGGCCTGGAGAAGGACGACGAGCGGCGCCGCACGGTGAAGCTCGTCAACCCGCTCAACGACGAGGAGCCGGCGCTGCGCACCACGCTGCTGCCCGGTCTCCTCGGCGCGCTGCGCCGCAACATCGGCCGCGGCAACACCGACCTCGCGCTCTTCGAGACGGGCACGGTCTTCCTGCCCAAGGACGAGCTGAAGGTCGCCCCGCGGCTGCCCGTCGACCGGCGGCCCAGCGAGGCGGAGCTCGCCCGGCTCGACGCCGCGCTGCCGGACCAGCCGCGCCGGGTCGCGGTCGCCCTCGCGGGCGAGCGGGTGCCCTCCGGCTGGTGGGGCAAGGGCGCCAGCGCCTCCTGGGCGGACGCGGTGGAGGCGGCCCGTACGGTCGCTGCCGCGGCCAACCTGGAGCTGACCGTCCGCCAGGGGCAGCGCGCCCCGTGGCACCCCGGCCGCTGCGCCGAGCTCGTCGTGGACGGCCGTGTGGTCGGCCACGCGGGCGAGCTGCACCCGCGGGTGGTCAAGGCGATGCACCTGCCCGAGCGCACCGCCGCGATGGAGATCGACCTCGACGTGCTCCTGGCGGACGGCGCCCGCACGGTGTCCGGGCCGGCGGTCTCCGCCTACCCGGTCGCCACCCAGGACGTCGCGCTGATCGTCGACTCCGCCGTGCCGGCCGCCGAGGTGGAGGCCGCGCTGCGCGACGGTGCCGGCGAACTGCTGGAGGCCGTCCGGCTGTTCGACGTGTTCACCGGCGAGCAGGCGGGTGCCGGCAAGAAGTCGCTGGCGTACACGCTGCGCTTCCGGGCCACGGACCGCACGCTGACCGCGGACGAGGCCTCGGCCGCGCGCGCGTCGGCGGTCGCGGTCGCGGCGGCCCGCACCGGCGCGGTGCTGCGCGGGGCCTGACGCCCGATCGGCCCGAAGGGCCCCGTCCCGGACCTGAGTCCGGGGCGGGGCCCTTCGGCGTTGCGGGCTCCGCCGCCGGGGGCTGCCGGCCCGGCGAACGTTAGCGGTGGCTTAAGGCAGCGTGCAGGTTGCTCCGCCCCTCTTGCGGGTTCAATGCCATGACCGCTTCACTCTTGGTTAGGAAAGTTTCCTAACCGGAGCTCGGGCACTCCTGTGCCCGCGCGCAGTCGAGCTGACGGAGCGCCCCATGCCCGCACCGCACCGCACCGCCCGCACCAGCCCCCGCACCCACCGCGCCCGCCCCCGGGCCGTCCGGACCGCCCTCGCGATCCTGCTCGCCGCCGTCCCGCTGACCGTCGCCACCGTGGCCGTCGGCGCGTCCGGCGCCGACGCGGCCGTCGTCACGGCCGCCGCCGTCGGCCTCGACGACGCGCACAAGAAGGACATCGCCATGCAGCTCGTCTCCAGCGCCGAGAACTCCTCGCTCGACTGGAAGGCGCAGTACCCCTACATCGAGGACATCGGCGACGGCCGCGGCTACACCGCCGGCATCATCGGCTTCTGCTCCGGCACCGGCGACATGCTCGACCTCGTCGAGCACTACACCGACCTCAGGCCCGGCAACGTCCTCGCCAAGTACCTCCCCGCCCTGCGGAAGGTCGACGGCACCGACTCGCACAGCGGCCTCGGCTCCGCCTTCACCAGGGACTGGGCCACCGCCGCCAAGGACGGCACCTTCCGGCAGGCCCAGGACGACGAGCGCGACCGCGTCTACTTCGGCCCGGCCGTCGCGCAGGCCAAGAAGGACGGGCTCCGCGCCCTCGGCCAGTTCGTCTACTACGACGCCATCGTCATGCACGGCCCCGGAAGCAGCTCCGACAGCTTCGGCGGCATCCGCGCCGCCGCCATGAAGAAGGCCAGGACCCCCGCCCAGGGCGGCGACGAGACCGCCTACCTCAACGCCTTCCTCGACGCCCGCAAGGTCGTCATGAAGCAGGAGGAGGCGCACGCCGACACCAGCCGCGTCGACACCGCCCAGCGGGTCTTCCTGAACGCGCGGAACTTCGACCTCAACCCGCCGCTGAAGTGGAAGGTCTACGGCGACCCGTACCAGATCGACAGCTGAGACCGCTGCCGCGCCCGGCCCGCGGCACGCGGGAGGGCCCGGAGGCGGAACCGCGCCCCCGGGCCCTCCGTCACGTCGCGGGCGGCCGCGTCACGGACAGATCGACGCCTGCACGATGACCGCGATCATCTGGCCCTGCTGCTCCGACAGCGTCGAACCGGCGCCCGAGAAGTAGCCCGCCGTGTTCTTCGCGACGGTCGCCGCGTCCTTGCCCGCGTGGATGTCACCGCAGGTGCGCTGCGCCGCGGCGATCGTGCGCTCCTTGTCCAGCGCCAGCTTCGGGTCGATCTGTCCCAGACCGGCGACCATCGCCAGCTGCTTCGCGGTCTCCGCGGCCGCCGCGGTGCCGGACGGCTTCGGCAGGGTGGTGGGCAGCGCGGTGGTGGCCGACGCCGGGGCCTCCGGGACGGCGGACGAGGCGTCCGCGGCCGGTGCGGACGCGGTCGGCGACACGGGCGGCGCCGCATCGGCGGTCTTGCCGCCGTCGCTGCTGCACGCGCCGAGGGAGAGCACGGCCGCAGCGGTGAGGGTGGTGACGATCATTCGAGTTCGCATGGCACCACCGTGTCAGAGACGGTGCGGCGGGCCGAGACCCGTGACCATGCTGTGACGGCGCTGTACCGCGCCGGTGGCCCACCCCGCGCGCCGGCCGGCGGACCGCCCCCCGCCCCCGCCCACCGCCCCCGCCCACCGGCCGCGGCCGGTGGGCGGGTCGGCGGTCAGGCCGTGTAGTCGTAGAAGCCCCGGCCGGACTTCCGGCCGAGCAGCCCCGCGTCGACCATCCGCGACAGCAGCGGCGGCGCCGCGTACAGCGGCTCCTTGAACTCGTCGTACATCGACTCCGCGATCGACACGATGGTGTCCAGGCCGATCAGGTCGCACAGCCGCAGCGGGCCCATCGGGTGGGCGCAGCCGGCCTCCATGCCCTTGTCGATGTCCGCGGCGGTGGCCACGCCCGTCTCGAACATCCGCACCGCGGAGAGCAGGTACGGCACCAGCAGGGCGTTCACCACGAAACCGGCCCGGTCGCGGGCGCGGATGGGCTCCTTGCCGAGCACCTGCACGGCGAACTCCTCCACCCGCGCCGTGGTCGCGGCCGAGGTGGTGAGCGTCGGGACGACCTCGACGAGCTTCTGCACCGGCGCCGGGTTGAAGAAGTGCAGGCCGACGACCTGCTCCGGGCGGGAGGTCGACGCGGCGAGCTTCACGATCGGGATGGACGAGGTGTTCGAGGCGAGGATCGCGTCGCGGCGCTCGACCACCCGGTCGAGGGTCTCGAAGATCTTCACCTTGACGTCCTCGCGCTCGGCGACCGCCTCGACGACGAGGTCGCGGTCGGCGAAGTCGGCGAGGTCGGTGGTGAAGGCGAGGCGGGAGAGGGCCTCGGCCCGCTGCTCCTCCGTCAGCTTGCCGCGCTTCACGGCGGTCTCCAGGGAACCCGTCAGCCGGGTGCGGCCGAGCTCCAGGGCCTCGCCGGTGGCCTCGGCGACCAGGACGTCCAGCCCCGCCCGGGCGAAGACCTCCGCGATGCCCGATCCCATGAGGCCGCAGCCGATCACTCCGACGCGCGCGATGTCACTCACTCAGTTGCCCTTCACGGTCATGCCGGGGATCGCCCGGCGAAGTGCTGTCCAGCGGGTCGGCGCCGGGCACGGTGGGCCGGACGCGTGTCCAGCTCGACCGTACTACCCCGCCGGCACCGTCCCGCGCCGTGGGCCGTTCGGATGACCTCGGGACGTGTCCCGGGCGGCCGGGCCCGCGGCGGCGCCGGGCGGCGTCAGAATGCGGGGCGACCTCGGATCGCGGGGCAGCCGAGGGAGGGAGCACGTCATGGGCACGGGATCGCTCGCGGGGCAGGTCGGCCTGGTCACCGGCGCGGGCCGCGGGATCGGCCGGGAGATCGCCGTCGGGCTGGCCGCCGAGGGCATGGCGCTGGGTCTGATCGGCCGTACGCACGCCACGCTGACCGAGACCCTCCGCGCCTGCGTCCGCCACGGCGGCCGCGGGGTCGCCGTCGGCGCCGACGTCACCCGGCCCGGTTCGGTGCGGGAGGCCGTCCGCACCGTCGAGCGCGACCTCGGCCCGATCGACCTGCTGGTCAACAACGCCGGCCAGGTCGACCACGCGGAGGTGCCGCTGTGGGAGACCGACCCGAACCAGTGGTGGCAGGTCGTGGAGACCAACCTGCGCGGCCCCTACAACATGCTGCGCAGCGTGCTGCCCGGCATGGTCGGGCGCGGCCGCGGGCGGGTGGTCAACCTCAACTCCGGTTTCGCGGTGCGCCCCGACGGCCGGTACACGGCGTACGCGACCTCCAAGGGCGCCCTGCTGCGGCTCTCCGACAACATCGCGGACTCGCTCGCCGCGCACCACGTGGTGGTGCTCGACATCAGCCCCGGCGCGATCGCCACCGACATGACCGCCCGCATGCCGATGTTCGCGGACATGAAGGAGTGGGGATCGCTGCCGTACACGGTGGCCGTCGTGGTGGACGCCGCCCGCGGCCGGTTCGACGCGCTGCACGGCAGGTTCGTGCACGCGGGCCGGGACAACCTGGAGTCGCTGGTCGCGCAGGCCGAGGAGATCGCGCGGAGCGACGCGCGCACCCTGCGGCTGCGCGCGTACGGGCCGGAGGACCCGCTCGCCTGAGCCCGGCACCGGCACCGGCACCAGCGGCGGCACCGGCGGTGGCCGGCCTCAGCCGGCCGCCAGCTCCGCCAGGGCGGCGTCCGGCAGGCTGCCGGGCGCCCGGCCCTCCCGGGCGAACGCGCCCGCCAGTCGCTGCAGCGCCTCGTTGACCGGGGTGGGCACGCCGTGGAGGCGGCCCAGCAGCACGATCTCGCCGTTGAGGTGGTCCGCCTCGATGTCGCCCGCGCCGCGGGCGAGGCTCTGCCACGACGAGCCGCCGCCGCGGGTCTCCCCGTCGATCGGCCGGGGCGTCACCCGGTCCCCGCGTACGGCCCGCTGCTCCTCGTCGCCCGCGGGTACGATGCCCGCGGCGGCGAGCACGGCCGCGCCCTCGGCGGCCGCCCGGGCGGCGACCGACTCCCGCAGCCCGCCCTCGACCGGCCCGGCGACGGCCTCCAGCGCGTTGGCGAGGTTGCTCAGCAGTTTGGCGTACTTCCACCGCATGACGTCGTCGCTGACGGGGGCGCCGAAGCCGGACGCCTCCAGGTCGGCGGAGATCCGCCGGGCGGTCGCGTCCCGGCCGGCCGGGTAGCGGCCGAGGTGCAGGATGCCGCTGAGCGGGGCGCCGGGTGCGACGACGCGGCCGGGCTCCAGGTGGGTGGAGGGCAGCCACACGCACACCCCGTACACGTGCCGGAAGCGGCGCAGCGCGAGGCGCTCGTTCTCGACGCCGTTCTGGGCGCAGAGCAGCGGCAGCAGCTCGCCGGCCGTGCCGCCGCCCGCCACCGGGCGGGCCGCCCACCGGTCGAGCAGCGGCAGGGAGTGCTGGGTCTTCACGGCGAGCAGCAGCACGTCGCCGGGGCGGAGGCCGAGCTCCTCCGGCCCGCCGGTCGCGGGCACCGGCAGGGTGCGCGGGCCTTCGGGCGTGGTGAGCCGCAGGCCGTCCCGGCGCAGGGCGTCGAGGTGGGCGCCGCGGGCGACGAGCACCACGTCGTGGCCTGATTCGTGGAGCCGGCCGCCGATGGTGCCGCCGACCGCGCCGGCGCCGATCACGATGTAGCGCATGCCCCGACCCTGCCACGGCGGTGCCGTCGACGTCGCCGCCGGTGGGGCGGTTTCCGGCCGACTTGTCGTGTCCGGTGCAGGAGTGGGCGCGGGCGGCGCCGCGGCGGGCCTCCGCCCGGATCCGCGCCGGTCAGCGCGGGCGGTACGGGCGCCCTCCGCCGGGCGGGCGGCCGGCCTCCGGGCGTCCTGCGTCCCCGGGCCGGGCGGCGGCGGCGACCGGAGGGTGGGCGTCCGGATCCGTGCCCCCCGGTGGGCGTGGGGAAGATCGCGCAGGCCGGGGCCGGAAGGGGCGGACGGCGCGGGCGGGACGGACGGGTCCGGTGGGCCCGGCCGCCCGCCCGCCGCCCGCGTCGCGCGGCCCCGCCCCGCACCGGCCCGATCGCGGCGGTCGCCGCCCGGCCCCGCCGCCGCCACCCTGTGGCCGCGCGCGCACGCTCGGTAGTGTCCGGGGCGCACGGCCGCCAACAGGCCGGTCGTTCGTCTGCAGGAGGTTGGGGTATGGGCATCGCACGACGCGCAGGACGCACGGCCGCAGCGGTGGCGCTCGCCGTCGGTGCGAGCATCGGTGGCCTCGCCACCCCGGCCGCCGCCGCCGGCCCCTGCCAGGTGGGCTGGGTCTGCCTGTACAACGACGAGAGCTTCCAGGGCGGCATGTGGTACCACGGCGACGCCGCGGGCACCTACAACCTCAGCGGCTTCAACGACATCGCGTCGTCCTGGATCAACAACTCCTGGTACCGGGACGCCAAGTGGTTCTGGGGCGCCAACGCCTCCGGCGGCAGTGCCTGCATGAACACCAACTCCAGCAAAATATCCGTCGGTTGGTACAACAATGACGAGGCGAGCTCGGTCGTCGTCTACACCGACGACCGCGCCTGCTGACCACCGACCGCCCGGCCGGAGACCCCGCGGACGCGGGCCCCGGCCGGGCCCCGCACCGCCGCACCACGTGAGGAGAACCGAGTGCCCGTCGTGGAACTCGAAGGCGTCGCACGGACCTTCACGTCCGGCGACGCCGCCGTCCGCGCCCTGCACGGCATCAGCCTGCAGGTGGGCCGCGGCGAACTGGTCGTGCTGATGGGCGCGAGCGGCTCCGGGAAGACCACCCTGCTGAGCCTCGTCGGGGGCCTCGACCGGGCCGACGCCGGCGCCGTCCGGGTGCTCGGCGAGGACCTCGGCCGCCTTCCGGAACGCCAGTTGGCCCGGCGTCGGCTGACGACCGTCGGCTTCGTGTTCCAGGAGCTCAACCTGCTGCCGGAACTCACCCTGGAGGAGAACGTCTCCCTCCCCCTGGAAGGCGCCGGAGTGCCCCGCGCCGCAGCCCGGACCGCCGCCCGGCAGGCCCTGGCCGAGGTCGGACTCGACGGGACGGCCCGCCGCTACCCCGACGAGATCTCCGGCGGCCAGCAGCAGCGCGTGGCCATCGCCCGGGCCGTCGTCGGCGACCGGCGGCTCGTCCTCGCCGACGAGCCCACCGGATCGCTCGACTCGGCGACCGGCGCGGAGATCATGATGCTGCTGCGCCGCCTGTGCGACGCCGGGGCCACCGTGCTCCTCTCCACGCACAACCCGGCGAACGCCGCGTTCGCCGACCGGATCGTGCACCTCAAGGACGGCGCCCTCGTGCGGATCGAACAGCCACCCGCCCCCGCACGGCGCGAGGGCGCGCAGTGACCGACCGGCACGGCACCTCCCTCGACCGCCGCCTCGCCCGGACGATCGTGATCGGCACGGGACGGCGCCGCGCCATGCTGCTCGCACTGTTCGCCGTGCCCGTCCTGCTCGCCACCGCCGCCGCCTCGGTCGTCGACACGCTCAACCTCTCGCCCGCGCAGCTCGCCACCACGGCCATGGCGCAGGCGGACACCCAGATCGACCGGATCGAACCGGGCCCCGCCCCCGCCGACCTGGCGGCCGTGCTCGGCCCGCTCCCGCCGGGCACCGCCGCGGTCCCGTACTACAGGAGCCCGCAGTTCCCGGTCGTCGTCGGCGGCCTCACCGTGCAGGCCGCCTACCGCGAGACCGACTGGACGGCACCGGTCACCCACGGCTGGCTGCGCACCACGGCCGGCCGCCTGCCGGCGGGCCCGGCCGAGGCCGCGGTCTCCCGCCACCTCGCCGCCACCCGCCACCTGCGGATCGGCGACGAACTGCGCCACCGGTGGTCCGACACCCCCGCGACGATCGTCGGCGTCGTCGAGGACCCGAGCGCCTACCGCGCGGACATCGCCGTCGGCGGACCGGGCCTCTTCGCCCGGTGGTTCAACCCGGCGCACGCCGCCGAGTCGGGGGCCGTCCGCGGCTGGCTCGTGACCGGCGGCACCGCCGCCCTCGGCCCGCCCGCGGCCCGGCAGCACCTCGCCGTCCGCACCCGCACCCAGGTCGCCAGCACGGCCCGCAGCCTGCTCGCCGCGCAGCCCGGCCTCGTCGCCGTGCCGGGCCTCCTGCTGGTCCTGTGCGCCGCGGCAGCCGTGTTCGGCCTGCGGATGCGGCGCCTGCAACGGCAGTTCGCGCTGCTCTCCGCGATCGGCTTCGACGGCCCCCGGCTCGTCCGGGTCGCCCGGACGGCGGGCCTGCTCGCCGCCGCGGCCGGCGGCACCGCAGGGGTCGTGCTGGGCACGGCGCTCGGCGCCGCCGTCCGGCCCGCCGTCCGCTCCGCCGTCGCCCGCGACCTCGCCGCGGTCGACCCGGCCACACCCCGTCCGCTGGTGCTGCTGCTCGCCACCGTCCTGTGCGGGGCCCTGGCGGTCCGGATCCCGGCCCGGCTCGCCGCCGCCCGCACGGTGCGCAGCGGGCTGAACCGGGCACCGGCCACCCGCGCCGGCACCCGCCGCAGGCGCTGGTGCGCGATCCTCGGTGCGGTCGGTGCCGCCGCCGTCGTGTCGGGTGTCGCCGCTGGCTCCAGCACGCCCGGCGCGGCCGGCGGCGTCGTCCTGCTGGCCGCCCTGCTGCTGGCCGTGCCCGACGTGCTGATCCTGCTCGGCCGCGCGGCCGGGCCGCTCCGGCCGGGCCCCCGCTTCGCCGTCCGCGACCTCGCCCGCGACCGCCGCCGGCCGACCGCCGCGGTGGCGTTCGGCACGGTCGCCGTCGCCCTGGCGACGGCCACCGCGCTGTTCGTCGGTGGCAACAGCGCCCGGGACGCCCGCGAGTACGCCGGATCCCGGCACACCGGCCAGGTCGAGGTGGTGCTGCGCGACGCCCCGCCCTCCGCCGCCGTCGAGGACGCGCTGCGCACCGCCGCCGGCACCACCCGGCCGGTGGTGGCCGTCCAGGGCGTGTACGCCTCGGACACCCCGGAGGCGGGCGCGCTCTCGCGGCTGGCCCTGCCGCCGGTGGCGATCCTCGCGCCGGGCGGGGTGACGGGCAGCCGCTTCGGGCGCCTGCAGATCGTCGACACCCCGGACGACTTCCGCGCGCTGACGATGCGCGGGCCCACCGGCGCCGAGACCGCGGCCCTCACCGCCGGGCACGTCCTCGCCCTGGACCCGGTGTTCGTCCGCGGCGGCGCGGTCGACCTGGCCGCCGGTCCCGAGCAGGCGGCGACGCCGCGGCGCGTCCCGGCGGCCGTGGCGGAGCACCCCGTCGACAGCACCACGCTCAACCGGGCGCGGGCGGTGCTCACCGCACGCGCCGCGCGGGCGCTCGGCCTCGTCCCGGTCACCACCACGTACCTGGCCACCCTGGACGGTGCCGTGCCGCCCGACCTGGAGGCCAGGCTCGGCCGGGCGCTGGAGCCGCTGGGCGTCCCCGCCACCGCCCTGCACGTCGAGCGGCCGTACAGCCCGCCCGTGCCGGTGCGCTGGAACGTCCTGATGGCCGTCGCCGGGGTCATGGTGCTCGTGGTCACGCTCCTGGCGGTCTCCGCGTCCGCGCAGGAACTGCGGCCCCAGCTGCGGCTGCTCCGGGTGATCGGCTTCGGCGGCCCGACCCGCCGCACCGTGTCCGCCACGCAGGCGGCGGTCATCACCGCCCTGTCCGTCGGGTGCGGTGCGACGGCCGGATTCGTCCTGGCCGGGGCGCAGTTGTGGCCCAAGGGCACCGAGATCGTGGTGCCGTGGACGCTGCTCGCCGGCTCGTGCGCCGCCGTGGTCGCGGGCGCCTCCGCCGCCGGCTTCCTGCTCCACCCCGTCACCGCCCGCCGTGCCGGCCGGCGGCCGGGGCGGGCACGGGCGGCGGTACCGCGGCGGGCACACCGACGGACATGATCCGAACCGTCCCGGAGCCGGCCCCGCTGCCGGCGGAAACCGCCGCACTGCTGGCCGGACTCGGGGCCCCGCCCCGCCTGGTGGCGCACCTGCGGCTCGTCCACGACGTGGCGCTGCGACTCGTCGACGCCTTCGGGGCGGAGCTGGGCGCGGACCGGCCCGGCGTCCTGTACGGCGCGGCCACCCACGACGTCGGCAAGGTGCTGCACCCCGAGGAGCTGTCCGCGCCCGGCTCGCTGCACGAGGAGGCGGGCCGGGCCCTGCTGCTGGCCCGCGGCGTCCACCCGGACCGCGCCCGGTACGCGGGCACGCACGCCTCCTGGACCCTGCCCGGCATCAGCACCGAGGAACTGCTGGTCAGCCTCGCCGACAAAATCTGGAAGGGCCGGCGCCAGGCCGACCTGGAGGACCTCGTGGCCGGGCGGCTCGCCGAAGCCCGCCGACAGCCCCTCTGGGAGGCGTTCCTGGCGCTCGACGACGTCCTCGGCCCGCTCGCGGAGGAGGCGGGGCCGCGGCTCGCTCACCAGGCCTCGTTCCCGGTGCTGCCGCCCGCGAGCCCGAAGTCCGGCTGACAGGCCCCCAGCCCGGTGATCTCCACCGCCGGCCCGAGCTCCCGGCCGGCGGGCGGTCACGGGCCGGCGGGCGCGGCCGCGCGGGCCCGCTCCGGCCCGTCCGCCGTGCCCGCGGCCGGTGCTGCGGCCGGTGCCGCGCCGGCCGACGGCCCCCGCAGGCCGAGGACGACCCCGGCGCCGACCAGCAGGGCGCCCGCCACCTCCCCGGCGCGCGCGGTGCCGGTGCCGAGCACGGCCGCGGCGGCCGCCGAGGTGATCGGCACCAGCCCGGCGAACAGCCCGGCACGTTCGGGCCCCAGCCGTCCGAGCGCGCCGTACCAGAGCAGGAACGCCACCACGGTCATCACCACCGCGAGGTAGAGCAGCGCGGCGAGCTCGGCGCCGGTGGGGGTGCGCAGCGCCGCCCGGCCGTCCCGTACGGCGGCCGTCACCGCGAACATCGGCACCGCCAGCACGGTCACCCACGCCGAGACCCCGACCGGCCCCAGCCGCGGCAGCAGCGGTACCGCCAGCAGCGAGAACCCGGCCTCGCAGCCGAGCGTGCCCAGCGCGTACCAGGTGCCCGCGGCACTGCCGCCGCCCAGGCCCTGCGCCACCGCAGCGCCGACCGCCACCACCGCCGCGGCGACGACGGTGCGGCCGTGCGGGCGGCGGCGGACCAGGGCCGGCGCGAGCACCGCGAGCAGCAGCGGGGCCGCGCCGACCACGCTCCCGACGGCTGCCGGACCGGAGTGCCGCACCGCCTGCACCAGCAGCACGTTGAAGGCGAACACGCCGGACGCGGAGACCAGCACCAGCCGGCCGTACTCACGGCGCGTGGGCCGTAGGCCGCGCAGGCCGCTCCGCAGCGCGATCGGCACCAGCAGTGCCGCCGCCAGCAGGTAGCGCACGGCCTGGCCGCCGAGCAGCGGATAGCCGGCGAACGCGGCGCTCACCGCCGTGGAGCAGCCCAGCATGGTCATCGCGGTGCCCGCGCGCAGCGCGCCGGACGCGGTGTCGGAGAGTGGCATGCCCTCCACGCTAGGCAGCAGGCGGTCCGCCGGACAGGTCCACCCGGGCAGCGCCGGAGTGGACCACTTCCGGCGCCGGGGCGGCGTACGATCGCGGCCGTGACCGAGCTCCTCCTCGCCTTCGACCGCACCGGCGGCGAGCTGACCGCCCGTCTCACCCGGGCGCTGCGCGACGCCGTGCGGCAGGGCCGCCCGCCCGCCGGCGGCCGGCTGCCCGCCACCCGCGTGCTCGCCCGCGACCTCGGCCTGGCCCGCGGCACCGTCGTCGAGGCGTACGCCCAACTGGTCGCCGAGGGATACCTGGTGAGCATCCCGGGGTCGGGCACCCGGGTCGCGGACGGCGTCGCGCCCGCCGCCCCGCCCGTCCCGCCGCCCGCCACCGGGCACCCCGTCCGGTACGACCTCGCACCCGGCACCCCCGACCTGTCGGCCTTCCCCCGCGCCGCCTGGCAGGCCGCGCTGCGCCGCGCGCTCGCCGACACGGCGCACAGCGGCCTCGGCTACGGCGACCCGGCCGGCCGTCCCGAGCTGCGGGCCGCCCTCGCCGCCTCCCTCGGGCGGGTGCGCGGCGCGGCCGCGACCGGGCGGCAGGTGATCGTGGTCGGCGGGGTGGCGCAGGGACTCGCCCTGCTGGTGGGGCAGTTGCGGCAGCACGGCCACCGCACCCTCGCGGTGGAGGACCCGTGTTCGCCGGGCACCCTCGATCTGCTGCGCGCCCACGGCATCGAGCCCGTCGGCGTGCCCGTCGACACGGACGGCCTGGACGTCGCCGCGCTCGCCGCCACCGGATCCCGCGCCGTGCTCGTCACGCCCGCCCACCAGTACCCGACCGGCGTGGTGCTCGCCCCCGGGCGGCGCGCCGCCCTGATCGCCTGGGCGCGCGTCACCGGCGGCCTGGTGGTCGAGGACGACTACGACGCGGAGTTCCGCTACGACCGCGAGCCCGTCGGCTGCCTCCAGGGGCTCGCCCCCGACCACGTCGTGCACCTCGGCTCGCTCAGCAAGACGCTCGCCCCCGGGCTCCGGCTCGGCTGGGCCGTCCTGCCCGACGCGTGGGCGGACGGCTTCCGCGAGGCCAAGCGGTACGCCGACCTCGGCTGTTCCGTCCTCGACCAGCTGGCCTTCGCCCGGCTGCTCGCCGACGGCGGCCACGACCGCCACCTGCGGGCCGTCCGGGCCCGGTACCGCAGCCGCCGCGACGCCCTGGCCGAGGCCCTCGCCCGGCACCTGCCGGACGCCGCCGTGCGCGGCGTCGCCGCGGGCCTCCACCTCCACCTCGACCTGCCGGACGGCTGCGCCGAGGCCGAGGCCGTCGCGGCCGCCGCGGAGCGCGGCGTCCGGGTCGAGCCGGTCACGCCGATGCGGCTGGAGTCGGAGGGCGCACCGGCGGTGGTGCTCGGCTACGCGGCCCTGCCGGAGCGCGCGCTCGCCGAGGCGGCCCGGCTGCTCGGGCAGGCGGTCACGGCGTCGTGCGGCCGCCGCCCAGCCGGCGCCGGAGCGCCGACCGGAGGCCGCCCCCGCCCCCCGGCGGGTCGGCGGCGGTGAGCTCGTCCGCCAGCAGGTCCATCAGCAGGCCGTCGTGCCAGGTGCCGTCCGGCCCGCGCTCGTACCGCCGCATCACCCCCACCGGACGGAAGCCGACCTTGCGGTAGCAGGCGATGGCCGGGGCGTTGTCCGCCGCCGGGTCGATGACCAGCCGGTGGTGGCCGAGCTCCGTCGTCAGGTAGCGGGCGAGCGTGCGGACGGCGTCGGTGCCCAGCCCCCGGCCGTGCACCGACGGGTCGAGGTACACGTCGATGCCGGCGTGCCGGTAGTCCGGCTCCTCCTCCTCGTGCCACTGGATCGCGCCGACCACCCGGCCCCGGTACTCGACGGCCAGGGTCGGCGTCTGCGCGTCCGACAGGTCGGAGCGCACCTCCGCCACCATGTCGGGACCGCCCCGCCAGCGGGCCCGCACCTCGGCCGTGGACCGGATCTCCGCCAGCAGGGGCACGTCGGCGGGGCCGGCGGGCCGGAGGAGGACGGCGGCGCCGGGCAGGGTCGGCCTGGTCTGCATGCTGGCACGGTACCCGGCCCGGGCCGCCGCGACGGCCCGTCGGCCGACTTGCCGCGACCCGCCACCGCGGGCCGCCCGGCGGCGGCATACTGTCGTCCGGCCGTGCGCGGTACCGGCCCCGGCCGCTCCGTTGCCGCGCCGCAGTCCGGCCGCTCCCGCCCGGCCGCTCCCGTCCGGCCGCTCCCGCCCGGCCGCTCCCGCCCGGCCGCGGCGACCCGCCGCGCCGCCGGAAAACGCGTGGCCGACGCACCGGCCGTCGCCGAGAATCACCGGGTGAGCCCCGACTTCCTGCACAAGCCCACCCTCACCGGCGACCGGGCCCTGCTGCGCCCCTTCCGCCCCGGCGCCGACCTGCCCGCCCTGGCGGCCGCGATCGCCGATCCGGAGGTGCGCCGGCTGACCGGCAGCGCCCACCACCCGCCGTTCGACGAGGACCACCTGCGCCGCTGGTACGGCTCCCGCAACGAGCAGGACGACCGGCTCGACCTCGCCCTCGTCGACCGCGCCGCCGACCGCTGCGTCGGCGAGGTGGTGCTCAACGAGTGGGACGGGCCGAACCGCAGCTGCAACCTCCGCATCCTGATCGGCCCCGGCGGCCGCGACCGCGGCCTCGGCACCGAGGCCGTCCGGCTCGTCCTCGGCCACGCCTTCGGCCACCTCGCCCTGCACCGGGTCTCGCTGCACGTGTACGCCTTCAACCCGCGTGCCCGCCGCGTCTACGAGAAGGCCGGGTTCGTCGCGGAGGGCGTGCTGCGCGAGGCGCTGCGCGACGGCGACGACCGGGTCGACGACGTCGTGATGTCCGTCCTCGCGCACGAGTGGGCCCGCCACCGCGGCCGCCCCTGACGGCGGCGCGGCCCGCCCGTGCGGGCCGTCCCGCCGCGGGACGGCCGGGCGGCGGGGCGCGGTCGGCTAGCCTGGAGCACGATGAACCGCCTGAGCACGCCCTTCGGTGAGGTCGACCTCACCCGTTATCCCGACGACCCGCGCGATCAGCTGCGTGCCTGGGACGCCTCCGACGACTACCTGCTGCAGCACCTCGCCGAGAGCGGCACCGACCTGAGCGGCACCGTCGTGATCGTCGGCGACCGCTGGGGCGCCCTCGCCACCGCGCTCGCCGCCCACCACCCGGTGCAGATCGGCGACTCCTACCTCGGCCGGCAGGCCACGGTCGCCAACCTCGACCGCAACCACCCCGGGGACGCCGCCGCCGTCCGGCTGCTGACCACGCGTGAGACCCCGCCCGAGCGGGTCGACGTGCTGCTCGTCCGGGTGCCCAAGAACCTCGCCCTGCTGGAGGACCAGCTGCACCGGCTGGCCCCGGCGGTGCACGAGGGCACGGTCGTGGTCGGCACCGGCATGACCACCGAGATCCACACCTCCACCCTGCAGCTCTTCGAGAAGGTGCTCGGCCCGACCCGCACCTCGCTCGCCGTCCGCAAGGCCCGGCTGATCCACTGCACCCCGGATCCCGCGATCGCCCGCACCGGCAGCCCGTGGCCGCGCAGCTACGACCTCCCGGGCGAGATCGGCGTGGTCTCCGGCCGGCCGGTCACCAACCACGCCGGCATCTTCTGCGCGGACCGCCTCGACGTCGGCACCCGCTTCCTGCTCCGCCACCTCCCGGAGCGCAAGGGGCCGGAGACGGTGGTCGACCTCGGCTGCGGCAACGGCGTCGTGGGTACGGCGGCTGCGCTCGCCAACCCGGACGCCGAGGTGGTCTTCGTCGACGAGTCGTACCAGGCCGTCGCCTCGGCGGAGGCGACCTTCCGCGCCAACCTCGGTGCGGACGCCCCGGCCCGGTTCGCGGCCGGCGACGCCATGGCGGACGTGCCGCCCGGCAGCGTCGACCTGGTGCTCAACAACCCGCCGTTCCACACCCACCAGGCCATCACGGACGCCACCGCCTGGCGGATGTTCAGCAGTGCCCGTACGGCGCTGCGGCAGGGCGGCGAGCTCTGGGTGGTCGGCAACCGCCACCTCGGCTACCACGTCAAGCTCCGCCGGCTGTTCGGCAACTGCCGGACGGTGGCGAGCGACCCGAAGTTCGTGCTGCTGCGCGTGGTGAAGCGCTAGCGGGTGCCGGTCAGGCGGCCTGCAGGGGCGGCAGTGCCTGCCAGCGGGCCGGCATGCCGCGCATGAGGAGGGTGCAGTCCAGCTCGGCGCTGCCGGGCGGGAAGCGCTCGGGGTCGTCGAAGAACGACGAGGCCGCGGAGTGCGTCACGGCCGCCTCGACGTGCCAGGCGTCGGTCTCCAGCCGCATGCCGTCGAGCCGGCCGGGCTCCCGGGCGGGCGACCACCCGCGGGAGCCGGCGCGGAAGAACGCCGAGGCGGCGGCGAGGTCGTCGAAGAGCACGCTGCCGTCGAGGCGGTCGGCCGGTGCGGCGGTCACCTCGGCGTGCACCGCGCCGTCGTGCGTGGTGAAGCCCACGGACAGCTCCCCGGCGCTCTCGCTGACGCGGAAGTCGGCCAGGCCGTGCGTGCCGGGGAAGATCCGGCCGCCGGCCCAGGCGTTGATCCGGGACGCGGTGTCGCGGCGGGTGATGTAGACCCCCGTCTCGACGCCGTCGGGGCCGTCCCACTCGACGGCGATGCGGTGCGCGGCGTTCTCGCTGCGCAGGCCCGTCCCGCCCGGCGCCCAGGCGGGCCGGACGGCACCGAGGCGCAGCAGGCACAGCCCGGCGACGGCGTGACCGCGGACGAGCTGCGGCCGCAGCCGCGGGGGCAGCAGCCGGGCGGTGGTGCCGGGGTCGGTGCGGTAGTTCACCAGCAGCCGCCGTTCGACGGTGCTCGCGAGGGGTGGTGTTCTCATCCGGTCTCCGTCTCCCGCCACCTGGTGCGGCGCAGCACGATCTGTTCGGGGCAGACGGCGCTCAGGAACCGTCCGACGCAGACGGCGAGCCGCTCCTCCACCAGGGTGTAGAGGATGCGGTTGCCGTCGCGCCGTTCGGTGACGAGCCCGGCGCCCTTGAGCACGCCGAGGTGCCGGGAGACGGAGGGCGCGCTGATGGTGAAGCGGGCCGCGATCTGCCCGGCCGCGAGCTCGCCCCCGCGCAGGTCCTCCAGGATCTGGCGGCGCGTCGGGTCGGCGAGGGCGCGGAAGACGCCCGAGTCGTCGTCTGCTGCTGTCATGGTTCGATATTTAGCACATGAGCTAAATATCGAACAAGAGGCTGCGGCGGCCGGAGGCCGGTGAGGGCTGCGCGGCCGGCGCCGGCGGGCCGCCACCGCTCAGGCGGCCTGCCGTGCGAACTCCCGGTTGGCGAGGGTGTGCCGGCGGTAGGACTCGGGGAGGTCCGGCAGGGCCAGCAGCCGGTCGCAGGCGGCCGCCGAGCCCGCCAGGTCGCCCACCCAGTACGCCGCGACGGAGTACTCGAACAGCAGCCCCCAGCGGTAGACCCAGGGCTGGGTGAAGAGCCGGTCGTCCGTGCCGTCCGGCCCGGTGCCGATCTGTTCGAGGCCGGTCCGGGCGAAGGTGTACGCCGTCCGGTGGCGGCTCATCAGGCGCAGCCGGGAGGCGAGTTCGTAGCAGGCCTCCAGACGCTGCGGGCGGCTCTCCCAGGCGCGCAGCAGGGAGTCCATGGCGCCCGGCCAGTCGCCGGCGGCGGCCCGCAGCAGCCCGGCCTGCAGCAGCGCGCAGTAGACCTCCTCCGGCCAGCCGTGCATGGTGGCGCGCCGCTCGTAGAGACCGATCGCGGCCTGGGTGTCGCCCATGTCGCGGAGGGTCTGGGCGAGGTAGAAGACCGTGCGGCCGTTGTCGGGGTCGCGGGCGAGGTCGTCGCGCAGCAGGCGGGCGTCGCGTCCCAGCCTGTCGCCGCGGGAGCCGCCGTCGGCCAGGTGCTCGACCGACAGCGCGTCCAGGTGGGCGGTGGCGTCGGGGCCGTCGGTGGTGAGGTACTCGTGGGTGGCGCCGACGTACCGCCAGTCCAGGCTGCCGCGGACGAGCCGCTTGATCCGGTGTTCGGGGTCGGCCCGGTGCCGCAGCAGGTAGGAGTCGGCGGTGAGCGGGGGCAGGTCGCCGGAGCGGCGGACCACCATGTCGGCGTCGATCAGCAGCAGGTAGTCGGCGCGGTCGCGGGCGCGGCGGATGTTGAGGGTGCGGTTGTGCCCGAAGTCGACCCAGGGCTCCTCGTGCAGTTCGCCGGGCACGCCGTCCAGGGCCCGCCGGACCAGCTCCTGCGTGCCGTCGGTGGAGCCGGTGTCGGAGATGACCCAGGTGTCGACCAGGCCGCGCACGGAGGCGAGGCAGCGTTCGATGACGGCGGCCTCGTCCTTGACGATCATGCAGAGGCAGACGGTCGGCCGGGCGGGGGGGTCGGGTCGGGTCACGGCGGCCTCGCGGTCGGACGGCGGCGTCCCGGAGGGATCCGGGCTTCCGACAGTAGGCCGTGCCGCGGCTCCCCCCGGCCGCGACACGGGCGGGGGCGGGCGCTGCCGACCGGATGCCGCAGTGGCGGCCGGCGGCGGCGCCCGCGCCCGGCGGGCCGTCAGGGGGCGGCCGTGAACACCAGCGAGGCGTTGTGCCCGCCGAAGCCGAAGGCGTTGGCCAGCGCCGCCGTCAGCCGGCCCTCCCGCGGCCGGCCGGTGACGACGTCGAGCTTCACCGCCGGGTCGGGGGAGTCGAGGTTGACCGTCGGCGGCACGATGCCGTCGCGGACGGCGAGGATCGCGGCGATCGCCCCCAGCGCCCCGGCCGCGCCGAAGAGGTGGCCGGTCATCGACTTGGTGGCGGTGACGGAGGGGTGCGTGCCGACGGCCTCGGTGACGGACCGCGCCTCGGTGAGGTCGCCGAGCTGCGTCGAGGTGGCGTGCGCGTGCACGTGGTCGACGGCCTGCGGGGGCAGCCCGGCCGCCGCCAGGGCCGCCCGGATCGCGCGGACCTGGCCGTCCGGGTGCGCGGAGGTGATGTGGTGCGCGTCGGAGGTGACACCGGCCCCGGCGAGCACGGCGTGCACGCGGGCGCCGCGGGCCGCGGCGAACCCGGCGCGTTCCAGCACGATCACGGCCGAGCCCTCGCCGATCACGAAGCCGTCGCGGCCGGTGTCGAAGGGCCGGGACGCCTGCCGGGGTGCGTCGTTGCGCGTGGAGTGCGCCCGGGCCTGCGCGAACCCGGCCAGCGTCAGCGGGCAGATGCAGGCCTCCGCGCCGCCCGCCACGACGACGTCCGCCCGGCCCAGGCGGATGAGGTCCAGGGCCGTCGCGATGGCCTCGGCGCCCGACGCGCAGGCGCTGACCGGGGTGTGCGCGCCGGCGCGGGCCCCGAGGTCGATGCTCACCCAGGCGGCGGGCCCGTTGGCCATCAGCATCGGCACGGTGTGCGGGGAGACCTTGCGGACGCCCGAGGCTTCCAGCACGTCGTCCTGCCCGAGGATGGTCAGTGCGCCCCCGGTGCCGGTGCCGATCACGACGGCGAGCCGCTCCGGTTCGACCCCGGGCCGGCCCGCGTCGGCCCACGCCTCGCGTGCGGCGACCAGGGCGACCTGCTCGCAGCGGTCCAGCCGCCGGGCCTGCACCCGGTCGAGCACGGTGGCCGGGTCGACCGCCAGCCGGCCCGCGATGCGCACCGGGAGGTCCGCCGCCCAGTCCTCCTCGATCGGGCCGATCCCGGACCGTCCGGCGAGCATGCCCGCCCAGGTCGAGGCGGTGTCCCCGCCGAGCGGGGTGGTGGCTCCGAGGCCGGTGACGACGACCGTGCTGTCCCTACCCATCCTTGCGCTCCTTCTGTCGAGTGCGGCCAACTCCGGCCGTCGACGGGCGCTGCCCGCCGATCGGCACGGGAGCCACTCTTCCAGGGGAGTGACGAGGATTCAGGTACGGGAGGGCGCCGATTGCCTGGCCGGAAGGTTATGGGAAGTCAACAAATCGCCGGCGTCCCGGCCTGCCGGCCGCGGGCCCGGCGGGGCTCGCTGCGGGAAGAGGTGCGGCACCGCGGCGGCCGGGGCGGGCCCGCGCGGCCGGTCCTGCGGGCGTGCGGGGCCGGGTTCGCTGCGAAGGGGCGGTCGCGCCCGTGCGGCACCGCCCGCCGGGCGCCCTGCGGGCTCGCGACGTCCGCGGGCGCGGCTTCCCGTCGCGGGGGTGCGCGGGGTCCGCGGGGTGCGGTGGGGGAGGGGGCGGACCGCGGGAGCCGAACGAGCGATCATGGAGGTGCACCCCGGGGTCCGGGCCCCCGGAGCTTCTTGCATGAATGTTCCGTGATGCGTATATTCATGCTGAACCTAGGAGGAACGCCATGGCATTGCGAGTCGCCGTCGCCGGAGCGAGCGGGTACGCGGGCGGTGAGGTGCTGCGCCTGCTGCTCGGGCACCCGGAGGTCGAGATCGGGGCGCTGACCGGCGGCTCCAACGCGGGAGCCGTGTTCGGCACCCTGCAGCCGCACCTCCTGCCGCTGGCCGACCGCGTCCTGGAGCCGACCACCACCGAGGTCCTGGCCGGCCACGACATCGTCTTCCTCGGCCTGCCGCACGGGCAGTCCGCCGCCGTCGCCGAGGCGCTCGGCGACGACGTGCTGGTCGTCGACTGCGGCGCCGACTTCCGGCTCAAGGACGCGGCGACCTGGGAGCGCTTCTACGGCTCCCCGCACGCCGGCACCTGGCCGTACGGCCTGCCCGAACTGCCCGGCCACCGCGCCGCGCTGAAGGGCACCCGGCGCATCGCCGTCCCCGGCTGCTACCCCACCGCGGTCTCCCTGGCGCTCTACCCCGCCTACGCCGCCGGGCTCGTCGGCAACGAGGCGGTGATCGTCGCCGCGTCCGGCACCTCGGGCGCGGGCAAGGCCGTCAAGCCGCACCTGCTCGGCAGCGAGGTCATGGGCTCGATGAGCCCGTACGGCGTCGGCGGCGGGCACCGCCACACGCCGGAGATGGCGCAGAACCTGAGCCCGGTGGCGGGCGGGCCGGTCACCGTCTCGTTCACCCCCACCCTGGCGCCGATGCCGCGCGGCATCCTCGCCACCTGCAGCGCCGCCGCGAAGCCCGGCGTGACCGCCGCCTCGCTGCGCGCCGCCTACCAGGAGGCCTTCGCCGGCGAGCCGTTCGTCCGCCTGCTGCCCGAGGGGCAGTGGCCGCAGACGAGTTCGGTCTACGGCTCGAACGCCGCCCTCGTCCAGGTCGCCCTGGACGAGCACGCCGGACGCGTCATCGCGATCAGCGCGATCGACAACCTGGTGAAGGGCACCGCGGGCGGCGCGGTGCAGTCCATGAACATCGCCCTCGGCCTCCCCGAGGAGCTCGGCCTCCCGCTGAACGGAGTCGCACCGTGAGCCAGCCCGTGACGGACCAGCAGAACATCGGCGTGACGGCGGCGAAGGGCTTCCGCGCGTCGGGGGTCACGGCCGGCCTCAAGGCCTCCGGCGCCCCCGACCTCGCCCTCGTCGTCAACGACGGCCCCGCGTACGCCGCGGCGGGCGTCTTCACCTCCAACCGGGTCAAGGCCGCGCCCGTCCTCTGGTCGCAGCAGGTCCTGACCACCGGGCAGCTCGCCGCGGTCGTGCTCAACTCCGGCGGTGCGAACGCCTGCACCGGCCCCGAGGGCTTCCAGGACACCCACGCCACCGCCGAGAAGGTCGCCGCCGAGCTCGGGGTCGGCGCGATCGAGGTCGCGGTCTGCTCCACCGGCCTGATCGGCGTGCGCCTGCCGATGGACCTCCTGCTGCCGGGCGTCGAGCAGGCCGTCAAGGCCCTCACCGCGGACGGCGGCGAGGCCGCCGCGATCGCCGTCAAGACCACCGACACCGTGCACAAGACCGCCCAGGTCACCAGCCCCGAGGGCTGGACGGTCGGCGGCATGGCCAAGGGCGCGGGCATGCTCGCACCCGGCCTGGCCACCATGCTCGTCGTCGTCACCACCGACGCCGAGGTCGGCAGCGAGGACCTCGACGCGGCGCTGCGCAGCGCCACCCGCACCACCTTCGACCGGGCCGACTCCGACGGCTGCATGTCGACCAACGACACCGTGCTGCTGCTGGCCTCCGGCGCCTCCGGGGTCACCCCGGACGCGGCCGGGTTCGCCGAGGCCGTGCGCACCGTCTGCGCCGACCTCGCCCGGCAGCTGATCGGCGACGCCGAGGGCGCCTCCAAGGACATCCGGATCGACGTCACCGGCGCGGCGACCGAGGACGAGGCCGTCGACGTGGCCCGCACCGTCGCCCGCAACAACCTGCTCAAGTGCGCCCTGCACGGCGAGGACCCGAACTGGGGCCGCGTCCTGGCGGCGATCGGCACCACCACGGCCGCCTTCGACCCGGACGCGCTCGACGTCGCCATCAACGGCGTCTGGGTGTGCCGCGGCGGCAGCGTCGGCGAGGACCGCGACCTGGTCGACATGACCGGCCGCGAGATCGTCATCACCGCCGACCTGCACGCCGGCGAGGCGCAGGCCACCGTGTGGACCAACGACCTCACCGCGGACTACGTGCACGAGAACAGCGCCTACTCGACCTGATCCCCGGGGGACGGAACACCGTGCAGATCGCACCCAAGGGCGAACAGGCCCGCAACAACACCGCGCTGCCCAAGGCCCGGACGCTCATCGAGGCGCTGCCCTGGCTGGAGCGCTTCCACGGCAAGACGATCGTGATCAAGTTCGGCGGCAACGCCATGGTCGACGAGGACCTGAAGGCGGCCTTCGCCCAGGACGTCGTCTTCCTGCGCTACGCCGGGCTGCACCCGGTGGTCGTGCACGGCGGCGGCCCGCAGATCAGCGCGCAGCTGGAGAAGCTGGGGCTGGAGTCGTCGTTCACCGCGGGCCTGCGGGTCACCACGCCGGAGACGATGGACGTCGTGCGGATGGTGCTCTCCGGGCAGGTCCAGCGCGAGCTCGTCGGCCTGCTCAACGGCCACGGCCCGTTCGCGGTCGGCATGACCGGCGAGGACGCGCACACCATGACGGCGGTCAAGCGCTACGCCGTCGTCGACGGCGAGCAGGTCGACATCGGCCTGGTCGGCGACATCGTCAACATCGAGGCGGGCGCCGTGAAGGCGCTCATCGCCGACGGCCGCATCCCCGTCATCTCCTCGATCGCCCGCGGCACCGACGGCCACGTCTACAACATCAACGCCGACACCGCCGCCGCCGCACTCGCCGTCGCACTCGGTGCCGAGATGCTCGTCGTACTCACCGACGTCGAGGGGCTGTACAGGAACTGGCCCGACTCGGGCGAGGTGATCGACCGTCTGTCCGCCACCGAGCTGGAGGAGATGCTGCCGACCCTCGCGAGCGGCATGCTGCCGAAGATGGAGGGCTGCCTGCGGGCCGTCCGCTCCGGCGTCGGCACCGCCCGCGTGCTCGACGGACGCGTGCAGCACAGCCTGCTGCTGGAGATCTTCACCGACGAGGGCATCGGCACGATGGTCGTGCCCGACGACGAGACGACCGTACTGGGGGGCCTGGCATGACCAACACCGAACTCACGCAGCGGTGGCAGCACGCGCTGATGGACAACTACGGCACCCCGCGCATCCCGCTGGTGCGCGGCGAGGGCGCCAGGGTCTGGGACGCCGAGGGGCGGGAGTACCTCGACCTGGTCGGCGGCATCGCGGTCAACGCGCTCGGCACCGGCCACCCGGCGATCGTGGAGGCGGTGACCCGGCAGATCTCCACGCTCGGGCACGTCTCCAACCTCTTCATGGCGGAGCCGACGATCGAGCTCGCCGAGAAGCTGCTGGAGCTCTTCGGCCGACCGGGCCGGGTGTTCTTCTGCAACTCCGGCGCGGAGGCCAACGAGGCCGCCTTCAAGATCAGCCGGCTGACCGGCCGCACCCACCTGGTCTCGCTGGAGGGCGCCTTCCACGGCCGGACGATGGGCGCGCTCGCCCTCACCGCGCAGCCCGCCAAGCAGGATCCGTTCCGGCCGCTGCCCGGCGACGTCACCCACGTGCCGTTCGGCGACGTCGAGGCGCTGCGCGCCGCCGTCACCACCGAGACCGCGGCGGTCTTCCTGGAGCCGATCCAGGGCGAGAACGGCGCGATCCCGCTGCCCGAGGGCTACCTGCGGGCGGCGCGCGAGATCACCCGGGCCACCGGCACGCTGCTGGTGCTCGACGAGATCCAGACCGGCATCGGCCGGACCGGCCACTGGTTCGCCCACCAGGCGTACGAGGGCGTCGAGCCGGACGTCGTCACGCTCGCCAAGGGCCTCGGCGGCGGTCTGCCGATCGGCGCGGCGGTCGCCTTCGGCCCGGTCGCCGACCTGCTCCACCCGGGCCACCACGGCACCACCTTCGGCGGCAACCCGGTGGTCGCCGCGGCGGGCCTCGCGGTGCTCGGCACGATCGAGCGGGAGGGCCTGCTGGAGCACGTCCGGAAGACCGGCGAGAAGCTCCGGCACGGCGTCGAGGCGATCGGCGACCCGCTGGTCGACCACGTGCGGGGGGCCGGCCTCCTGATCGGCATCGTGCTCACCGAGCCGGTCGCGGCGCGGGTGCAGGCCGCGGCGCAGCAGGCCGGGTTCCTGGTGAACGCGGCCGTGCCGGACGCCGTGCGGCTCGTGCCGCCGCTGGTGCTGACCGAGCAGGAGGCGGACGCCTTCCTCGCGGCGCTGCCCGGGATCCTCCGGGCCGTCCGCGGTGAAACCCCCGACGCGAACAGCTGAGCGGACTCCGGGAGAATCAGCAGCATGACCGCACCCCAGTCCGACCAACCCGCCACCGGGGCGATGCCGCAGGTGCCGCAGACCCGCACCGCGCGCCACCGGCGGATCGTGGATCTGCTGACCCGTCAGCCCGTCCGCTCGCAGAGCCAACTGGCCAAGCTGCTCGCCGACGACGGACTGGTGGTCACGCAGGCCACGCTCTCGCGGGACCTGGACGAGCTGGGCGCGGTGAAGATCCGCAACCGGGACGGCGCGCTGATCTACGCCGTCCCGGCCGAGGGCGGCGACCGCACGCCCCGCGCACCGATGGGGGAGTCCGCCAGCGAGGCCAGGATGGCCCGGCTGGCGGGCGAGCTCATGGTGTCCGCCACCGCCTCGGGCAACCTCGTGGTGCTGCGCACCCCGCCGGGCGCGGCGCAGTTCCTGGCGTCGGCGATCGACGCGGCCGAGGTGTTCGAGATCATCGGCACCATCGCGGGTGACGACACCGTGCTGCTGATCAGCCGGGATCCGTCGGGCGGCCAGGCGCTCTCCGACCACCTCATGCAGCTGGCCCAGGCCAAGGCCCAGTAGCCGGGCCGCGCCGCCGCACGTCCCGTGTTTTGAAATCCATACGCGCTAGTGCATACTTATGCCTAACGCCGTATGGGAACCCGCATACCGCACGCTCTGCCCTGTTCGCACCGTTTGTGAAGGAGAAAGCCGTGACCGAGCGCGTCGTACTCGCCTACTCGGGCGGTCTGGACACGTCCGTCTGCATCGGCTGGATCGCCGAGGAGACCGGCGCCGAGGTCATCGCCGTCGCCGTCGACGTCGGCCAGGGCGGCGAGGACCTGGACGCCATCCGCCAGCGCGCGCTCGACTGCGGCGCCGTCGAGGCCGAGGTCGCGGACGCCCGCACCGAGTTCGCCGACGAGTACTGCCTGCCCGCCATCAAGGCGAACGCCCTGTACCAGGGCCAGTACCCGCTGGTCTCCGCGCTCTCGCGGCCGGCGATCGTCAAGCACCTGGTGGCCGCCGCGCAGAAGCACGGCGCCAGCACCGTCGCCCACGGCTGCACCGGCAAGGGCAACGACCAGGTCCGCTTCGAGGTCGGCATCCAGTCGCTCGCCCCCGAGCTGAAGTGCATCGCCCCGGTCCGCGACTACGCGATGACCCGCGACAAGGCGATCGCCTTCGCCGAGGCGAAGAACCTCCCGATCGTGACCACCAAGAAGAACCCGTACTCGATCGACCAGAACGTGTTCGGTCGCGCCGTCGAGACGGGCTTCCTGGAGGACATCTGGAACGCCCCGGTCGAGGACGTCTACGAGTACACCCAGAACCCGGCCACCGCCCGTGAGGCCGACACCGTCGTCATCACCTTCGAGGCCGGCGTGCCGGTCGCGATCGACGGCCGCAAGGTCACCGTGCTCCAGGCGATCGAGGAGCTCAACACGCGGGCCGGCGCCCAGGGCATCGGCCGCCTCGACATGGTCGAGGACCGCCTGGTCGGCATCAAGTCCCGCGAGATCTACGAGGCCCCCGGCGCGATCGCCCTGATCACCGCCCACCAGGCCCTGGAGAACGTCACCGTCGAGCGCGAACTGGCCCGCTACAAGCGGCAGGTCGAGCAGCGCTGGGCCGAGCTCGTCTACGACGGCCTGTGGTTCTCCCCGCTCAAGCGCGCCCTGGACGGCTTCGTCAACGAGGCCAACCAGTCGGTCTCCGGCGAGATCCGGATGGTGCTGCACGGCGGCCGCGCGGTGGTCGACGGCCGCAAGTCCGACCAGTCGCTGTACGACTTCAACCTCGCCACGTACGACACCGGCGACACCTTCGACCAGTCGATGTCCAAGGGCTTCATCGAGATCTTCGGCATGTCCTCGAAGATCGCCGCCCGCCGCGACCTCGCCTGATCCGCACCCTCCCCGGGCCCCGGCCGCTCTCCCCGCGGCCGGGGCCCGACCTCACCCGTAAGGAGCCCACGCGATGACCGCCGACCAGAACGCCGACGTCCGACTCTGGGGCGCCCGCTTCGCCGACGGCCCGTCCGAGGCGCTGGCCAAGCTCTCCGCCTCGGTGCACTTCGACTGGCGCCTCGCGCCGTACGACATCGCCGGTTCCAAGGCGCACGCCCGGGTGCTGCACAAGGCGGGGCTGCTGAGCGACGACGAGCTCGCCGCGATGCTCGGCGGCCTGGACCAGCTGCTCGCCGACGTGGAGGCGGGCACCTTCACCGGCACCATCGCCGACGAGGACGTGCACACCGCCCTGGAGCGCGGCCTGCTGGAGCGCCTCGGCGCCGACCTCGGCGGCAAGCTGCGGGCCGGCCGGTCGCGCAACGACCAGATCGCCACGCTCTTCCGGATGTACCTCCGCGACCACGCGAGGACCATCGGCGGCCTGGTCCTCGACCTGCAGCACGCCCTGGTCGGCCTCGCCGAGGCCCACCCGGACACCGCCATGCCCGGCCGCACCCACCTCCAGCACGCGCAGCCGGTGCTCTTCGCCCACCACGTCCTCGCGCACGTGCAGGCCCTCGGCCGGGACGCCGAGCGGCTGCGCCAGTGGGACACCCGCACCGCCGTCTCCCCGTACGGCTCCGGCGCGCTCGCGGGCTCCTCGCTGGGCCTCGACCCGGAGGCCGTCGCCGCCGACCTCGGCTTCGAGCGGGGTTCGGTCGGCAACTCCATCGACGGCACGGCCTCGCGCGACTTCGTCGCCGAGTTCGCCTTCGTCACGGCGATGATCGGCATCAACCTCTCCCGCATCGCGGAGGAGGTGATCATCTGGAACACCAAGGAGTTCGGCTTCATCACGCTGCACGACGCCTTCTCCACCGGCTCCTCGATCATGCCGCAGAAGAAGAACCCGGACATCGCCGAGCTGGCCCGCGGCAAGTCCGGCCGCCTGATCGGCAACCTCACCGGCCTGCTCGCCACGCTCAAGGCCCTGCCGCTCGCGTACAACCGCGACCTGCAGGAGGACAAGGAGCCGGTCTTCGACTCCTGCGACACGCTGGAGGTCCTGCTGCCGGCCTTCACCGGCATGATGGCCACCCTCACCGTGCACCGGGAGCGCCTGGAGGAGCTGGCCCCCGCGGGCTTCTCGCTGGCCACCGACATCGCCGAGTGGCTGGTGAAGCAGGGCGTGCCGTTCCGGGTCGCGCACGAGGTCGCCGGCGCCTGCGTCAAGGCCTGCGAGCAGCAGGGCATCGAGCTCGGCGACCTGACGGACGAGCAGTTCGCCGCGATCTCCGCGCACCTGACGCCCGAGGTCCGCTCGGTGCTCAGCGTGCACGGCGCCATCGCCTCCCGCAACGGCCGCGGCGGCACCGCGCCGAGCGCCGTCGCCGTGCAGCTCGCCGAGGTCAAGGCCGACCTCGCGGTCCAGCAGGAGTGGGCGCAGGGCTGATCCGTCCCGGACGGACGGGGGCGCGCCGGGTGACCCGGCGCGCCCCGCGTCGTTGCGGCGGGTATGACCGACGTCCGTCCCGTCGCCGCACCCCCCGCGGCGGCCGGCCCCGCCGCCCGCCCGCTGCCCGTGGCCGCACCGCCGCCGGAGGGGCGGGCCGCCGCCCGGGCGGCCGTCGCCGGCCTGCCCGTGGCCGAGCTGCGCGGCGACCTCGTGCCCTTCGTGGCCGCCCTCGCCGGCGACCGGCTTGACGCCCAGGAGCTCGAACAGCAGGTCTGGCTGCACGCCGTCGAACGCGCCGCCGGGCCCGGCCTCCCGCCCGACCCGCGCGACTGGCTGCGCGGCGTCGCCGTCCGCGAGGCCAGGGCCGCCCGCCGCCGGGCCGCGCTGGAGACGCCCGTGCCGCGTCCCGGGCGCCCGCGGCGCGAGCCGTACGAGGAGCTGGCCGCCGCCGAGCTGGGCCGGGCGGTGCGGCGGGCCCTGGCGGAGCTGCCGGGCCGCTGCCCGGAGCTGCTGCGCTGCCTCGCGGAGTCGCCCGAGCTCACCTACACCGAGCTGGCCGCCCGGATGGGTGTGCCGCGCGGCAGCATCGGACCGACGCGGTCGCGCTGCCTGGCGGGCCTGCGGGCCCTGCTGGCGGCCCGCAGGGCGGACTGGACGGGCTCTCCCGGCCCGGCCGGCGGCGGCCCGCCGGGAACGTGACGCTCACCACGTCCGGGAGGCGGAAGGTTGAGAGCGGGCGACGCCTGGGTAGAGCGCTGGCGAACGTCTCTCCCGAAGGCGGCACGGCTGCCCGGAGCACCGGCGCGAGCGCAGGTGCGGCCGCGCCGTGCGCCGCGCCGCCCGACGGGTCGTTCGACCGTTCTCCCGGCCGGGCCGATCCCCGTCCGGGACCTCAGGCCGGGCACCGGTGCGCACCCTCGCACAGCACCGGGCACTAACGATGGGGAGACCCCGTACATGGGCATGAGTGTGATCATCTCGCCGGCCACGCCGGACGATGCCGAGCAGATTCTCAAGCTGCAGTACCTCGGCTACCAGCAGGAGGCGGAGCTCTACTCGGACTGGTCGCTGGCACCGCTGACCCAGACCCTGGAGAGCCTCCGCGCCGAGCTGGCCGAGCAGGAGTTCCTGGTGGCGCGCCTCGGCGACGAGGTCGTCGGCACCGTACGCGGCCGGGTCGATCCGGACGGCGTCGGCCGCATCGGCCGTCTGGTCGTCCATCCGCGGATGCAGCGTCACGGCCTCGGCGGCCGGCTGCTGGAGGCCGTGGAGGAACGCCTGGCCGAGCGGCAGCCGGTGTACGGCTTCGAGCTGTCCACCGGCCACCGCAGCCTCGGCAACCTGCGCCTCTACGCCCGGCTCGGCTACCGGCAGACCTCCGTCCGCGAGGTCTCCGGCCGGCTGTCCCTGGTGACCCTCGCCAAGACGGTCGCGGCCCCGCTGGCCGCCTCCGCCTGATCCGTCCCGCACGCCCGACGGCGCCCTTCCCGCACGGGGAGGGCGTCGTCGGGCTTGTGCGGCAAGGGTCGTGTCCGTATTTCGGACCAGGAGTCCTGATTATTGGGATCGTGTCCGATCTTCTGCTTAACTGGATCCCATGACTGCGACCACGCCATGCACCCCCACCGGCCTCATGCCGGGCGGCGCGCGCCGCATGTGCTGTCGCACGTGTCACCGCTGAGGGCCCTCGTCACCCTTCCTCGCGCCCCGAAGCGAGCACCCGCGCCGCCCCGCCGGCGCCCCTCCCCGGCCGTCCGTCGCCGATGACTCGTCAGGGCCACGCCCGCGGGCGTCACCGCCCCCCGGCGGCCATGATCGACCTACGGCACCGGTGACATCCCCTTCCTCAGGCGTGCCCCCGTGCGCCGCCGTCCCCACCGGCGCGCCGACGGCCCGCCGCGCCCCCGACCAACGGAAAGCAGCCGTGATCACCACCCAGGGCCTCACGAAGGTCTACCGCTCACGCGGCCGAGAGATCACCGCCCTCGACGGCGTCGACCTCCACGTCCGCCCGGGCGAGGTCTACGGAGTCGTCGGCACCAGCGGCGCCGGCAAGTCCACCCTCATCCGCTGCGTGAACATGCTGGAGCGGCCCACGGCCGGCAGCGTCACGGTGGACGGCGTCGACCTGACGGCCCTGACCGGCGGCGAGAACCGCGCCGGCCGCGAACTCCGCGAGGCGCGCCGCCGGATCGGCATGGTCTTCCAGCACTTCAACCTGCTCTCCTCGCGCACCGTGCAGCAGAACGTCGAGCTGCCCCTGGAGATCATCGGCCTCGACCGCACCGGGCGACGCCGCAAGGCCGCGGAACTGCTCGACCTCGTCGGCCTCGCCGACAAGGCCCGCGCCTACCCCGCCCAGCTCTCCGGCGGCCAGAAGCAGCGCGTCGGCATCGCCCGCGCCCTCGCCGGCGACCCCAAGGTGCTGCTCTCCGACGAGGCCACCAGCGCCCTCGACCCCGAGACCACCCGCTCGATCCTCGCCCTGCTGCGCGACCTCAACCAGCAGCTCGGCCTGACCGTCCTGCTGATCACGCACGAGATGGACGTCATCAAGTCGATCTGCGACTCCGCCGCCCTCATGCGCGACGGCCGGATCGTCGAGCAGGGCGTGCTCACCGAACTCCTCGCCACCGGAGGGTCGCAGCTCGCCCGCGACCTCTTCCCGCTCGGCGAGTTCGCCTCCGGCCACAGCGGCCACACCGTCGTCGAGATCACCTTCCAGGGCGACACCCCGGCGCAGCCGTTCGTCTCCCAGCTCGCGCGGACCTACCAGATCGACATCAACATCCTCGGCGCCGCCGTCGAGACCGTCTCCGGCCGCATGGTCGGCCGCATGCGCGTCGAACTCCCCGGCAGGCACGAGGACAACGTCGTACCGATCGGCTTCCTGCGCGAGCAGGGCCTCCAGGTCGACGTGCTCGACGGGGCGGGGGCCGCCGCATGACCTGGGACCAGATGCAGGAACTGCTGTGGCCCGCCACCTGGGAGACCCTCCAGATGGTCGGCGTCTCCTCGGTCGCCACCGTGCTGCTCGGCCTGCCGCTCGGCGTGCTGCTCGTCCTCACCGACAAGGGCGGGCTGCTGCACCACCCCGCCGTCAACCGGGTGCTCGGCGCCGCCGTGAACATCGGCCGCTCGCTGCCGTTCATCATCCTCATGGTGGCGCTGCAGGGCTTCACCAAGTCGATCGCCGGCACCACCATCGGCTGGCAGGCCGCGACCGTGCCGCTCACCATCGGCGCCATCCCGTTCTTCGCCCGGCTCGTCGAGACGGCCGTCCGCGAGGTCGACGGCGGACTCGTCGAGGCCGTCCAGTCGATGGGCGGCTCCACCGCCACCATCGTGCGCAAGACCCTGCTGCCCGAGTCGCTGCCCGCCCTCGTCGCCTCCGTGACGACCACCGTCATCACGCTCATCGGCTACTCCGCGATGGCCGGCGTCGTCGGCGGCGGCGGACTCGGCGACCTCGCCGTCCGCTACGGCTACCTGCGCTTCGAGACCGGCTTCATGTGGGTGATCATCGCCGAGCTGATCGTGATCGTCACGGCCATCCAGCTCCTCGGCGACTTCACCGCCCGCCGCCTCGGCCACCGCGGCACCACCGGCCGCCGGTTCCGCCCCGAGGCCGTCGACCTCCCCGGCGAGGAGAAAGCGGCGGAACCCGTCCGCTGACCCCCGCCCCACCAGCCCCGGCCGGAGCTCCCACCAGGACCCGGCCGATCCCACCGCACCACGGAGAAAGGCACTTTTCGTGCGTAACGTCCTGAAGTACACCAGCGTCCTCGTCACCGCCGGCCTCGCCCTCTCGGTCGCCGCCTGCTCCAGCAGCGGCTCCTCCACCACCGGGGCGAGCGCGGACCCGGACAAGGCCCTGGTCGTCATCGCCAGCCCCACCCCGCACGCGCAGATCCTCGACTACGTCAAGAAGAACCTCGCCGACAAGGCCGGGCTCAAGCTCGACGTCAAGGTGGTCACCGACTACGTGACCCCCAACACCGCGGTGCAGGACGGCTCGGCCGACGCCAACTACTTCCAGCACGTTCCGTACCTGGAGGACTTCAACAAGAAGAACGGCACCGACATCGTCTCCGTCGAGTCCGTCCACCTGGAGCCGCTCGGCGTCTACTCCAAGAAGGTCAAGTCGGTCGCCGAGCTCCAGGACGGCGCCGAGGTCGGCGTGCCCAACGACGCCACCAACGAGGGCCGCGCGCTCAAGCTGCTCGCCGACAACGGCGTCATCACCCTCAAGTCCGGCGCCGGCACCACCGCGACCGTCCAGGACATCGCCTCCAACCCCAAGAACCTCAAGTTCAAGGAGCTGGAGGCCGCCCAGCTGCCGCGCTCCCTCGGCGACCTCGACGCCGCCGTCGTCAACGGCAACTACGCCCTCGACTCCGGCCTCAAGCCCGCCACCGACGCCATCGTCCTGGAGAAGGCCGAGGGCAACCCGTACGCCAACATCCTCGCCGTCAAGAAGGGCGGCGAGGACGACCCGCGCGTCAAGAAGCTCGCCGAGCTCCTGCACTCCGCCGAGGTCAAGAAGTACATCGACGACACCTTCGACGGCTCGGTGATCCCGGCCTTCTGAGCCGCGCACCACGCCGCCCGGCCGGGCCCCGCCGCACCCCGCGGCGGGGCCCGGCCGCGCAGTATGCGCCGTGCGCACCCCTCCCGGCAGCCGAACTGACGGGCCGTCGCCGGAATGCCGGTACCCTGGCACGCCCGGAGAAAGGCGGGGCGTACGGTGTGTCCACGACCCGGCGAGGAGAGACGGCATGGCAGCGAGCTTCCCCGAGACAGCCATCAGCACCGAACGGCTGTTGCTGCGCCCGCTGGACGACGGCGACACCGCGGGCCTGGTCGCCCTCGCGGCCGACGAGCAGGTGCAGACCTGGACCGCCCTGCCCGTGCCGTTCACCGAGACGCACGCCCGCCACCTCGTCCGCGTCCTCGCCCCCGGCCGGCGCGCCGACGGCGGCGGCATCGTCTTCGCCGTCGCCGAACACCTCACCCAGCGCCTCGTCGGCCTCGTCGACCTGCGCGCCACCGACTGGCGGCTGCGCGCCACCGAGATCGGCTTCATCACCGCCGCCTGGGCCCGCGGCGAGGGCTACGCCCCCGAGGCCGTCCTCGGCGTCGCCCAGTGGCTCTTCGAGGACCGCGGCTTCCTCCGCCTCGAACTCCGCACCGCCGCGGGCAACATCGCCGCCCAGCAGGTCGCCCAGAAGACCGGCGCCATCAGCGAGGGCGTCCTGCGCAGCGCCGGCATAGTCCGCGGCGAGGAGACGGACCGACGCGGCGCACCCGACACCCGCACCGACCTCATCCTGTGGAGCCTCCTCCCCGAGGACCTCGACACCCCGCAGACCGACGGCTGGGCCGAGCAGCGCTACGTGCTCCACGACTGACCGCGCCCGCCCGCACCACCGCGGTGCCCGGCCCGCCGCCCCCACCGGGTACCCTCTGCACCGGGACGCGCGAGCCGCACGGCGCACGCCGTCCGACATCGGGGCGGACACGGGGCGTAGGGAGAACAGCCGCAGATGGCTGACCGGATCACGGTCATCGGGTGGGACGGCACGCCGCTGACCGAGGCGGCCGCGTCCGCGCTCGCCGGGGCCACCCTGGTGGCGGGCGCACCCTTCCAACTGGCCGCACTGCCGGTGCCGCCGGGCGCCGAGCGCATCGCGCTCGGGAGCGTCCGGGCCGCCGCCCGCCGCATCGTCGAACACCGCGGCACCGCCGTCGTCGTCGCCGAGGGCGACCCCGGCTTCTTCGGCGTCGTCCGCACCCTGCGCCGCCCCGAGTACGGGCTCGAACTCGAAGTCCTGCCGGCCGTCTCCTCCGTCGCCGCCGCGTTCGCGCGCGCCGGCATGGCCTGGGAGGACGCCCAGGTCGTCTCCGCCCACGGCGGACGGCTGCGCCGCGCCGCCAACGTCTGCCGCGCCCACACCAAGGTCGCGGTCCTCACCACCGCCGACGCCGGCCCCAGCGAACTCGCCCTCATGCTCCGCGGCGTCCACCGCACCTTCGTCGTCTGCGAGGCCCTCGGCACCCCCGAGGAGGACGTCACCGTCCTCACCTCCGACCGGGTGCCCGACCACGACTGGCGCGACCCCAGCGTCGTCCTCGTCATCGGCGGCACCCCGCCCGCCGTCGACGAGGCCGCCGGCTGGCTCGCCGGCCGGCCCGTGGCCTTCCCCGGCGGCGACCGCGGCTGGGCGCTGCCCGCCGACGCGTACGCGGGCGCCGGCACCCCCGCCGGCCCGGCCGACGGCGACACCGCGCTGCCCCCGCACGTCCGCGCCCTCGCCCTCGCGCGGCTCGGCCCCGTCCCCGGCGACCTCGTCTGGACGGTCGGGGCCGGCAGCGGCGCCCTCGCCGTGGAGACGGCCCGGTTCGGTGCCGCCGTGGTCGCCGTCGAGTCCGACCGCGCCGCCTGCGCCCGGATCGGCGTCAACGCGCGCCGGTACGGCGTCGAGGTCGACGTGGTGCACGGTGCCGTCCCCGACATCCTCGGCGGACTGCCCGAACCCGACGCCGTCGCCGTGGAGCGAGGGGGCGTACGGGTGGTGAGCGCGGTGCTCGCGCGCCGACCCGAGCGCCTGGTCGCCGTCGCGCACACCCTGGCGGAGGCCGAGGCGATCCACGGGGCCGTCGCCGCCGCCGGGTACCGCGTCGACGGCACGCTGCTCCAGTCCGCACCCCTGACCGCGGCACCCGGGGCGTCCTCCGGCCTCACCCTCGGACCGGGGGAGCACACCGCGGTGCTCTGGGGCGAACTCCCTTCCTGACGTTCCGTGCACCGGACACCGGCCCGGACCGGCACGGGTGATCCCCGTCCCATCCGGACACCGATTCGAGAGGCCGTCGGCGCCGAACGATAGGGTGGCGTCATGGTTGCGCACGGCGATCGGTGCACGTGCCCATCAGGCACGGACGCCCTTTCCGCCGCGCCGCAACCGCCAGGGGCGGATTCGCGGGCATTCGACGTGGCGCTCGCCGGGCCGGGAGAATGCCGAAGGGCCCGGAGCGGTCGTGCCGGATGCCCCGGCTAGTCGTTATTTCTGATGGCGTGCCACCCGGGACGGGTGGCACGCAGGGGTGGCTGCGGTCCGCGATCGCGTCGCCGAGGACGCGAAAGCGGCCTGGAAGGAGCTTTGGACATGACCGATGGTGGCCACCTCCCGAGCGATGGCTCCCTCGTACCTCCGGGCGGCCACGCCACGGGGGCACCGGAACACCTGACCGCGCCCGACCCGCTCACCGCGCCGTTCGAGGCCGTCGCGCCCGGCCTGGCCGCGGCCGCGCCCTTCACCGCCGAGCCCTGGCAGGGCGAGCGGCGTCCGGCGTACACCTTCCTCGACCAGCCGGACCCGCTGGACGAGGAGGAGGACGAGCTGCTCATGCCCGGCCCGCAGACCACCTGGGGCAACCCCGTGCACGGCGCCCTGGAGACCGTCCACGTGGACTCCGTCGAGGTGCCAGCCGCGCCCGCCGCGATGCCGCCCGTGGTCGACACCATGGCGCTGCGCACCCTCGACGAGCCCCAGGCCGCCGCCGCGGACGATGCGGAGCAGCCGCCCGGCGTGCCCGTCGAGCCGTCCTGGCCGCCGCTCACGCCGCCGCTGACGGCCCTCGGCACGGACGCGCCCGAGCCGTCCGCCGGAACGCAGGCCGCCGGGGTGCAGGCCGTCGAGGTCCGGTCCGTCGAGGTCCGGTCCGTCGAGGTGCAGTCCGGGTCCATCGGTCAGGTGCCCGTCCCGGAGGCCGCCCCGGCGCCGCAGGGCGTGCCGCAGCCGGCCCGCCGCCCGCTCCACGCGGGTCCGCCGATCCCCGACCCGTCCCTGATGACCGGTCAGGTGCCCGTGCGCTCGCTGGCCGACCGCGGCCCGTCCGGTGCCCCCGGCCAGGGCAGCACGCCCGCGCACGGTGTGCCGATCGCGGTCGCGCCCGTCGCGGCACCCGAGCCCGCGGCGCTCCGGACGGCCGTGCCTCAGCAGGCCGCCCCCCTGTCGGCCGCCGCCGAGCCGCAGGCGGTGCAGTCCGCCGTGGAGCAGTTCACCGTGGACCACGGCGTGCTGGAGGCGGAGCAGGCCGTCGTCGGCCTGCCCGTCCCGGCGCAGCACGAGCAGCAGCAGACCGTCCAGGGCGCCGCGCAGCCCGTGCAGCCGGTCGCACCGGCCGTGGCCGCACCGGTCGTCGTCGAGGTCCCCGCGCCCGAGCCGGTCCCGGCCGAGGCCGTCGCGGTGGGCACTGCCGGGCCCGCGGTGCCCGAGCAGGCCGTGGTGCCCGAGCAGGCCGTGGTGCCTGCGGAGCCCGCCGCCGAGCAGGTCCCGCAGTTCGCCGTTCCGGCCGAGGTCCCCGTGGAGGCCGTTCCGGTCGCCGTTCCCGCGCAACCCGTCGCGCAGCCGCGCCGGATCGCCGCGTTCCTCGCCGACCCGGCCCCGCAGCACGGTCTCCCGGTCATCCCGCGGGAGGAGCCCCTGGCTGCCCCCGCCGAGGTGCCGGTCCTCGCCGAGCCCGTCGTCGCCGAGCCGGCCGTGGTCGAGGCGATCGCGGTGGTCGCGCCGGTGGCGGAGCCCGCCGCCGAGCAGCCCACCGCAGAGCAGGCCGTTGCCGACCAGCCCGCCGCAGAGCAGGCCGTTGCCGAGCAGGCCGCCGTCGGAGTGCCGGCGGAGGAGCAGCCCGCCGTCGAGGTGCCGGTCGTGGAGCCGGAGGCCGCCGCGCAGCCGGTGACCGAGGCCGTGGCCGAGGCCGTGCCGGCCGCCGTCGAGGCGCCGGTCGCGGTGACGGACGTACCGGTTGCCGACGAGGCCCCCGCCGTCCCGCCGGTCGCCGCCGAGCCGGTCGCCGCCGACGTGCCGTCCGTGACGGCGTCCCCCGTCGAGCCGGTCGCGATCGAGCAGGCCGAGCCCGCCGTCGCAGAGCCGCCCACCGAGCCGCCCACCGAGCAGTCGGCCGAGCAGTCGGCCGAGCCCGTCCCTGCCGAGCCCGTCCTCGTCGAGCCGGCTGTCGCCGGGCAGCCGGCGGCGGAGGAGCCCGTCGTGGCCGGCGAAGCGGTGGAGGAGACGGCCGGGGAGCCCGTGGAGGAGCCCGAGCCCGTCGCCGTCGACCGTCCGGCTGCCGCGCCCGGGTTCGACGAGGTCGGCCGGGAGGCCGTCCACCAGGTCATCCGCGAGCGCCGCGACATCCGCAACGGCTTCCGCCCCGACCCGATCCCGCACGAGGTGCTGCTCCGGGTCCTGGAGGCCGCGCACACGGCGCCGAGCGTGGGCTACTCCCAGCCGTGGGACTTCGTCGTCATCCGCTCGCGCAAGACCCGCCGCACGATGCACGAGCTCGCCGAGCGCCAGCGCGACGCGTACGCGGCCTCGCTGCCGAAGGGCCGCGCCAAGCAGTTCAAGGAAATCAAGATCGAGGCCATCCTCGAAACGCCGGTCAACATCGTGGTGACCGCCGACCGCACCCGCGGCGGCCGGCACACCCTGGGCCGGCACACCCAGCCGCAGATGGCGCCGTACTCGGCCGCGCTGGCCGTCGAGAACCTCTGGCTCGCCGCCCGCGCGGAGGGCCTGGGCGTCGGCTGGGTGAGCTTCTTCGACGAGGACGAGATGGTCCGCGAGCTCGGCCTGCCCGAGCACCTGGAGGTCGTCGCCTACCTGTGCGTCGGGTACGTCGACGCGTTCCCCGACGAGCCCGAGCTGCAGCAGCAGGGCTGGGCGAAGAAGCGGCCGCTCTCCTGGGTCGTCCACGAGGAGCAGTACGGCAACCGCGCGCTGCCCGGCGAGGAGCCGCACAGCCTGCTCGCCGACACGCTGCGCGGCATCCGCCCGCTCGACGCGAAGTCGCTGGGCGACGCGTGGGACCGCCAGAAGCGGATGACCAAGCCGGCCGGTTCGCTGGGCATGCTGGAGATCATCGGGGCCCAGCTCAGCGGTCTGGCCCGCAAGTGCCCGCCGCCGATCCCGGAGCCGGCCTGCGTGGCGATCTTCGCCGGCGACCACGGCGTGCACGCCCAGGGCGTCACCCCGTGGCCGCAGGAGGTCACCGGCCAGATGGTGGCGAACTTCCTCGCCGGGGGCGCGGTGGTCAACGCCTTCGCCGCGCAGGTCGGCGCGGAGGTCTGCGTGGTCGACGTCGGGGTGAAGTCCGACCTGCCGGACGCCATCCAGCAGGGCCGCACCACCGGCCTGCTGCCGCGCAAGGTCAAGCCCGGCACCGACGACATGACGCAGGGCCCGGCGATGACCCGCGAGGAGGCCGTGCAGGCCGTCGAGGTCGGCATCGAGACCGCGCGCGACCTCGTCGCGGCCGGCAACAAGGTGCTGATCACCGGCGACATGGGCATCGCGAACACCACGGCGTCCGCCGCACTGATCTCGGTCTTCACCGGCGTCGACCCGGCCGAGGTCACCGGGCGCGGCACCGGCATCGACGACGCCACGCACGCCCGCAAGGTCGAGGTCGTCCGGGCGGCCCTGGCCCTGCACCAGCCCGACCCGGCCGACCCGATCGGCGTCCTCGCCGCCGTCGGCGGTCTGGAGCACGCGGCGATCGCCGGGTTCCTGCTCGGTGCGGCCTCGCTGCGCACCCCGGTCATCCTGGACGGCGTCATCGCGGGGTCGGCGGCGCTGGCGGCGAAGGCCGTGGCCCCGGAGGCGCTGGCCGCCTGCATCGCGGGCCACCGCTCGGCCGAGCCGGGCCACCAGGCCGCGCTCGCCAAGCTCGGTCTGCGGCCGCTGATCGACCTCGACCTGCGTCTCGGCGAGGGCACCGGCGCCCTGCTGGCGCTCCCGCTGGTGCAGAGCGCGGCCCGCGCGATGCACGATGTAGCCACCTTCGACTCCGCCGGGGTCACCGAGAAGGCCTGAGTCAACCCGGCCTCTCCCGTACCGGCCCGAGGGCGCGCCGGTACGGGAGAGGCGCGCGCCGATCCTGTTCCTCCCCACCCAGGAGCTCCGCCCATGAACGCGCCCGCACCCCACCCCACCACCGAGGGGCTGACCCCGTACCCGGTCGGACTGCTCCTCGCAGGCCGGCGTGTCGTCGTGGTCGGCGGCGGCCAGGTCGCGCAGCGCCGGCTGCCGGCGCTGATCGCCTCCGGCGCCGACATCCACCTGATATCCCCGCACACCACGCCCGCCGTGCACGCCATGGCGGACGCGGGCGAGATCACCTGGCACGAGCGCCCCTACGCCGAGGGCGACCTCGCCGACACCTGGTACGCGCTGGTGGCCACCGACTCCCCGGCCGTCAACACGGCCGTCTCCGCGGAGGCCGAGCGGCTGCGGGTCTTCTGCGCCCGCAGCGACGACGCGTCCGCGGCCACCGCCTGGACGCCCGCCAGCGGCCGTGACGGCGGTGCGACGGTGGCCGTGCTCACGGGCGACCCCCGGCACTCGGCGGGCCTGCGCAACGCCATCGTCGACGCCCTGCGGGACGGCTCCCTCACCGCCCGCCAGTACCGCGAGCGCACGCCGGGCGTGGCCCTGGTGGGCGGTGGCCCCGGCGACCCGGACCTGATCACCGTCCGCGGCCGCCGGCTGCTGGCCGACGCCGACGTGGTGGTCGCCGACCGGCTCGCCCCGCGCGAGCTGCTCGCCGAGCTGCCGCCGCACGTCGAGGTGATCGACGCCTCCAAGATCCCGTACGGCCGCTACATGGCGCAGGAGGCGATCAACCGGACGCTGATCGACCACGCCAAGGCCGGCAGGTTCGTGGTCCGTCTCAAGGGCGGCGACCCGTACGTCTTCGGGCGCGGCGGCGAGGAACTGCTGGCCTGCCTGGAGGCCGGGCTGCCGGTCACCGTCGTGCCGGGCATCTCCAGCTCGATCAGCGTCCCGGCGGCGGTGGGCATCCCGGTCACGCACCGCGGCATGACGCACGAGTTCACCGTGATCTCCGGCCACGTCGGCCCGGACGAGCGCTCCCTCACGAACTGGGACGCCGCGGCGCGGATGACCGGCACCCTGGTGCTGCTGATGGCCGTCGACAAGATCGGTGCCATCGCGGCGAAGCTGATCGAGTGCGGCCGCTCCGCGGACACCCCGGTCGCCGTCGTCCAGGAGGGCACGACCGCGGCCCAGCGCCGCGTCGACGCCACCCTCGCCACGGTCGGCGCGGTCGTGGCAGCCGAGCAGATCAAGCCCCCGGCCGTGATCGTCGTCGGCGACGTGGTGAACGTGCTCGCGCACGGCTGACCTGCGCCGCACCGTGCGGGGGGCGTCGGGCGGTCGGCCCGGCGCCCCCGGCACGTCCGGGTCCGTCCGGGTTTGGAGTCGCGGGCACCGACCGGGCAGGATCGACCCCGTGTCCGAACCGCGTACCGTCACCGACCCCGCCGACCCCCGGCTCGCCGACTACACCGGCCTGACCGACGTCGAGCTCCGCCGCCGCCGCGAGCCCGCCGAGGGCCTGTTCATCGCGGAGGGGGAGAAGGTCATCCGCCGCGCGGTCGACGCGGGCTACCGGATGCGGTCCATGCTCCTCACCCCGAAGTGGCTCGACGTGATGGGCGACGTCATCGCCGCCGCGGACGCCCCCGTGCACGTCGTCGAGCCCGCCCTCGCCGAGGAGGTCACCGGCTACCACGTGCACCGCGGCGCGCTCGCGTCGATGCAGCGCAGGCCGCTGCCCGGTGCGGCCGACCTGCTCCGGGGGAGCACGGTGCGGCGGGTCGCCGTCTTCGAGGACATCGTCGACCACGCCAACATCGGCGCCGCCTTCCGGAACGCGGCGGCCCTCGGCGTCGACGCCGTCCTCCTCACGCCCCGCTGCGCGGATCCCTTCTACCGGCGTGCGGTGAAGGTGTCGATGGGCGCCGTGTTCCAGGTGCCGTGGACCCGCCTGGAGTCCTGGCCCGCCGACATCGCGACCATCCGCGGGGCCGGGTTCACCGTCGCGGCACTGTGCCTGAGCGACCGGGCGATCACCCTCGACGCCCTGGCGGCACGGGAGGACGAGCGGCTCGCCCTGGTCTTCGGCACCGAGGGCGACGGCCTGGCCGCGCGCACCCTGGCGGCGGCGGACGAGCACGTCCGCATCCCGATGGACGGCGGCGTCGACTCCCTCAACGTGGCGGCGGCGTCGGCCGTCGCCTTCTACGCGACCCGGCCCCGGCCCGCCTGATCCGGCTCCCCGCGGCGGGCTGCCCGCGGCGTCGCCCCCGGAGGGCCCGCGGCGGTCTCAGCGGCCGCCGGAGACCCCGGCGCCCGGCCAGGACTCCTCCAGCCCGCCGTCGCTCCGCACCGTGTACCGGGTGGAGGAGACCGCGCCGGTCAGGGAGACCTTCTCCTCCCGGACGAGGGCGCCGCTCTCGACCCGCCAGACCGCGGCGGCCTGGGGGTCGGCGGCGGAGGCGCGCGAGGACACCGGCACGGCCGCGTCGCCGTCGAAGGCGAACAGCGAGACGAGGTCGACGGGCACGGCCCCCTCGGCCCGGCGCAGCACGACGAGCGCGGCCGGTGCGCCGCGGTAGCGGACGGGCAGCACGGTGCTGAGCGCGATCCGGGCGCCGTCGGCGCCGCCCCGGCCGTCGTGCAGCCGGATCGCGGGGCCGCCGGCCGGGTCGGTGTAGCCGCGGTTCGCCCAGTCGACGGCCGGCAGCGGTCCGTCGGCCGGTGCGAAACCGGTCGTGGCGGGGGCGGGGGCGGAGCCTGCGCCGGTGGTGGGCGCACCGTCCAGCGAGAGGCCGGGTGCGGACGCGGCGGGGGAGACGCGTGCGGGGCCGCGGCCGTCGGTGCTGCGGTTCTCGCAGCCCTGCGCGGCGGCGATGGCCAGGGCCACGCCGAGGGTGACGGTCACGAAGACCACCACCCGCTGGCGCAGCAGTCGCCGCCGGGGGCCGACGGCGGGGCGCCCGGGGGCGGGGGTGTGCTGGCGGTCGCGGGGCCGGCCCGGTGCGGGCGTGTGAGGGCGGTCCCGCAGGGTGTCGTGGGTGTCGGGGCGGGGCATCGCGCTGGTGGGCGGCTGCCCGGGGGCCCTCCGCGGGCGGGCGGCGGGCGGGCCGCCCGGGCGCGGCGCGTGGCCGGGGGCGGCCGGTGCGGGTGCGGCGGGCCGCCCGCGGACCGGGCCGCCGGCGCCTCGGGAGGCGAGTTCGGTCAGCCGCTCGTGCAGTGCGGCGGCCGCGGGCCGTTCGGCGGGTTCCTTGGCGAGGCAGGCCTTGATCAGCGGGGCGAGGACGGGCGGCACCGCCGAGATGTCCGGCTCCTCGTGCACGACGCGGTAGAGCATGACCTCGGAGGACGCGCCGGAGCCGAACGGCGAGTCGCCGGTGAGGGCGAAGGCGAGGGTGGCGCCGAAGGCGAAGACGTCCGTGGCCGGGGTCACCGCGGCGCCGCGCACCTGCTCGGGCGCGAGGAAGCCGGGCGAGCCGACGGCCGTGCCGACGTGGGTGAGCGTGGAGGCGCCGCGCGACCAGGCGATGCCGAAGTCGATGATCCGCGGGCCGCGGGGCGAGAGCAGGATGTTGGACGGCTTGAGGTCGCGGTGGACGACGCCGGCCTCGTGCACCTTGACGAGGCCGTCGGCGAGCGCGGCGCCGATCCGGGCCGCCTCCGGCCAGGGCAGCGAGCCCTCGTCGCTGACCCGCTTGTACAGCGAGGGGCCGGGGACGTACGCGGTGGCGAGCCACGGCCGGTCGGCCTCCAGGTCGGAGCCGACGACCCGGGCCGTGCAGCCGCCGCGGATCTTCGAGGCGGCGGCGACCTCGCGGGCGAAGCGGGTGCGGAACTCGACGTCCTCGGCGAGTTCGGAGCGGATCAGCTTGAGGGCGACCCGCTGGCCGCGCCGGTCGGAGCCGAGGTAGACCACGCCCATGCCGCCGGCGCCCAGCCGCCGGTGGAGCCGGAACGGTCCGACGATGCGGGGGTCCTCACGCCTCAGCCGCATCAACGCCATACCCGTTCCCGTCAGCCCGTGGGGTGAGGCCCCGTCCGGTGGGGCATCGTCAGATCCTGTCCGGGACAGCTTACGGACTGGTCGCAGTGGTGTGCTGACACGCAACACCTGAAGCGCCGGTCGGATTGTCCGATCTCCGTCGAACGCGCGGGCGGAGGCTGCCGCAGGGCCCCGGAACGGCCTTTCCGGAGTACCCCTGGGGGGCTTTCTCAGGGTTGCCTCGGGGATGCGATCGGTTCCTTCTCCCTCTCCGGTAGTACGCGGTGCCGCGTCCTCTCATCCTCGGGGAGGCCCACCGAACGGTACGCGGGCATGACGACCGGAAGGACGCCCGCACCTACCGTTGATCCCAGCGGCGGGCAGTACTCGTCCCCCGAGGTCACGGCCCGCCGCGCCCACCATCCACGCGCGGCCGCCCGGCGGCCGCGGGGCACGAGCAGGAGCGGACGACCATGGCCACGCACCTCACCGGTACCCGGCGCCGCCGCAGGCCGTTTGCGGGCACGTCGCCGACCGCGGACCGGCACCCGGCGGTGGCGCTCGCCATCGCGGTGCCGTGCGCGATCATCCTGCTCGCGCTGTTCGGAGGCTGGGAACAGCTGGCGACCCAGGCCGAGGCCGTCGCCGATCTGATCGGGCGCTGACCCCAGGGGAGGGGTCCGCGCCGGCCGGGGCACGACACCGCCGACCACGTGGACGGGCGAGGCGGTACGGGACCGGCAAGGAGAAGGGGCCGGGTATGCGACGTCGGTGAGGACGTCCGTACCCGGCGCCTGCTTCTCCGTCTCGAATCCGTGTCGAACTGCGCCGGGCTGCGTCGGACTGTGCCGGACTGCAGGCGGACGCACCGAGGGCCGTGATCCTGGTCGGATCACGGCCCTCGGTCTGCGGTGCGCGATACTGGGATTGAACCAGTGACCCCTACCGTGTCAAGGTAGTGCTCTCCCGCTGAGCTAATCGCGCCGGGTTGCCGATCCCCGAAGGGTTCGAGTGCGCGATACTGGGATTGAACCAGTGACCCCTACCGTGTCAAGGTAGTGCTCTCCCGCTGAGCTAATCGCGCTGGGATGCCGATCCCCGAAGGGTTCGAGTGCGCGATACTGGGATTGAACCAGTGACCCCTACCGTGTCAAGGTAGTGCTCTCCCGCTGAGCTAATCGCGCGGGGAGGGCTCCTGGCGAACCAGGGGCACCTCTTGGAGGTGGAGACGGGATTTGAACCCGTGTACACGGCTTTGCAGGCCGTTGCCTCGCCTCTCGGCCACTCCACCAGGCAACTTCGAAAGACGATCTTACCCTGTCTTCCATCGAGCGGACGACGAGATTCGAACTCGCGACCCTCACCTTGGCAAGGTGATGCTCTACCACTGAGCCACGTCCGCCTGTCTCCCGGCTGCTTCCCCGCTTTTCTTCGGCTCCGCGTCCCGGCGACGTGTTGAACTCTAGCGGATTCCCGGGCCAGCTAAAAATCCGTTCCCGCAGCGTGGCGCGGGGTGGCCGGAGGGTGCTGCTCCGTCAGCGCTCCGGCCCGGTCCCGGACGCCCCCGACCAGCGCCGCCGCAGCCTCCCCGGCCGCCGGGGCGCGGCGGCCAGGGAGCCGCGCCGACCTACACTTCTGGCACCGAGCCCGCCCCACCCGCGCCGCACCCGCGCGGCGCAGCACCTAGTCCGCGCAGGAGAACCGTGTCCGGCCGCACCACCCCCCTCCGTACCGACCAGCCGCTCGCCCGCTTCGGCGGACGGCTCGCGACCGGTCTGCGCGAGGTGTCCTCGGACCCGGCCGTGCTGCACACCGCCGGCTTCTGGGCCGTCGCCCACGACTTCGAGGGCCGCCTCACCTGCGCCCGCTTCGACGACGTGCGTCCGGACCCGGCACCGCCGGCCACCGGCGGCTGGTGCGGGCCCGACCCCGCGGCCTGGCGGAGCTCGCTCGACCGCGACGCGTACACCGCCGGCGTGCGGCGGATCCGGGAGCACATCGCGGCGGGCGAGGTCTACCAGGCCAACCTCTGCCGCGTGCTGAGCGCGCCGCTCCCCGACCCGTCCCGGTGCGACGTCGACGCCCTCACCGGGCTGCTCGCCCGGGGCAATCCCGCGCCGTACGCAGGAACGATTCGCCTTCCGGAGCACGGCGTGGAGATCGCGACGGCCTCCCCGGAGCTCTACCTGCGCCGCCGGGGACGGACGGTCTCCTCCGGCCCGATCAAGGGCACCGGCCGCACCGAGGCCGACCTGCTCGACAAGGACCACGCCGAGAACGTGATGATCGTCGACCTGGTCCGCAACGACCTCGGCCGGGTCTGCGACACCGGCACCGTCACCGTGCCCGACCTGTGCGCGGTGGAGAAGCACCCCGGCCTGGTCCACCTGGTCTCCACCGTCGAGGGCACCCTGCGGCCCGGCGCCGGATGGCCGGAGCTGCTCGCCGCGACCTTCCCGCCCGGCTCGGTGACCGGCGCCCCCAAGTCCAGCGCCCTGCGGATCATCGAGGCCCTGGAGACCGCCCCCCGCGGCCCCTACTGCGGCGCCGTCGGCTGGGTGGACGCCGACCGCGGCGAGGCCGAACTCGCCGTCGGCATCCGCACCTTCTGGATCCACCGGACCCCGGCCGGGCCCGAGCTGCGGTTCGGCACCGGCGCCGGCATCACCTGGGGCTCGGACCCGGACCGCGAATGGGACGAGACCGAACTCAAGGCCGCCCGCCTGATCGCGATAGCGTCGGGCCCGAGCACCCTCTGACCGCCAGGAGCAGCCCCGATGATCTGGGTCAACGGAAACCTCGTCGACGACGCCACGGCCGCCGTCTCCGTCCTCGACCACGGCCTCACGGTCGGCGACGGCGTCTTCGAGACGGTGAAGTCCGTCCACGGACAGGCCTTCGCCCTCACCCGCCACCTCGACCGGCTCACCCGCTCCGCCCGGGGGCTCGGCCTGCCGGACCCGGACCACGACGAGGTCCGCGCCGCCTGCGGGGCCGTCCTCGCGGCCAACCCGATGCCGCTCGGCCGCCTCCGCCTCACGTACACCGGCGGCACCTCGCCGCTCGGCTCCGAGCGCGGCGACGGCCGGCCCACCCTCGTCGCGGCCCTCGGCACCGCCGCGCGCCGCCCGGACACCACCGCCGTGGTGACCGTGCCCTGGCGCCGCAACGAGCACAGCGCCGTCGCCGGCCTCAAGACCACCTCGTACGCGGAGAACGTCGTCGCGCTCGCCGCCGCGCACCGGGCCGGCGCCTCCGAGGCGCTCTTCGCCAACACCGCGGGCCGGCTCTGCGAGGGCACCGGCTCCAACGTCTTCGTCGTCCTGGACGGCCGGCTGCTCACCCCGCGCCTGGAGTCCGGCTGCCTCGCGGGCATCACCCGGCAGCTGGTCGTCGACTGGAGCGGCGCCGAGGAGGCCGACCTGCCGCTCGACGCCCTGGAGCACGCCGAGGAGGTCTTCCTCACCTCCACCCTGCGCGACGTCCAGGCCGTCACCCGGGTCGACGGCCGCGACCTCGCGGGGCCGGGGCCCGTCACGCTCAAGGCCGCGCGGCAGTTCGCCGAGCGCGGCGCCGACGACCTCGACCCCTGAGCCCAGGCGTAGTTCCGCCGCTGCGGGGGCAGGGAGGCGGTATGACGACCACCCTGCGTCCCGAGAGTGCCGAGGAGACCCTGCCGGGCGGCGGGCGCACGCGGCGGTGGCAGATCCGCGTGAACGGCCGCCCGGTCGGCGGCCTGCGCACCCTCGCGTTCCCGCGGGGCGACGAGTGGTGGGGGGAGATCTCCGAGCTGGAGGTGCGCGAGGGGCACCGCCGCGGCCGGGCCACGGTCGGCGCCCTCGCCGCCGAGGAGGTGCTGCGCGGCTGGGGCTGTACGCGGGTCGACGTCACCGTCCCCGCGGAGTCGGAGGGCGGTCGGGCCCTCGCCCGGGCGCTCGGCTACACCGAGCGGATGCGCAACCTCGCCAAGCGGATCGGGGCGCCGGCCGCCCTGCCGCCCGGGCTGACGCTCCGCCCGCTCGGCGCGGACGCCTACCCGGCCTGGCTGGCCTCGGCGCGGGACGGCTACCTCCGCGACCTGCTCGGCTCCGGCCTCACGCCCCGGCAGGCGGAGGCCAGGGCGGACGCCGACCACCGGAACGTCCTCGCGCAGGGCCCGGCCACCCCGGGCGTCGCGCTGCGCCGGCTCACCGACGCGGACGACCGGGAGCTCGGCACCTTCTGGCTGAACCTGCGCCAGGAGGTCCTGCCGGACGGCAGCCCGCTCGCCTGGCTGATGGTGGTGGAGGTGGCCGAGGCGGAACGCGGGCACGGCCACGGCCGCACGCTGATGCACGCCGTGGAGCGCGAGTGCCTCGCCGCCGGGGTCCGCGACCTCGGCCTGAACGTGTTCAGCGGCAACACGGTGGCCGTCGCGCTGTACGCGTCGCTCGGCTACCGCGTCACGCGGCGCGTCCTCGGCAAGCCGCTGCTCTGACCGCGGGCGCGGGCGCGGCCGCCGGTGCGGGAGGGGTCAGCCGCGGTGCCGGTCGATCAGCGCGACGATCCGCTCGCGCAGCCCGTCCTGGCTCTGCCCGCCGTCCAGCCGCTGTCCGGCGACGACGTAGGTCGGCGTGCCCTTGATCCCGATGGCCTTGCCCTCGGCCTGGTCGGCGTCGACCAGCAGGGTGTGCCGGCCGTCGACCAGGGCGGTGTCGATCTCGTCGGCGTCCAGCCCGAGCCCGGCGGCGACCGCGAGCAGCACCTTCTCGCCGTCCCGGGCGAGGTCGGCGGTGCGCTCCAGCAGCGCCTCGACGTACGGCCAGCCCTGGCCCTGCGCGAAGGCCTCCTCGGCGGCCTGGGCCGCGGCGTACGCGTGCTTGTTCTTCTCCAGCGGGAAGTGCCGCAGCTCGACGGTGAGCGCGTCGCCGTACTGCGCCCGCAGGGCCCGGACGTCGTCGAGGGCGGTGCGGCAGTCGGGGCACTGGAGGTCGCACCAGTACTCGAGTCGGGGGAGGGAGGCGTCGGTCATGGCCCCCAGTGTTCCATCCGCGGGCGGGTCAGCCCGCCGTCACGGCCTCCGCGGACCGCTGGCGGGCCCGGTAGGCGGCCACGTGGAGGCGGTTGCCGCACGTCCGGCTGTCGCAGTACCGGCGGGAGCGGTTGCGGGAGAGGTCGACGAAGACCCGGGCGCAGTCCGGTGCCTCGCAGCGGCGCAGCCGCTCGCGCTCGCCGGCCATGACGATGAACGCCAGCGCCATGCCGAGCTCGGCCGCGAGGTGGTCGCCGATCGAGGCGTGCGGGGCGAAGTAGTGGATGTGCCAGCCGTGGTGGTCGTGGTTGGTGAGCCGGGGGGTGGTGCCGGCGGCGGCCACGACGGCGTTGACGAGCTCCGCGGCCCGTTCGGTGGAGTCCGCGGAGAACACCGCGCGCAGCCGGCCGCGGAGGTCCTGCACGGCGGTCAGGTCGGCGGCGGTGAGCGAGTCGATCTCGCTGATCTCCTGCCCGACGACGAAGGTGTCGAGCGCGGCCACGTCCGGCAGCTGTTCCGAGCCGCAGGCCTCGGGGGCCGTGTTGAGCAGCTCGACCAGAATGCTCAGCGCGCACTCGGTGTCATGGGTGATCAGCACGTCGGCTCCTCGCGCGGCGGGGGCGCACGGCGGGCCCCTCGTCGGTCGTCATCCGCGACTCTACCGGGACGGGCTCCCGTGCCGGGCGGAACGGGCGCGGCAGAACGGCCGGCCACCCCGTGGAGCGGGTGGCCGGCCGTCAGGCCGGGCGTCGCCGCCGGCGCGCCTCACCGGCGCGGCGGCGACCCCGGGACCGCCGGGCGTGCATGGCGGTGTGTGCGACCGTGCCCCCGAGTAGGACGGACGCGCTGGGGCGTGGACCGCCGTGGCGGACCAGCCGGTGCGGGGTCAGCTTTCGGCGAGGATGTGGGACAGCTCCCGATCGAGGTCGAAGTGACGGTGCTCGGTGCCGGGGGGAACGGCGGCGTCCGTGCGCTTGAGGAACGACTCGAGCGCGCGTGCCGGGGCCTCCAGCAGGGCTTCTCCTTCCGGAGAGCTCAGGGCGATGCAGACGACTCCCTGCCCGTGACTGCGCGAGGGCCACACCCGGACGTCGCCGGTTCCGGTGGGTCGGTGCAGCCCCTCCGCGAGGAGATCACGGGCGAACACCCACTCGACGGTCTCGTCGGCGCCGGTGTGGAACGTGGCATGCACGGCATAGGGGTCCGCAGTGTCGTAGCGCAGGCCCGCGGGGACGGGCAGTGAGGACTCGCTGGACACGATGAGGCGCAGGTGCAGCTCGCAGCTGACCGTGGTGTTCATAAGCGCCAGGGCCTTTCGCTCAGTGTGCGCTCGGGGATTCGCACGTCGGCGAACGGACCATCCCACCCGATAGCCCGGTGTAAACCCGTCTGTCCCGATTCGCCGTGCAGTCGTACCCCTTCCGGCGCATTGAAGAATCGGCGCGGAGGGGGCGTCGGGGCCCGTACGGGGCGGTATCTCCGGTACTTTTCCCGCATGGCTGTACGAAGCGACAATCCTGAGCAGGCCGAGGACGGTGCACCCATGGCGTCGGACGGTGACGGAGGCGGTCCGGGCACGGAGGGTGACGGGGGGCGCCCGCTGGGCTCGCGGGCCCCGCACTTCATCCGCCGCTCGCGCCCGCTGCACCTGAGCTGGCAGGTGGTGATCTTCCTGGCGGGTCTGGCCGTGGTCGGGCTCGGCGTGGTGCTGCTCCCGCTGCCCGGGCCGGGCTGGGTCGTCATCTTCCTGGGCATGGGCATCTGGGCGACCGAGTTCGTCTGGGCCCAGCTGGTGCTGCGGTGGACGCGGCGCAAGGTGACGGAGGCGGCCGAGCGGGCGCTCGACCCGCGGGTGCGCCGGCGCAACATCGCGCTCACCGTGATCGGCCTGGCGGTGATCGGCGGCGTCGCGGCCTGGTACCTGTGGCGGTACGGACTCGTCCTGCCGTGGAAGCTGCACTGACCCCGGGGGGTGGTCCGGGCGCCACCGCGGATGGGGTAATGTTTTCCCTGCAGCCGGGCGATTAGCTCAGCGGGAGAGCACTTCGTTCACACCGAAGGGGTCACTGGTTCGATCCCAGTATCGCCCACCGGAATGCATTGCAGGATATGAGGCCCGGACCATTACTGGTCCGGGCCTCATATCGTTTTGTCGGTGCATTCCTGGGGCTGACGGTCATTCACCGGGGTTGCGGGGCCGGTGATCTGAGGATCGGTGATCCGGGGGCCGTCCGGTCCGGCGGCCCGGAACGGATTAGGGCGGCCGGGCCACCTGGTGCTACTGTTCTTCTCGTTGCCCGGGCGATTAGCTCAGCGGGAGAGCACTTCGTTCACACCGAAGGGGTCACTGGTTCGATCCCAGTATCGCCCACCGAGCAGCAGGCCCCGGTCGCCAAGTGCGACCGGGGCTTCTGTCGTTGGCGGGACCTCCCGCGGGGGAGGGCGTCAGGCGGCCGCCTCGCAGCGGTGGTCGGCGGAGAGCCGGTGACCGCAGGTGCAGCGGACGGGGCGCAGCGGCCAGGAGAGGTCGACCCGCTCGGCGGTGCCCTCCCGGTCGAACCAGTGCTGCAGGCCCCGGGCCTGGGCGGCGTGCCAGACGGCCTGCCGGAGGTGGAGCTCGGCGCCGGTCAGCCCGCCGAGCCGCTCCGGGTGCCGGGCGCCCAGGGTCCGGACGAGGTCGAGCGCGGCGGTGGCGTCGGCGGTGGCGTCGTGCGCACCGGTGAGCCGCACCCCGTAGTGGGCGCAGAGGTCGGTGAGCGTGCGGCGGCCCTTCCGGTAGCGGTCGACATGCTTGTCGATCACGCGCGGGTCCAGCACCAGGAGTTCGGTGCCGCCGAGGGCGTCGGCGAGCGTGGTGCCCCGGTGCCGGCGCAGCTCGCGGTCGAGCAGGGTGAGGTCGTACGGGGCGTTCATGACGACCAGCGGCGTGCCGGCGTGGGCGTGTTCGGCCAGGGCGCGGGCGATCTCGCCGACCACGGTGCGCGGTGCGCGGCCGTACGTGCGGACCTGCTCGTCGCTGATGCCGTGCACCGCCCGGGCGCCGTCCGGGATGGGAACTCCCGGGTCGGCCAGCCAGGTTGTGGACCGCGTGGCCGTGCCGGGGGCCGGCTGGAGGACGAGGGCGGCGGAGACGATGCGGTCGTGCTCCACGTCCACGCCGGTGGTCTCGGTGTCGAAGGACGCCAGGGGGCCCTCGTACCAGGGCCGGAGCTTCTCCATGACTGCCCCCCTCGTGTGCCGTCGGGCCGTTGCCCGGCGCGCCGCCGAGGACCGGGGGCGCGCCGTGCTCTGCACTGGTGATACCGCAGTTGACGGGCGCTCAACCGTGGCCGCCGCGGTGCCGTGCGCGGGACGCCCGACGGGGTGTCCGGCGGGGGGCCCGGCCGGGTGTCCGGTGGCGGACTCCCCGCGCCGGAGGGGCCCGCGGGACGCACGGGGCGCGACGGTGAGCGCGGTGCGCATCCGGCCTGCCGCTCTCGGTACCATCGAGGGACGCAGCAGAGTGCCGCGGACCACAGATGTCAGGAGAGACCGGTGACCGACGTCCGGATCATCATCAACCGCGAACCCGATCGGGAAGAGCGCGTGGTGACCACGGGCACCACGGCCGCCGAGCTCTTCGCCGACGACCGTGCGATCATCGCCGCCCGTGTCGGCGGCGCGCTGAAGGACCTCGCCTACGCGGTGCAGGACGGCGACGAGGTCGAGCCGGTCGCGATCTCCAGCAAGGACGGCCTCGACATCCTGCGGCACTCGACCGCACACGTCATGGCGCAGGCCGTGCAGGAGGTCTTCCCCGACGCCAAGCTCGGCATCGGCCCGCCGATCAAGGACGGCTTCTACTACGACTTCGACGTCGAGAAGCCGTTCCACCCCGACGACCTCAAGGCCGTCGAGAAGAAGATGCAGGAGATCATCAAGCGGGGGCAGAAGTTCTCCCGCCGGGTGGTCACCGACGAGGCCGCCCGCGAGGAGCTGGCCGCGGAGCCGTTCAAGCTGGAGCTGATCGGCCTCAAGGGCTCCGCCGCCACCGCCGGCGAGGGCGCGAGCGTCGAGGTCGGTGCCGGCGAGCTCACCATCTACGACAACCTGGACGCCAAGACCGGCGACCACTGCTGGGGCGACCTCTGTCGCGGCCCGCACCTGCCGAGCACCCGGCACATCCCGGCGTTCAAGATCATGCGCTCGGCCGCCGCGTACTGGCGCGGCAGCGAGAAGAACCCGCAGCTGCAGCGGCTCTACGGCACCGCCTGGCCGACCCGGGACGAGCTGAAGGCGCACCTGGAGTTCCTGGAGGAGGCCGCCAAGCGCGACCACCGCAAGCTCGGCAGCGAGCTCGACCTCTTCTCCATCCCCGAGGAGATCGGCTCCGGCCTCGCCGTCTTCCACCCCAAGGGCGGCATCATGCGCCGGGTCATGGAGGACTACTCGCGCAAGCGCCACGAGGAGTCGGGCTACGAGTTCGTCTACTCGCCGCACGCCACCAAGGGCACGCTCTTCGAGCTCTCCGGGCACCTCGACTGGTACGCCGACGGCATGTACCCGCCCATGAAGCTCGACGGCGAGACGGATTACTACCTCAAGCCGATGAACTGCCCGATGCACAACCTGATCTACCGCTCCCGCGGCCGGTCGTACCGCGAACTTCCCCTGCGGCTCTTCGAGTTCGGCACGGTCTACCGGTACGAGAAGTCCGGCGTGGTGCACGGTCTGACCCGCGCCCGCGGCTTCACCCAGGACGACGCGCACATCTACTGCACCCGCGAGCAGATGGCGGACGAGCTCGACTCGCTGCTCACCTTCGTGCTCGACCTGCTGCGCGACTACGGCCTGAACGACTTCTACCTGGAGCTCTCCACCAAGGACCCGGAGAAGTTCATCGGCTCCGACGAGGACTGGGAGGAGGCGACCGAGACCCTGCGCGCCGCCGCCGAGAAGCAGGGCCTGGAGCTCGTCCTCGACCCGGCCGGTGCCGCCTTCTACGGCCCGAAGATCTCCGTGCAGGCGAAGGACGCCATCGGCCGCACCTGGCAGATGTCGACCATCCAGGTCGACTTCCAGCTGCCGCAGCGCTTCGAGCTGGAGTACCAGAGCGGCGACGGCAACCGCCAGCGCCCGGTCATGATCCACCGTGCGCTGTTCGGCTCGATCGAGCGGTTCTTCGCGGTGCTGCTGGAGCACTACGCCGGCGCCATGCCGCCGTGGCTCGCCCCGGTCACCGTGGTCGGCATCCCGATCACCGACGAGCACATCCCGTACCTGCGCGAGGTCGCGGCCGAGCTGAGGAAGCACGGCGTCCGCGTCGAGGTCGACTCCTCCGACGACCGCATGCAGAAGAAGATCCGCAACGCGCAGAAGCAGAAGATCCCCTTCATGCTGATCGCGGGCAACGACGACGTCGAGGCCGGCGCGGTGTCCTTCCGCTACCGCAGCGGCGAGCAGAAGAACGGCGTGCCGATCGCCGACGCGGTCGCCGAGATCGTCGACGCCGTGCAGCGCCGCATCCAGGTCTGATCCGGGGCTCGGCCGACCGGCACACCAGGGGCGGGCCCGGAAGAGCCCGCCCCTGGCTGCTTGGCACGCGCAGCAGGCCGAATATGCTGGCCGGCATGACGAGTGAGCCCGAAGTGCAGCGGGGCGTGGGTGAGCCGGACGGCTTCCGCCGCCTGTGGACCCCCCATCGGATGGCGTACATCCAGGGCGAGAACAAGCCCACCGGCCCGGCGCCCGACGACGGCTGCCCGTTCTGCAGCATCCCCTCGCTGAGCGACGAGGACGGCCTGGTCATCGCCCGCGGCAGCGCGGTCTTCGCGGTGCTCAACCTGTACCCGTACAACGGCGGCCACCTCATGGTCGTCCCGTACCGGCACGTCGCCGACTACACCGGGCTGGACGACGCCGAGACGGCCGAGCTCGCGGTCTTCACGAAGCGGGCGATGACCGCGCTGCGGGCCGCCTCGGGCGCCCACGGCTTCAACATCGGCATGAACCAGGGCGCCGCGGCCGGGGCCGGCATCGCCGCGCACCTGCACCAGCACGTGGTGCCGCGGTGGGGCGGCGACACCAACTTCATGCCGGTCGTCGGCCACACCAAGGTGCTGCCGCAGCTGCTCGCGGACACCCGCAAGATGCTGGCGGACGCCTGGCCGCAGGGCTGACCCGGAACGACGGCGAGGGCCCGCGCCCCCCGGTGGACGGGTGGCGCGGGCCCTCGCGTGCGCGTCCTAGCCGGCGTCGTAGGCGTCGGCCCGGAACGGGCGGACGGCCTGGTTCTCCGAACGGCTGATGTTGGACCGGTTGGTGAACCGGTCGACGTCCACGTCGTGGTCGGCGAGGAACTCGATGGTCGCCGCCTGCACCGCGTTGAAGAGCGGCTGCGCGGTGTAGAGCACCGAGTCCGACATCGCGCGGCGGTTCCAGGTCGGGTCCGTCCACGCCTGCCGCAGGCAGAAGGGCTCCGGCAGGGCGAGCGAGCCGCCGAGCCAGGTGAGCAGGCCGGGGATCCGCATCAGCGGAGCCCGTACCGCCTGGCGCACCACCTCGTCGTCGTCGACCAGCGGGTGGACGATCGTGCGCTCCTCCCAGAACTTGCCGGTCTTCGGGACCTTCGTCTCCCTGGGCTTCGGCTTGCCCGTGAAGAGGCCGTTGATCGGACCGAGCGCGTGCCCGTAGGCGGAGACCCGCAGGTTGCGGCCCAGGATGGTGATCTTGACGGTCACGGTGGCCACGACCTGGCCGTTGTGCAGCACGAGCTGGGCGGCGACCAGGGCGTCGGTGTCGGTGCCGATGGTCTGCCGGTTCGCTATCTGCTGGATGCCGAAGTCGCGCATCCGGTAGCCGTCCATCTCCGGCGTGCCGGGCCGGCCGATCTCGTCGGCGCCCTCCGGGAGGTCCTGCACCACCCAGTGGTGCACCGAGACATGGGGCATCGTGCCGCCCGGCACCTCGCTGGCCGCGACGCCGCCGAGCCGCTCGGCGATCTTCCGGGCGAGGTCCCAGCGGTGGAACGTGCGGAAGTCGGCCTGGCCGTCGGCCGGGCGCAGGTCCTCGTTCATCTCCACGGTGACCCAGCGCATCCCCGCCCCGAGGATGCCCTTCTTGCCCGCGTAGTGCTGGATGTTGGTCTCCTGCTCGGCCGTGAGCCGCTCCAGGCTCGCGCGCAGGTCGGTCGCCTTGCGGTCCAGGTCGTCCCGCGGGACGGCCTTCGGCACGGTGGCCGCGACCACGCCGCCGTCGAGCAGCCCGCCCCAGCGGGACCGCAGTTCGACGGTGCTGCGCAGGCAGATCCGCTTGGCGACGAACCAGCCCACCACCGGCGCCAGCATCATCAGCCGGAAGTACAGCGTCCACGGCCCGGCGAACGGCGGCCGCACCACGAAGAGCACCGCGAGCGCCGCCGCGGCCAGCAGCGCGAGCGTGCCGTAGAAGCCCTCCCGTGCCGGATGGCTCTTCTTCACCACCGCCCGCGCCTGGAACGCCGCCAGCCAGACCAGCGCACCGGGCAGGAAGAGCACGCCGCACACCAGGGTGACCAGGGTCAGCTGCCGGTCGCGGGCGTTGCGCAGCTCCTGCGCGGCCAGGCAGTGCTCGACGACCATGCGCACGTCGGTGCCGAACGACGGGACCAGCGGATTGCGCTTCGCCGGCAGCGTCCGGTCGATCACGGCCCGGCTGAACGCCTCGCCGACGCTCGGCCGGAACAGCTCGAACTTGCCGTTCTTGAGCGTGGCGCCGAGCTTGTCGCCGAGCTCGCGGAAACTGCCGTCGCGGTAGGCGGCCGAGGACAGCGCCTGGGTGGCGGCGGTCTGCGGGCCGACGTCCGTACGGGGTATCTGCGCGCCCGGGGTCATGTCGAGCTGGGTCACGGCGGCTGCCCCTCCATCCCCTGGTCTGCCCTTGTCAGCGGCAGGTTACCGTGCTGCGGAGCACGTTCGGGCGTGATCGTCCGAACAGGCGTCAGCACCGGTCCGCCGCACGTCACGGGGGATCATGCCCACTCCGCGGCCGGTTCGATCCTCCGGCGTGCGGCAGCCGCCGGACGCCCCCCGGATGAGGGAGGATTCCGGACATGGCCGACCGCACCGACCTCCCCGCGCACGACCCGCTGCTCGTCTTCGACGGCGACTGCGCCTTCTGCACCACCTGCGTCGACTGGGCCGCGCGCTACCCGCGGGCGAGCCTGTCCTCGGGCGGCTGGGAGGCGGTGCCGTACCAGCGCGCCGACCTTGCCGCGCTCGACCGCCGCGTCGGCGGCCGGGGCCTGGTGACCGCCGGCCGGACCGGGCAGGAGGTGCTCTGGCTGACGCCCGGCGGGCAGGTGTACGGCGGGGCGCAGGCGGTCGCCCGGCTCCTGATGCGCTCCGGCGGCGCCTGGGCGTACGCCGGTGCGCTCCTCGCGCTGCCGCCGGTGCGGCCGCTCGCCGCGGCCGTGTACCGGGCGGTGGCCCGCCACCGGCACCGGATGCCCGGCGGCACCCCGGCCTGTGCGCTGCCCGGCCGGCGGGCGGTGCCGTAGGCGGGCGCGCGGCGGCCGGTCAGGACGCGTGCTCGTACCGGGCGGCGAGGCCGGCCGGCATCGGGGCGTGCCGCAGGTAGCTGCGGGAGAACTGCCCCGTGCCGTGCGAGATCGACCGCAACTCGACCGGGTAGCGGGTGAGTTCGAGTTCCGGCACCTCGGCGCGCACCAGGCTGAGACCGGGGCCGCCCGGCTCGGTGCCGAGCACGTGCCCGCGGCGGGCGGACAGGTCGCTCAGGACGGCGCCCTGGTACTCGTCGGGCAGCAGCACGTGGACCTCGTCGACGGGTTCGAGCAGCTGGATGCGGCCCTGCGCCGCGGCCTCCCGCAGCGCCAGCGCGCCGGCGGTCTGGAACGCCGCGTCGGAGGAGTCGACCGAGTGCGCCTTGCCGTCGGTCAGCGTCACGCGGACGTCGACCAGCGGGTAGCCGGCGAGGACGCCGTGCGCGAGCTGCGCGCGCACGCCCTTCTCGACCGACGGGATGAAGTTGCGCGGCACCGACCCGCCGACCACCTTGTCGACGAACTCGAAGCCGCCGCCGGGCAGCGGCTCCACGGTGAGGTCGCAGATCGCGTACTGCCCGTGGCCGCCCGACTGCTTGACGTGCCGGCCGTGCCCGCTGGAGCTCGCGGCGAAGGTCTCGCGCAGTGCCACCCTGTAGTCGACCGTGTCGACGTGCACGCCGTACCGGCTGCGCAGCCGGTCGAGGACGACCGCCTGGTGGGCCTCGCCGGTGCACCACAGGACGAGCTGGTGGGTGTCGGGGTTCTGCTCGACCCGCAGCGCCGGGTCCTGCGCGGAGAGCCGGGCGAGGGCCTGGGAGAGCTTGTCCTCGTCGGCCTTGCTGTGGGCCTCCACGGCCGCCGGGAGCAGCGCCTCGGGCTGCGGCCACGGCGGCAGGGCCTCCAGGCCGTCCGCCGCCAGGGTGTCGCCGGTGCGGGCGGTGGTGAGCTTGGCCAGGCAGACGAGGTCGCCGGGCAGCGCGTGCGGCACCGGCCGCTGCTGTCTGCCGAACGGGCAGCTCAGGCCGGTGACCTTCTCGTCCGCGCCGCCGGGCACGTGCACGGCGGTGTCCGGGCGCAGCGTGCCGCCGAAGACGCGGGCGAGGCTGAGGCGGCCTACGTACGGGTCCTCGCCGGTGTGCACGATCTGCGCGACGAGCGGGGCGTCCGGGTCGCACGGCGGCAGGTCGTCACGGCGGTCGAGCGGGGAGGGGAAGGCGGCGGCGATCAGGTCGAGGAGCTCGGCGGCGCCCGGGGCGGTGCCGGTCGGCCCGTCCGGCGGCGCGGTCGCCACGACGGGGTGGACCGTGCCCGCGAGGAACTCGCGGCGGAGCGCCTCGGCGAGCGCGGGTGCGTCGAGCTCCTCGCCGGCGACGTAGCGCTCCAGCAGGGCGTCGTCCTCGCCGGCGATGGCCTCGACGAGGTGGCCGCGGTCCGCGTCGAGCTCCGGGAGGTCGCCGGGCTCGCCGTACCGGCGGCCGCTCAGGAGCTCGACGGAGCCCAGCAGCCGCCCGTTGCTCAGCGTGCTGTCGTGCAGTTGGAGGACGGTGTCGGGGTGGCCCTCGCCGAGGGCGTCCCGCAGGGCGGCGAGCACCTCGTCCAGGCGGACGCGGACGGCGTTGACGTGCGTCAGCACGATCGCCGTCGGCAGACCGGCCGCCCGGCACTCGCGCCACAGGGCGAGCGTGGGGGCGGAGACCGGGTCGGTGGCGGAGACCACCAGCAGGGCGGCCTCGGCCGCGCGGACGGCGGCCTGCCGCTCGCCGGCGAAGTCGGCGTAGCCGGGCGCGTCCAGCAGGTTGATCTTGCAGTCCTGCCAGGCCAGCGGGACGAGCGCCAGCTGGACGGAGCGCTGCTGCTGGTGCTCGATCTCCTCGTGGTCGGCGACGGTGGTGCCCTCGGGCACGCTGCCGACCCGGGTCAGGGCGCCGGCGGTGAGCGCCAGCGACTCGACGAGGGTGGTCTTGCCGGCTCCGGTGCCGCCGAGGAGGACGACGTTGCGGAGCCGGTCGGGTCGTTCGACGGTGGGGGCCGCGGTGTGGGTGGCTGCTCGGTCCGCCATGGCTGCTCTCCTGCGGTTCGCGGGTGGCTGCGGCGCGCTCGCGCGGGTGGCGTGCGGTGCCCGGTCACGGGCGGGGCTCTCCCGTGGGGTGCGTCACGTGCGGTGCTCACGGTCCGCGGCGGTGCCGCGGGGCGGTGCGTGGTGGGCCGGCCGGGCCGGCGGGGCGGTCGGCGGGCTCCCGGGACGCGGGCCGGAGGTGCGGGGAGGTGGCTCGGGGCGTGGGGCGGCGGAGCCCGCGATCAGCGTGGATACCATTGTCCAGCCGGGCGGGCCGATCCGCTCGGCCGCCCGGCGGCACAGGGGCCGCGGGCGGATGCCGGTGAGAGACGGAGCGGTCCGGAAGGCCATGCTCAACAAATACGCGCGTGCCTTCTTCACACGTGTCCTGACGCCGTTCGCCGCGATGCTCCTGCGCTGGGGCGTCAGCCCGGACGCGGTGACGCTGATCGGTACGGCAGGGTCGGTCGCCGGTGCCCTGGTGTTCTTCCCCCGCGGGGAGTTCTTCTGGGGCACGATCACGATCACCCTGTTCATCTTCTCCGACCTGGTCGACGGCAACATGGCCCGCCAGGCGGGACGCTCCTCGAAGTGGGGGGCGTTCCTGGACTCCACGCTGGACCGGGTCGCCGACGCGGCGATCTTCGGCGGCCTCGCGCTCTGGTACTCCGGGACGGGGAACAACGACCTGCTCTGCGCCGTTGCGGTCTTCTGCCTGGCGAGCGGCCAGGTGGTGTCGTACACGAAGGCGCGGGGCGAGAGCCTCGGATTCCCGGTGGACGTGTCCGGGCTGGTGGAGCGGGCCGAGCGGCTGGTGATCACGCTCGTCGCGGCGGGCGTCGCCGGCCTGCACGGCTTCGGACTGCCGTACGTGGAGTGGCTGCTGCCGTTCGCCCTCTGGGTGGTCGCGGCGGGCAGCCTGGTGACGGTGATGCAGCGCATCCTCACGGTGCGCCGGGAGGCCCGGGAGGCCGACCGCGAGACGGCGGGAGTCGAGGGGGCGGCGTGAAGGAGCGGTTGACCGACGGGCTGTACGCGTTCGGCTGGGCGGCGGTGAAGCTGCTGCCCGAGCGGGTGGCGCAGGCGCTGTTCCGCCGGATCGCGGACCGGGTGTGGCGCGGGCGGGGCAAGGGCGTGCTGCAGCTGGAGGCCAACCTGCGCCGGGTGCACCCGGAGGCGGACGAGGCGCGGCTGCGCGAGCTGTCCCGGGCGGGCATGCGGTCCTACCTGCGGTACTGGATGGAGTCGTTCCGGCTGCCCACCTGGAGCGCGGAGCGGATCGCCGACGCGATGACCCTCAAGGGCATCGAGCAGCTCAACGCGGCGATGGCGTCCGGTCGCGGCGCCGTGATGGCGCTGCCGCACATGGGCAACTGGGACCTCGCGGGCGCGTGGATCGCCTCCGCCGGCGGGTACCCGTTCACGACGGTCGCCGAGCGGCTGAAGCCGGAGTCGCTGTTCGACCGGTTCGTGGCGTACCGCGAGGGCCTGGGCATGGAGGTGCTGGCGCTGACCGGCTCCGACGTGTCGGTGGTCGGCACGCTCGCCCGGCGGCTGCGCCACGGCGGGATGGTCTGCCTGCTCGGCGACCGCGACCTGTCGGAGGCCGGCACCCCGGTGGACTTCTTCGGCGAGCCGACCCGGATGCCGGCCGGCCCCGCGGCGCTCGCCCTGCGCACCGGGGCGGCGCTGTTCCCGGTGACGCTCTGGTACGACGGCCCCGTGATGCGGGCCGAGATCCACCCGGAGATCCTCCCGCCCGCCGGGGGCGACCGCCGCGAGCAGGGCGCCGCGATGGTGCAGGCGCTCGCCGACGTGTGGGCGCAGGGCATCCGGGAGCACGCCGAGGACTGGCACATGCTGCAGAAGCTGTGGCTGTCCGACCTGACGAACGACCGGGGGACCGCAGCATGAAGATCGGCATCGTCTGCCCGTACGACTGGGACGTGCCCGGCGGGGTGCAGTTCCACATCCGCGACCTCGCCGAGCACCTGATCCGCACGGGCCACGAGGTGTCCGTGCTGGCGCCGGCCGAGGACGAGTCGGCGCTGCCGCCGTACGTCGTTTCGGCGGGCCGTGCCGTCGCGGTGCCCTACAACGGCTCGGTGGCGCGGCTCAGTTTCGGCATCCTGTCGGCGGCCCGGGTGCGGCGCTGGCTCAACGACGGCCGCTTCGACATCCTGCACGTCCACGAGCCGAACTCGCCGAGCCTGTCGATGCTGGCCGCGTGGTCGGCGTCGGGGCCGATGGTCGGCACCTTCCACACGTCCAACCCGCGGTCGCGGGCGATGATCGCGGCCTCGCCGATCCTGCAGCCGGGCCTGGAGAAGATGTCCGCGCGGATCGCCGTCAGCGAGTACGCCCGGCGCACCCTGGTCGAGCACCTGGGCGGGGACGCCGTGGTCATCCCGAACGGCGTCGACGTGCGGTTCTTCGCCGACGCCGAGCCGGACCCGCGCTGGCAGGGCGGGGCCGCCGAGGGCGGGGCCGGGACGATCGGCTTCATCGGCCGGATCAACGAGCCGCGCAAGGGCCTGCCGACGCTGCTGGCCGCCCTGCCGCGGATCCTCGCGGAGCGCCCGGGGGTGCGGCTGCTGGTCGCCGGCAAGGGCGACGAGGAGGAGGCCGTCGAGGGCCTGGCGCCGGAGGTGCGCGCGCAGGTGGAGTTCCTCGGCATGGTCAGCGACGCCGAGAAGGCGAGCCTGCTGCGGAGCGTCGACCTCTACGCCGCGCCCAACACCGGCGGCGAGAGCTTCGGCATCATCCTCGTCGAGGCGATGTCGGCCGGTGCGCCGGTGCTGGCGAGCGACCTCGACGCGTTCCGCCAGGTGCTGGACGGCGGCGCGGCGGGCGAGCTCTTCCCGGTCGAGGACGCCGACGCGCTGGCCGCGGCCGCCGTCAAGCTGCTCGGCAGCCCCGACCGGCTGCGCGAGCTCCGGGAGGCCGCCTCCCGGCACGTCCGGCGGTTCGACTGGGAGACGGTCGGCGCGGACATCCTTTCGGTGTACGAGACGGTCACGGACGGCATGCCGCCGGTGGCCGAGGACGAACGCATGGGGTGGCGGGAGCGCTTCGGCCTCGCCGCCCGGGACTAGGAGGCCTGTCGTGCCGCAGATTTTCGTCGACCACTCGTCCGGGACCGCCCTCGACCGGCGCGCTTTCGCCGCCGAGCTGCACCCGCTGGTGGCCGCTGTGATCAACACCACGGTGGAGGCGTGCAAGACCCGGTTCCGGGTCGCCGAGGAGGAGTTCCTCGGCGACGGCGGCGCCGGCCGCTCCGCCGTGTACGTGGAGCTGAAGGTGCTGGCCGGGCGCAGCCCGCAGACCCGCGCCGAGCTGAGCGAGGCGGTGCTGGGCCTGCTCAAGCGGTACGTCACCGGTGAGCGGGTGCACCTGGCCGTCAACGTGGTGGAGCTCGACCCGGCCGTCTACCGGGCGGCCTCCCTGTAGCGTTTCCGCCCGTGACTACCTGGATCTGGGCCGTTGCGGCCGTCGTCGTGTCCGCCGTCTACCTGAGCTGGACGGCCGGCCGGCTGGACCGGCTGCACGCGCGGATCGACGCGGCCCGGGCCTCGCTCGACGCCCAACTCCTGCGCCGGGCCTCGGTGGCGCAGGAGTTGGCGACCTCCGCGCTGCTGGACCCCGCGGCCTCCCTGCTGCTGTACGAGGCCTCGCACGCCGCCCGGCAGACCGAGGACGAGCACCGGGAGGTCGCGGAGAGCGAGTTGAGCCTCGCCCTGCGCGCGGTGTTCGCCGAGCCGGAGCAGGTGGAGGTGCTGCTGCGGGCACCCGGCGGCGAGGAGGCGGTGCGTGATCTGACCGCCGCGGTGCGGCGGGTGCCGATGGCGCGGCGGTTCCACAACGACGCGGTGCGCGCGGCCCGTGCGGTGCGCGAGCACCGTCTGGTGCGGTACTTCCGCCTGGCGGGGCGCGCGCCCTTCCCGATGGCGTTCGAGATGGACGACGAGCCCCCGGCGGTGTTCACCCCGGAGGGCGCCCCCGCCTGAACGGTTACTGTTTGTCGTACCCGGGCGTTCCGGCTGGACTGTATGGCGCATCGGTAAGGGGCGTCCCGGGCCTACGATTAGTCGATAGCACTGGTTCATCTTCGAGTGAGGTCTTACGTGTCCACCCTCCCCATCACCGCAGACCAGCCGCAGATCGGCACCGCCCGCGTCAAGCGCGGCATGGCCGAGCAGCTCAAGGGCGGTGTGATCATGGACGTGGTCAACGCCGAGCAGGCGAAGATCGCCGAGGACGCCGGTGCTGTCGCCGTCATGGCGCTGGAGCGGGTGCCCGCGGACATCCGCAAGGACGGCGGCGTCGCCCGCATGTCGGACCCGAACATGATCGAGGAGATCATCGCCGCGGTCTCCATCCCGGTCATGGCGAAGTCCCGCATCGGCCACTTCGTCGAGGCACAGGTCCTGCAGTCGCTCGGTGTCGACTACATCGACGAGTCCGAGGTGCTGACCCCGGCCGACGAGGTCAACCACTCCGACAAGTTCGCGTTCACCACGCCGTTCGTCTGCGGCGCCACCAACCTCGGTGAGGCGCTGCGCCGCATCGCCGAGGGCGCGGCGATGATCCGCTCGAAGGGCGAGGCCGGCACCGGCAACGTCGTCGAGGCCGTCCGCCACCTGCGCCAGATCAAGAACGAGATCGCCAAGCTGCGCGGCTTCGACAACAACGAGCTGTACGCCGCCGCCAAGGAGCTGCGCGCGCCGTACGAGCTCGTCAAGGAGGTCTCCGAGCTCGGCAAGCTGCCGGTCGTGCTGTTCTCCGCCGGCGGTGTGGCCACCCCGGCCGACGCCGCGCTCATGCGCCAGCTCGGCGCCGAGGGCGTCTTCGTCGGCTCCGGCATCTTCAAGTCCGGTGACCCGGCCAAGCGCGCCGCCGCCATCGTGAAGGCCACCACCTTCTTCGACGACCCGAAGATCATCGCCGACGCCTCCCGCAACCTGGGCGAGGCCATGGTCGGCATCAACTGCGACACCCTGCCGGAGACCGAGCGCTACGCCAACCGCGGCTGGTAACACCCGCGCCGGGCCGGTGCATGCCCCCCCCGAGCAACGACCGAAGAGGAAAAGACCGTGTCCAGCAGCACCCCCACCATCGGCGTCCTGGCCCTCCAGGGCGACGTCCGCGAGCACCTGATAGCGCTGGCCGCCGCCGACGCGGTGGCCCGCCCGGTGCGGCGTGCCGAGGAACTGGCCGAGGTGGACGCCCTGGTGATCCCCGGCGGCGAGTCCACCACGATGTCCAAGCTGGCGCTGCTCTTCGGCGTGATGGACCCGCTGCGCGCGCGCGTCGCGGCGGGCATGCCGGTCTACGGCACGTGCGCGGGCATGATCATGCTGGCCGACAAGATCCTCGACGGCCGGGACGACCAGGAGACGGTCGGCGGCATCGACATGACCGTGCGCCGCAACGCCTTCGGCCGGCAGAACGAGTCGTTCGAGTCGGGGGTCTCCTTCCGCGGCCTGGAGGGTGCGCCGGTCAACGGCGTGTTCATCCGCGCCCCCTGGGTGGAGGCGGTCGGCGAGGGCGTCGAGGTGCTGGCCGAGGTGCCCGCCGCCGACGGCCCGGACAGCCGGATCGTGGCCGTCCGGCAGGGCCACCTGCTGGCGACCTCGTTCCACCCCGAGCTCACCGGCGACCACCGGGTGCACGAGTACTTCGTGCGCATGGTCGAGGGTGCCTGAATCCCGCGCGGTGGCGCGCTGACCGTGTGCCACCCGCCGGTGACGGCACCGGTAGGATCTCCTCTGTTCATTTCTCTTCGGCGACGTAAAGGAGCTGGCGATGTCCGGCCACTCTAAGTGGGCTACCACCAAGCACAAGAAGGCCGTGATCGACGCCAAGCGCGGCAAGCTCTTCGCCAAGATGATCAAGAACATCGAGGTGGCGGCGCGCACCGGCGGCGGCGACCCGACCGGCAACCCCACGCTCTACGACGCCATCCAGAAGGCCAAGAAGAGCTCGGTCCCGATCGACAACATCAACCGCGCCGTCAAGCGCGGCTCGGGTGCCGAGGCCGGCGGCGCCGACTACTCGACGATCATGTACGAGGGCTACGGCCCCAACGGCGTGGCCGTCCTCATCGAGTGCCTCACCGACAACCGCAACCGCGCGGCCTCCGACGTGCGCGTCGCGATGACCCGCAACGGCGGCTCGATGGCCGACCCGAACTCGGTGTCGTACCTGTTCAACCGCAAGGGCGTCGTGATCGTCCCCAAGGCCGACGGCGTCGACGAGGACAAGGTCTTCGAGGTCGTCCTGGAGGCCGGCGCCGAGGAGGTCAACGACCTCGGCGAGTCCTTCGAGATCCTCTCCGAGGCCACGGACATGGTCGCGGTGCGCACCGCGCTGGTGGACGCCGGCATCGACTACGACTCGGCCGACGCCAACTTCGTCCCGAGCATGCAGGTCGAGCTGGACGTCGACGGCGCCCGCAAGATCCTCAAGCTCATCGACGCCCTGGAGGACAGCGACGACGTGCAGAACGTCTTCGCCAACTTCGACATCAGCGACGAGGTCGGTGCCCAGCTCGACGCCGAGTGAGCCGACACCCCTTCCGGCCCGGCGGTCCCCCACGGGACCGCCGGGCCGGTGTCGTCGGCGGCGCTGTCGGAGGCGACCGGTAGCCTTCGCAGGTCACCGGCCGCAGGCCGCCGGACCGGCCCACCGCCGGCCGGCACCCGCAGGACCCCCGGCCGGGCGGCGCAACACGGAGAGGCGGTGCCGTCAGGTGCGAGTGCTGGGCGTGGACCCTGGGCTGACCAGGTGCGGCGTGGGCGTGGTCGACGGCGCCCCGGGCCGCCCGCTGCGCATGGTCGGCGTCGGTGTCGTCCGCACCCCGGCCGACGCCGACATCGGCCACCGGCTGCTGCAGATCGAGCAGGGCCTGGAGCAGTGGCTGGACGAGCACCGGCCCGACCTGGTCGCCGTCGAGCGGGTCTTCGCCCAGCACAACGTCCGCACCGTGATGGGCACCGCGCAGGCCAGCGCGGTCGCCATGCTCTGCGCCACCCGGCGCGGCATCCCCGTCACCCTGCACACCCCGAGCGAGGTCAAGGCCGCCGTGACCGGCTCGGGCCGCGCCGACAAGGCGCAGGTCACCGCGATGGTGCAGCGCCTGCTGCGGCTGGACGCCCCGCCCAAGCCCGCCGACGCCGCCGACGCGCTGGCCCTGGCCATCTGCCACATCTGGCGCGGCGGCGCCCAGGACCGCATCGCCGCCGCCCTCGCCAAGGCACCCCGCGCACGTCAGGAGCACGTCCGATGATCGCGTTCGTCCAGGGGCCGGTGGCCCACATCGCGGCCGGCACCGCCGTCGTCGAGGTCGGCGGGGTGGGCATGGCCGTCCAGTGCACCCCCGCCACGCTCGCCGGGCTCCGCCTCGGCGAGAGCGCCCGGCTCGCCACCTCCCTCGTCGTGCGCGAGGACTCGCTCACCCTGTTCGGCTTCGCGGACGACGACGAGCGGGCGCTCTTCGAGGTCCTGCAGGCCGCCCCCGGTGTCGGCCCCCGGCTGGCGCAGGCCATGCTCGGCGTGCACAGCCCGGACGCGCTGCGCGCCGCCGTCGCCGGCGGCGACGAGAAGGCACTGATCGCGGTGCCCGGCATCGGCAAGGCCAAGGCGGCCAAGCTGCTCCTGGAGTACAAGGACAAGCTCGGGGCGCCGCGCGGCTCCGTCCCCGCGCAGAAGCCCGTCGCGACCGGCCCCGCACCGTGGCACGAACAGCTGCACGCCGCGCTCGTCGGCCTCGGTTACGCACCGCGCGAGGCGGACGACGCGGTGGCCGCCGTCACCCCGGAGGCCGAGGCGCAGACCACCCCGGACGTCGGCGCGCTGCTCCGCTCCGCACTGCGCGGCCTCAACCGCAGCCGCTGACGCCCCACCCGCCTGACGACCTGTCACCTTGTCGACATTGGAGCCCGCCCCGATGAGCCCGTACGACTCCGACCCCGCCGACCACCCGGCCGGCGACCGCCTGGTCGCGGCGGCCGCCGACGGCGAGGACCAGGCGGTCGAGGCGGCCCTGCGCCCCAAGCTGCTCGACGAGTTCATCGGCCAGGAGCGCGTCCGCGAGCAGCTCTCACTGGTGCTGCAGGCCGCCCGCAAGCGCGGCGCCGCCCCCGACCACGTGCTGCTCAGCGGCCCGCCCGGGCTCGGCAAGACCACCCTCTCCATGATCATCGCCGCCGAGCTGGGCGCCCCGATCCGCATCACCTCCGGCCCCGCCATCCAGCACGCCGGCGACCTCGCCGCCATCCTCTCCTCGCTCACCGAGGGCGAGGTGCTCTTCCTCGACGAGATCCACCGGATGTCCCGCCCCGCCGAGGAGATGCTCTACATGGCGATGGAGGACTTCCGGGTCGACGTGATCGTCGGCAAGGGCCCCGGCGCCACCGCGATCCCGCTGGAACTCCCGCCCTTCACCCTGGTCGGCGCCACCACCCGGGCCGGCCTCCTGCCCCCGCCGCTGCGCGACCGCTTCGGCTTCACCGGCCACATGGAGTTCTACGCCGCCGCCGAACTCGAACGGGTCGTGCACCGCTCCGCCTCGCTGCTCGACGTCACCATCGACCCGGCGGGCGCCGCCGAGATCGCCGGCCGCTCCCGGGGCACCCCCCGCATCGCCAACCGCCTCCTGCGCCGTGTCCGCGACTACGCGCAGGTCAGGCACGACGGCCGGGTCTCCCGGGAGATCGCCACCCGGGCGCTCGACGTCTACGAGGTCGACGCCCGCGGGCTCGACCGGCTCGACCGGGCCGTGCTGACCGCCCTGCTGCGCCTCTTCGGCGGCGGCCCGGTGGGCCTGTCGACCCTGGCCGTCGCGGTGGGGGAGGAGTCCGAGACGGTCGAGGAGGTCGCCGAGCCCTTCCTCGTCCGGGAGGGCCTGCTCGCCCGCACCCCGCGCGGGCGGATCGCCACCGCGGCGGCGTGGCAGCACCTCGGGATGACCCCGCCGATCGCGGGGGCCGGACCCGGGACGTCCGGACAGGCTTCTTTGTTCCCGGACGGCCGGTAGCCCGCAGCCGAAAAACGGGGGCATGCCAAGGGTCGCCACTTTCGGCGGCAGGATGCGATGCTTGGCGTTGTCCGATCAGTGCGGGTCGCCTAGACTCCGCCGGACCGCCCCTCTCGACCGACGGGCCGACGTATACCAGGCCGCCGGGCAAGGCGGCCCGCAAAGGACCCTGGCTGTGGCTAATCTCATCATCCTTCTCCTCCCGATCGTTGCGATCTTCCTGATGTTCCGCTCGCAGAAGAAGCGCCAGTCGCAGCAGCAGTCGATGCAGGCGACGCTCCAGCCCGGTGCCGGCGTGCGGACGATCGGTGGCCTGTACGCCCAGGTCAAGGCGGTCAACGAGGAGACCGTCGAGCTCGAGATCGCCCCCGGTGTGGTCACGTACTTCACCAAGGGCGCCATCGCCGCCGTGCTGGAGCCGCTCGAGTACGACGCGATCATCAACGGCCGCCCCGTCGAGGAGCCGGCCGACGAGACGCCCGCCGAGGACGCCGTCGAGGCCGAGGCCGGGTCGCTCAGCCTCACCAAGGACGACTCGGACAGCGTCACGGCCGACCGAGAGACCCCCGGGACCAAGTAGTACGGTCGGGCTCTGCCAGGCCGTGCGGCATCCGGCCGCCGGCCCCACATGATCTCAGGGCCGCCCAGCGCCGCCTTCCCCCTTCCCGTCGAGAGCCGGACCGGGGTGCGGCCCGCGGCGGCATGGACAGGGAGAAACGAGCAAGGTGGCAACACCCAAGTCGCGCCAGCGCGACGGTTACCCGGGGCGGGCGCTGGCCCTGATCCTGGTGGTCACCGTCGGACTGGTCGCCCTCATGTTCGGGACGGGCAGCAAGACGCCGCGTCTCGGGATCGATCTCGCCGGCGGCACCAGCGTCACCCTGACCGCGAAGTCGGACGACAAGGCCGCGATCAACAAGTCCAACATGGACATCGCGGTCGGCATCATCCAGAAGCGCGTCAACGGCATGGGCGTCTCCGAGGCGGAGGTCCAGACCCAGGGCGACAGCAACATCATCGTCAACATTCCCAACGGCGGTGACAAGCAGGCTGCGATCGCCCAGATCGGCACGACTGCCAAGCTCTACTTCCGTCCGGTGCTCGCCCTCGCGCCGACCGGGGTCAACCCGGCCGACGTGACCGGTTCGCCGAGCCCCTCCGGCAGCGCGAGCAGCAGCGCCAGCCCGTCGGCGACCGCCTCCGGTGCCGCGGCCGCTCCCGCCGGCAGCGCCTCCCCGTCCGGCAAGGCCACCGCCTCCGCGAGCGCCAGCAAGGCCGGTCGCGCGGTCAGCGACGCGCTGAAGGCCGACCCGTCGGCCTCGGCGTCGCCCTCCGCGAAGGCCTCCGGCTCCGCGTCGGCCGCCGCCGCCGCGAGCAGCAGCGCCACGCCGACCGCCGCCCCCAGCAGCATGAGCCCGGCCGAGCTGAGCGCCGCCCTCACCCAGGGCACCGTCCCGGCCGACCTGCAGGCGCAGTTCGCCGCGCTGGACTGCTCGGACCAGACCAAGCGCACCGACTACCAGTCGGACGCCGCCAAGAACGCCGTCGCGTGCTCCTACGACGACGAGCAGGGCGTCTGGTACAAGTTCGCCCTCGGCCCGGTCGCCGTGAACGGCTCGGACGTCTCCAAGGCGCAGGCCGGCTACGACACCCAGCGCGCCAACGGCTGGCAGGTCGACCTGACCTTCAGCGACGCCGGCTCCAAGGCGTTCGCCACCACCACCGCCGCCCTGGCCGCGCAGGCCTCCCCGGCGAACCAGTTCGCGATCGTGCTCGACGGCAAGGTGGTCTCCCACCCGTACGTCAGCCAGTCCATCACCGGCGGCTCCGCGACGATCTCCGGCAGCTTCTCGCAGGACGACGCCAAGAGCCTCGGCAACGTCCTGAGCTACGGCGCCCTGCCGCTGACCTTCGCCACCAGCGACGTCACGACCGTGTCGCCCCAGCTCGGCGGCGACCAGCTGCACGCCGGCCTGATCGCCGGTGCGATCGGCCTGATCCTGGTGATCATCTACTCGCTGGTCTACTACCGCGGCCTCGGCCTGGTCTCCATCGCCGGTCTGCTCGTCTCGGCGATCCTGACCTACGCCATCATGTGCCTCCTCGGCAACGGCATCGGCTTCGCGCTCAACCTGCCGGCGGTCTGCGGCGCCATCGTGGCGATCGGCATCACCGCGGACTCGTTCATCGTGTACTTCGAGCGCATCCGCGACGAGGTCCGCGACGGCGCCCCGCTGCGCCCGGCGGTCCAGCGCGCCTGGCCGCGCGCCCGGCGCACCATCCTGGTGTCCGACTTCGTGTCGTTCCTCTGTGCCGCCGTGCTCTACGTCGTGTCGGTGGGCAAGGTGCAGGGCTTCGCGTTCACCCTGGGCCTGACCACGCTGCTCGACATCGTGGTGATCTTCCTCTTCACCAAGCCGCTGATCACGCTGCTGGCGCGGCGGAAGTTCTTCTCGGACGGCCACCCGATGTCCGGTCTGGACCCGAAGCGCCTCGGCGCCCGTCCGCCGATCCGTGGCAGCCGTCGCCGTCCCGCCGCCCCCGCGGCCCCCAAGGAGGCCTGACGCCATGTCCCTTCGGAACATCGGCCACCGGCTGTACCAGGGCGAGGTCAGCTTCGACTTCGTCGGCAGGCGCAAGCTCTGGTACTCCATCTCCGGCGTCATCGTCCTCGTCGCGGCGGTCGGCCTCGCCATGGGCCTGCACCTGGGCATCGAGTTCAAGGGCGGCTCGGTCTACACCGTCCAGAAGCAGGGCCTGACCATCGAGCAGGCGCAGGGCGTCGCCAACGACATCACCGGCGGCACGACCGCGCAGGTGCAGCAGCTCGGCGACGGCAAGATCCGCATCCAGGTCAGCTCCGAGGAGAAGGTCAGCGGCCCGGCGTTCGTCGAGGAGCTCTCCAAGGACCTCGGCGTCCAGGCCAAGGACATCGACGCCCAGGTCATCGGCCCCTCCTGGGGCGAGCAGATCTCCGAGAAGGCCCTCCTCGGCCTGGTGATCTTCATGGTGCTCGTCACCGTGTACCTCGCCATCGCCTTCGAGTGGCGGATGGCGCTGGCCGCCCTGGTCGCGCTCATCCACGACCTCCTGATCACCATCGGCGTCTACGCCCTGGTCGGCTTCGAGGTCACCCCGGGCACCGTGATCGGCTTCCTGACGATCCTCGGCTACTCGCTCTACGACACGGTCGTCGTCTTCGACACCGTGAAGGAGAACACCCGGGGCATCACGAAGCAGAACCGGCGCACCTACAGCGAGGCCGCCAACCACGCGCTCAACCAGACGCTGGTCCGCTCGATCAACACCACCGTGGTGGCCCTTCTCCCGGTCGCGGCGCTGCTGTTCATCGGTGGCGGCCTGCTGGGCGCGGGCACCCTGAACGACATCTCGCTCGCCCTGTTCATCGGCCTCGCGGCCGGTGCCTACTCCTCCATCTGCGTCGCCACCCCGCTGCTCGCGCAGCTGAAGGAGCAGACGCCGGAGATGAAGGCGCTCGCCAAGCGGGTCGCCCAGCGCCGGGCCGCCGACGCCAAGGCCGCCGAGGCGGCCGAGGCGGCGGGGGAGACCCCGGAGGGCGCCGAGGGCGCAGAGGACGGCGAGGACGTGCCGGCGGGTATGGTCGGACAGCGCCACCAGCCGGTCAACCGGTCCCGCACCAAGGGCCGTCCGTCCGGCAAGCGCTGAGATCCGCAGACCGAAGGAACCCACGTGACCTCCCCCGACACCGCCCTCTCCGCGCTGCTCACCAGCCGGATCAAGGACGTACCGGACTACCCGAAGCCCGGCGTGCTGTTCAAGGACATCGCGCCGCTGCTCGCCGACGCCGAGGCCTTCGGCGCCCTCACCCGGGCGCTCGCCGACCGGGCGAAGGAGCTCGGGGCGACCAAGGTGGTCGGGCTGGAGGCACGCGGGTTCGTCCTCGCGGCGCCCGCGGCGTTCGCGGCCGGGCTCGGCTTCGTGCCGATCCGCAAGAAGGGCAAGCTGCCCGGCGACGTCTTCTCCCGGTCGTACGACCTGGAGTACGGCTCCGCCACGCTGGAGGTGCAGTGCGACGCCTTCACCCCGGGTGAGCGCGTCCTGGTCGTCGACGACGTCCTCGCCACCGGCGGCACCATCGGGGCCTCCCTGGACCTCGTCCAGGAGGCCGGTGCGGAGCTGGCCGGGGTGGTCGTGCTCATGGAGCTCGGCTTCCTCGACGGCCGGGCGCGGCTCGCCCCGCACCTGGACGGGGCACCGCTGGAGACCCTCGTCACCGTCTGAGACGGACGGATCGGAGCGGCGGCCGGGGTGACCCGGCCGCCGCTCCGTCGTCTCCGCACGCCGGGCGGCCGACCGGGCGGGCCGCACTCTCGGTACCATGAAGATTCATCCCCTTCCGGTTGTGCGACCGGCGGGTGCGACCGATGGCGCGACCGCCCGTCCGTGGGGAGAAGGCCCTGCCCCCCGAGGAGTGTCCTTGCCCGACGAGGTTGTGCCCACGGCCGAGGCCGCCGGTCCCGAGAGCCGCCCGACACCCGCCGGTGCCGGTCCGGCGCGTCCGGCCCCGCCGTCCTCCGCCCACCGCCCCTCGCCGGGCGGCATGCGCGCGCGCCTGGCCCGCCTCGGCGGCCAGCGCAGCACCGCGGTCAACCCCGTCCTGGAGCCGTTGTTCCGTACGATCCGGGCGCAGGACCCGAAGGCCGACCCCGCCCTGCTCAAGGACATCGAGCGGGCGTACGCCGTCGCCGAGAAGTGGCACCGCGGGCAGAAGCGCAAGAGCGGCGACCCGTACATCACCCACCCGCTGGCGGTGGCGACGATCCTGGCCGAGCTCGGCATGGACGCACCGACGCTGATGGCGGGCCTGCTGCACGACACCGTCGAGGACACCGACTACGGCCTGGAGACGCTCCGCCGCGACTTCGGCGACTCCGTGGCGCTGCTCGTCGACGGCGTCACCAAGCTCGACCGGGTCAAGTTCGGCGAGGCCGCGCAGGCCGAGACCGTGCGCAAGATGGTCGTCGCGATGGCCAAGGACCCGCGCGTCCTGGTGATCAAGCTCGCCGACCGGCTGCACAACATGCGCACCATGCGGTACCTCAAGCGGGAGAAGCAGGAGAAGAAGGCCCGCGAGACGCTGGAGATCTACGCCCCGCTGGCGCACCGGCTGGGCATGAACACCATCAAGTGGGAGCTGGAGGACCTCGCCTTCGCGATCCTCTACCCCAAGATGTACGACGAGATCGTGCGCCTGGTCGCCGAACGCGCGCCCAAGCGCGACGAGTACCTCGCCACCGTCATCGACCAGGTGCAGGGCGACCTGCGGGGCGCCCGGATCACCGCGCAGACCACCGGCCGGCCGAAGCACTACTACTCGGTCTACCAGAAGATGATCGTGCGGGGCCGCGACTTCGCCGAGATCTACGACCTGGTGGGCATCCGCGTCCTGGTCGACACCGTCCGCGACTGCTACGCGGCGCTGGGCACCATCCACGCACGGTGGAACCCGGTGCCGGGGCGGTTCAAGGACTACATCGCGATGCCCAAGTTCAACATGTACCAGTCGCTGCACACGACGGTCATCGGGCCCGGCGGCAAGCCGGTCGAGCTGCAGATCCGCACCTTCGACATGCACCGCCGCGCCGAGTACGGCATCGCCGCGCACTGGAAGTACAAGCAGCGCGCCGTGGCCGGCACCTCCAAGGTGCGCACCGACACCCCGGCGTCCGCCCGCAAGCACGACAAGGCCGACGCGGTCAACGAGATGGCCTGGCTGCGGCAGCTCCTCGACTGGCAGAAGGAGACCGAGGACCCGAGCGAGTTCCTGGAGTCGCTGCGCTTCGACCTCTCCAGCAACGAGGTCTTCGTCTTCACCCCCAAGGGCGACGTCATAGCGCTGCCCGCGAAGGCCACCCCGGTGGACTTCGCGTTCGCCGTGCACACGGAGGTCGGCTACCGCTGCATCGGCGCCCGGGTCAACGGGCGCCTCGTGCCGCTGGAGTCGGAGCTGGAGAACGGCGACGCCGTCGAGGTGTTCACCTCCAAGGCGGAGAACGCCGGGCCGTCCCGCGACTGGCTGACCTTCGTCAAGTCGCCCCGGGCCCGCAACAAGATCCGCGCGTGGTTCTCCAAGGAGCGCCGCGAGGAGGCCATCGAGCAGGGCAAGGAGGCCATCGCCCGCGCGATGCGCAAGCAGGGCCTGCCGATCCAGCGGATCCTCACCGGCGACTCCCTCGTCACGCTCGCGCACGAGATGCGCTACCCGGACATCTCCTCGCTGTACGCGGCGATCGGTGAGGGCCACGTCGCCGCGCAGTCGATCGTGCAGAAGCTCGTCCAGGCGCTGGGCGGCGAGGAGGGCGCCACCGAGGACCTCGCCGAGACGGCCACCCCGACCCACCAGAGCCGCTCGCTGCGCCGGCACGCCAAGGGCGACCCGGGCGTCATCGTCAAGGGCGTGGAGGACCTCTGGGTCAAGCTCGCCCGGTGCTGCACGCCCGTCCCGGGAGACCCGATCGTGGGCTTCGTGACCCGCGGCAACGGCGTCTCGATCCACCGGTCGGACTGCGTGAACGTCGAGGACCTCTCCCAGCAGCCCGAGCGCATGATCGAGGTGGAGTGGGCGGCGACGCAGTCGTCGGTCTTCCTGGTCGCGATCCAGGTCGAGGCGCTGGACCGCTCCCGGCTGCTCTCGGACGTCACCCGCGTGCTCTCCGACCAGCACGTCAACATCCTGTCGGCGGCGGTGCAGACCTCCCGCGACCGGGTGGCGATGAGCCGCTTCACCTTCGAGATGGGCGACCCGAAGCACCTGGGCCACGTCCTGAAGGCCGTCCGCGGCGTCGAGGGCGTGTACGACGTCTACCGGGTGACCTCCGCCAAGAAGTAGGCGGCGGGCCGGAGCACGCGGAAGGGCCCCCTCACCGAGGGGGCCCTTCCGTGCGTACCGGGGGAGAGGCGTCAGCCGCCGAACTCCTCCAGGCTCTTCTGCGCCTGGTCGAGCAGCGACTGACGGCCCGCCAGCTCGGCCTCCAGCTTGGCGACGCGGTTCGCGTTGCCGGCCGCCCGCGCCTTCGCGAGGTCACCCTCCAGGCGCTCGACGGCCTGCTGCAGCAGCCCCGTCATGCCGGCCGCGCGGGCCTTGGCCTCCGGGTTGGTGCGCTGCCACTCGGCCTCCTCCGCCTCGCGGACCGCCCGCTCGACGGTGTTCAGCCGGGCGTCGAGCCCGCCGCGAGAGGTCCGCGGCACGTGGCCGACGGCCTCCCACCGCTCGTTCACGTCCCGCAGCGCGGCCTTGGCCGCCCTGAGGTCGGTGATCGGGAGGATCGCCTCGGCCTCGACGAGGAGCGCCTCCTTGAGCTTCTGGTTCTCGCCCTGCTCGGCGTCGCGCTCGCTGAACGCGGCGGAACGCGCCTGGAAGAAGACGTCCTGGGCGCCGCGGAACCGCGCCCACAGCTCCTCCTCGGCATCCCGCTGGGCGCGCCCGGCGGACTTCCACTGCGTCATGAGATCGCGGTACGCGGCCGCGGTGTCACCCCACTCGGTGGAGCCGGACAGCGCCTCCGCCTCGGCGACGAGCTTCTCCTTGGCCGCCCGCGCGTGCTCACGCTCACTGTCGAGCGCCGCGAAGTGCGACTTGCGGTGCTTGGAGAACACCGAGCGGGCGTGCGAGAAGCGGTGCCACAACTCGTCGTCGCTCTTGCGGTCCAGCCGGGGCAGGCCCTTCCAGGTGTCGACCAGCGCGCGCAGCCGGTCCCCGGCCTCCCGCCACTGGGTCGACTCGGCGAGCTGCTCGGCCTCGGTGACCAGCGCCTCCTTCGCGGACCTGGTCTCCTCCTGGGCCTTCGCGCGGGCGGCCCGGCGCTCGGTCTGGCGGGTCTCGATCTCGCCGCTCAGGGTTTCGAGGCGCTTGTCGAGCGCGGCCAGGTCACCGACCGCGTGCGCCTCCGTCACCTGGGCCTTCAGGTGGTCCAGCGCGACCTGGGCCTCCTTGGCGGCGAGGTCGGTCTTGCGGACGCGGTGCTCCAGGAGGCCGATCTCGGCCTCCAGGCCCTGGTACTTGCGCTCGAAGTAGGCGAGGGCCTCCTCGGGCGAGCCCGCCTGCCAGGAACCGACGACGCGTTCGCCCTCCGCCGTCCTCACGTAGACGGTCCCCTGCTCGTCGACACGGCCCCACGGGTCGCTGCTCACAGCGCCTCCTCCACATGACGTCCCGCACCCGCCGCGGCGGGCCGGGACGTCGTCCACAGATGAATGTGCGGCGGACCGATGGAGCCCGCCGTTCTGCCGCCGTACGCTGCCGAGGGTGACGGCCGACGGTCAGGGCACCCTATACAACAGCAACATAGGCGACCAGTGTCGGTGCTGTCCGCATCCGGGGAGGGTGATTTCCCGGCGGCGCCGCGGCCCGGGCCGCGGTCGGCGGCCCGGGTCACGGAACGGGTCGGTCAACCCTTGGTCGTCGTCACCGAGTTGAGGACGATGTCGGCCACCGGGGCGCCGTCGCCGCCGCCACCCTGCACACCGCCGGCCGCGATGTTCTGGACGACGTCGAGGCCGGCCGTCACCTTGCCGAACGGCGTGTAGTTCGGCGGCAGCTGGGTGTCCTTGTAGACCAGGAAGAACTGGCTGCCGTTGGTGCCCGCGCCCGCGTTGGCCATCGCGACGGTGCCCGCGGGGTAGGTCGCCCCGGTCAGGTTCTCGTCCGCGAACTGGTAGCCCGGGCCGCCGGAGCCGGAGCCGGTCGGGTCGCCGCACTGGAGCACGAAGATGCCCTCGGTGGTGAGGCGGTGGCACTTGGTGTGGTCGAAGTACTTCTCGCCGGACAGGAAGGCGAAGGAGTTCACGGTGTGCGGGGCCTTGGCGGCGTCCAGCGCGATCGTGACCTTGCCGCAGCTGGTGTCCAGCGCCATGGTGTAGGCGGCCTTGGTGTCGACCGACATCGCCGGCTCGGTCTTGAACTGCTTGCCGTTCGGCTGGCCCGCGGCGGGCGTCGTGCAGCCCTTGACCGGAGCCGCCGCCGGGGTGGCACTGGCCTGCGGCGAAGCCGTGTCGGCCTTCTTCGGGTCGGAGTCGAACGCACCGCCCGTCCAGAGGCCGACGCCCGCGACCACGACGACCGCGACCGCGGCACCGACGATCGCGTTGCGGCGCTTGCGCGCCTTCCGGGACGCCTCGCGGCGCTCAATCTGCCGCTCGTACTTCTCGCGGGCGAGCTGCCGCCGCCGCTGTTCGCTGCTGACCACCGGCCGTGTCTCCTACTGCTGATGCGCGGGTTGGTGTGTTCCGGTGCGGATCATCGCATCCGCAGGCGGCCAAGTGTAAGGACCCCGTGCGTAAGTACGAGATCAAACGGTGCCGCGGCCGTGCTATCTGGTTCGCTCCCGGTGCCGTGGCGCCGGTAGGCTGCGGTGTGACCAGGCGGTGACATCACGGGCCCCGCCTCCTGAACCGACCGAAGGAATCACGTGTTCGTCGCCGGATTTCCCGCCGGAGCCTGGGGCACCAACTGCTACCTCGTCGCTCCGGCCGCCGGCGAGGAGTGCGTGATCGTCGACCCCGGCCACCAGGCCGCGCAGGGCGTCGAGGACCTGATCCGCGAGCACCGGCTGAAGCCCGTCGCCGTGCTGCTCACCCACGGCCACATCGACCACATCGCCTCCGTCGTGCCGGTCTGCGGCGCACAGGGCGTGCCGGCCTGGATCCACCCCGAGGACCGCTACATGATGGCCGACCCGGCCCGCGGCCTCGGCCGTGCGCTCGGGCAGCAGATCATGGGCTCCATCACCGTCGGCGAGCCGGACGACGTCCGCGAGCTGACCGACGGCGCCCTCCTGGAACTGGCGGGCCTGCAGCTCACCGTCGACCACGCGCCCGGCCATACCAAGGGGTCGGTGACCTTCCGGACGCCCTCAGCCGCCGACGTCCCGCCGGTGCTGTTCTCGGGCGACCTGCTGTTCGCCGGCTCCATCGGGCGCACGGACCTCCCCGGCGGCGACAGCAAGGCGATCATGGATTCGCTGGCCCGGGTGTGCCTGCCCCTCGACGACGCCACCGTGGTCCTCTCCGGCCACGGATCCCAGACCACCATCGGCCGTGAGCGCGCCACCAACCCCTACCTCCAGCAGGCGGCGGGCGCCGGCTCCGCCGGGAGCGCAGCCGCTCCGCGACGAGGAATGTGACGGAAGAGACGTTGAGCACCTTCTCCGCCCCCAAGGGCACCTACGACCTGCTGCCGCCCAGCTCCGCCACCTTCCTGGCGATCCGCGAGCGGCTCTCCGCGCCCGCCCGCCGGGCCGGCTACGGCTACATCGAGACCCCGGTCTTCGAGGACGTGAAGCTCTTCTCCCGCGGTGTCGGCGAGTCCACCGACATCGTCACCAAGGAGATGTACACCCTCACCACCAAGGGCGGCGACGAGCTCGCGCTGCGCCCCGAGGGCACCGCCTCGGTCGTGCGCGCCGCCCTCCAGGCCAACCTGCACAAGCAGGGCAACCTCCCCGTCAAGCTCTGGTACTCCGGCTCGTTCTACCGCTACGAGCGGGCGCAGAAGGGCCGCTACCGCCAGTTCGCCCAGGTCGGCGCCGAGGCGATCGGCGCGGAGGACCCGGCGCTGGACGCCGAGCTGATCATCCTGGCCGACGACGCCTTCCGCTCGCTCGGCCTGAGCAACTACACGCTGCTGCTCAACAGCCTCGGCGACAAGCAGTGCCGCCCGGTCTACCGCGCCGCCCTGGTCGAGTTCCTGGACGGCCTCGACCTCGACGAGGACACCCGTCGCCGCGCGGGGATCAACCCGCTGCGCGTCCTCGACGACAAGCGCGAGTCCGTGCAGGCCCAGCTCACCGACGCGCCCAAGCTGCGCGACTTCCTCTGCGAGGACTGCAAGGCGTACGACGAGGCCGTCCGCTCGCTGCTGACCGCCGCCGGCGTGTCCTTCACCGACGACCCCAAGCTCGTCCGCGGCCTCGACTACTACACCCGCACCACCTTCGAGTTCGTGCACGACGGCCTCGGCGCGCAGTCCGCGATCGGCGGCGGGGGCCGCTACGACGGCCTCTCCGAGATGCTCGGCGGCCCGGCGCTGCCCTCCGTCGGCTGGGGCCTCGGGGTGGACCGCACCTTCCTCGCGCTGGAGGCCGAGGGCGTCGTCCTCGACCTGCCCGCCGCGACCTCCGTCTACGCCGTCGCGCTCGGCGAGGAGGCCAAGAACGTGCTCTTCACCAAGGTGGTCGAGCTGCGCCGGGCCGGCGTCGCCACCGACCTCGCCTTCGGGGTGAAGGGGATCAAGAACGCCATGAAGTCCGCCGACCGCTCGGGCGCCCGCTTCGCCCTGGTCGCCGGGGACCGAGATCTCGCCGCCGGGGTCGTCCAGCTCAAGGACATGACCACCGGCGAGCAGGTCCCCGTCGCCCTGGAAGCACTCGTATCCACCCTGAAGGAGAAGCAGCTGTGATCCGCACGCACGACGCGGGCACGCTCCGCGCGGAGCACGCCGGAACGACCGTCACCCTGGCCGGCTGGGTCGCCCGCCGCCGCGACCACGGCGGCGTGGCCTTCATCGACCTGCGCGACGCCTCCGGCACCGTGCAGATCGTCGTCCGCGACCTCGACTCCGTGCACGGCCTGCGCGCCGAGTACTGCGTCAAGGTCACCGGCGACGTCCGCGTCCGCCCCGAGGGCAACGAGAACCCCGACATCGCCACCGGCGCCGTCGAGGTCGTCGTGAGCGCGATCGACGTGCTCTCCGAGGCCGCCCCCGTCCCGTTCCCGGTCGCCGAGTACGAGCCCGGCACGGTCAACGAGGAGGTGCGCCTGCGCTACCGCTACCTGGACCTCCGCCGCGAGGGCCCGGCCCGCGCGCTGCGCCTGCGCTCCAAGGTCAGCAACATCATCCGCCGGGTGATGGAGGAGAACGACTACCTCGACATCGAGACGCCGTACCTCACCCGCTCCACCCCCGAGGGCGCCCGCGACTTCCTCGTGCCCGTCCGCCTGCAGCCGGGCTCCTGGTACGCCCTGCCGCAGTCGCCGCAGCTCTTCAAGCAGCTGCTCATGGTCGCCGGCATGGAGCGCTACTACCAGATCGCCCGCTGCTTCCGCGACGAGGACTTCCGCGCCGACCGGCAGCCGGAGTTCACCCAGCTCGACATCGAGGCCTCGTTCGTCGACCAGGAGGACATCCTGGCCCTCGGCGAGAAGGTCGTCGGCGCGATCTGGCGCGAGGTGCACGGCTACGAGATCCCGAACCCGCTGCCGCGCATGAGCTACGCGGACGCGATGTCCCGCTACGGCTCGGACAAGCCGGACGTCCGCTTCGGCCAGGAGCTGACCGACCTCACCGAGTACTTCAAGGGCACCGAGTTCCGCGTGTTCCAGGCGCCCTACGTCGGCGCGGTCGTCATGCCCGGCGGCGCCTCGCAGCCGCGCAAGCAGCTCGACGCCTGGCAGGACTGGGCCAAGGCGCGCGGCGCCCGCGGTCTCGCGTACGTCCTCGTGGACGCCGAGACCGGCGAGCTGCGCGGCCCGGTCGCCAAGAACCTCTCCGAGGAGCACCTGGCGGGTCTCGCCGCCGCGGCCGGCGCCAAGCCGGGCGACGCGGTGTTCTTCGCGGCCGGCAAGAAGGCCCCCTCGCAGGAGCTGCTCGGCGCGGCCCGCCTGGAGATCGGCCGCCGCTGCGACCTGATCGACACGTCGAAGTGGGCGTTCCTCTGGGTCGTCGACTTCCCGATGTTCGAGCCGATCGAGGACGACAAGGGCGAGTTCCAGGGCTGGCACGCGGTGCACCACCCGTTCACCGCGCCCACCGCGGAGTCGCTCGCGACCTTCGACTCCGACCCGGGCGCCGCGCTCTCCAACGCGTACGACCTGGTGCTCAACGGCTCGGAGCTGGGCGGCGGTTCGATCCGTATCCACCAGCGGGACGTGCAGAAGCGGGCGTTCGACGCGATCGGCCTCTCCGAGGAGGAGGCGCAGTCGCAGTTCGGCTTCCTCCTGGACGCGTTCAACTACGGCCCGCCGCCGCACGGCGGTGTCGCGTTCGGCCTGGACCGCGTCGTGACGCTGCTCGGCGGGTACGACACGATCCGGGACGTCATCGCCTTCCCGAAGACCTCCACCGGCGGCGACCCGCTGACCGGCGCCCCGACGCCGATCACCCCGGCGCAGCGCCGCGAGGCCGGCGTGGACGCCAAGCCGAAGTCCGAGGCGAAGTCGGAGACCGAGCCCAAGGCCTGACCCCGGTCGGCTAACCTTTCACGGCCCCGGACGGTGCACCTGCACCGTCCGGGGCCGGTCCCACAACGGCGTGCGACGACAGAAGGGTCACCCTCAACCATGGCCGTGCGTACAAGAATCGAGCTGCCGTCGGATGCCCCGGCCACCAGGCGGGTGCACATGGCGGCGTTCCCCGGGCCCGACGAGGCCGACCTGGTGGACTCGCTCCGCCGCGACCCGTCCTGGCTGCCCGAGCTCTCCGTCGTCGCCGTCGAGGACGACGGGCGCGAACTCGTCCTCGCCCACGCACTCCTGACGCGCCTCCAGGTCGGCGACGGCTGGGCGCTCGCGCTCGCGCCGGTCGCCGTCGCCCCCGAATGGCAGGGCAAGGGCGTCGGCGCCCAGGTCGTCCGCGCCGCGCTCGCCGCCGCCGAACAGTCCGGCGAGCGGCTGGTGGTCGTCCTCGGCGACCCGGCGTACTACGGCCGGTTCGGCTTCACCCCGGCCTCCCGCCACGAGGTCACCGGCCCGTACGACGTCCCGGACGAGTGCTTCATGGCCCTGCCGCTGACCGGCTACGAGGGCGTGCCGCGCGGGCTGTGTCGCTACGCCGCGCCGTTCGACGCCCTCTGAGCCGCCGGGCCCCGGCGTTCCGGGGCCCGCACCCGCCCGCCTGCCGCCACCGTCTCCCGGCAGCTGCGCACGAACGCGGCGGCCGCCGGGCCGGGCGCCCGGTCGGCCCGCCAGTAGAGTCCGGCCCGGCTGGGCCCCAGCCCGCGGACCGGCCGGAAGACCACGTCGGAACGCCCCGCCAGCCCGCTCAGCGACGCCGGGGCGAAGCCGATGCCCTGACCGCAGGCGACGGCGGCGAGCCACTCGTCCGTGCTGTGCGCCACCAGACCGATCCGCACCGGCGCGCCCTGCCGTCCGTCGGTGCCGAGCCAGTGGTCGCGCCAGAGCCCGGCCGCGGCGGGGACGGCCACGACCTCCTCGTCCAGCAGCTCCGCGATGTCGAGCTCCGCGCGGTCCGCGAGCCGGTGGCCGGCCGGCAGCACCGCCCAGCGCTCGTCCAGGCCCAGCGGCGCGCAGCCGTAGCGGCCGTCCGGCGTCCGGTCGCCGACGTGCGGCGGGGCGTGCCAGAGGGCGAGGTCGAGCTCGCCGGAGTCCAGCCCGCCCGCGGAGTCGAACCACCGGTACTCCCGCAGCCGCACCTGCCAGCCGGGCATCCGGCGGGCGAACTCCTCCACCGTCGCCCGGCCGACCAGGTTGATGGTGCCGCCCTCGAACCCGACGTGGAGGGTGCCGGGGTCGGTGGTCGCGGCGCCCCGGACGGCCCGCAGCGCCGTCGACACGTCGGCGAGCAGAGCGGGCGCGCGGCCGGCGAGCTCCCGCCCGGCGGCGGTCGGCGCCATGCCGGCCCGGGAGCGGTCGAACAGCCGGACGCCCAGCTCGGCCTCCAGCTGCCGGATGCGCTTGGTCAGCGTCGGCTGCGAGAGCGACAGCCGCGATGCCGCGGCGGTCAGCTGGCCCTCCTCCACCACCGTCGTGAAGTAGCGCAGCAGCCGGGTGTCGATGTCCATGCAGAAAGGGTATGGATCGCGGAATTGGACCCGGAGGGCGGGGCTGCGGAAGAGTCGATCACTCACGGGGGAGCGGTACCGGCAGCACAGGGGAGTGCCGGTGCCGTCCCCCGTGGCCCGCCCGGCGGTCCTGCGGACGGCGCCGATCGGCCGTAGCGTGAGGGCTCGTCGGCGATCGGAGGGCACCCGTGGCCAGACCTGCACCCCGGCACGAACGGCTCGCGAAGAAGCCGTACGAGCGCGAGCTGCTGCGGCTGCAGCAGGAACTCGTCCGCCTCCAGGAGTGGGTGCGGGTCGAGGGCGTCCGGCTGGTGGTGGTGTTCGAGGGCCGGGACGCCGCCGGCAAGGGCGGGGCCGTCAAGCGGGTCACCGAGTACCTCAACCCCCGGATCGCCCGGATCGCGGCACTGCCCGCGCCGACCGAGCGCCAGCGCGGCCAGTGGTACTTCCAGCGCTACGTCGAGCAGCTCCCGGCCGCGGGCGAGATCGTGCTGTTCGACCGCAGCTGGTACAACCGCGCCGGGGTCGAGCGGGTGATGGGCTTCTGCACCGACGAGGAGTACCTGCAGTTCCTGCACCAGGCGCCGCTGTTCGAACGGATGCTGTCCGAGGCGGGCATCCTGCTGCGCAAGTACTGGTTCTCGGTGAGCGACACCGAGCAGGAGGCGCGCTTCCGGGCACGGCTGGCCGATCCGATGCGCCGGTGGAAGCTCTCGCCGATGGACGTCGAGTCGATCACCCGCTGGGAGGACTACTCCCGCGCCAAGGACGTGATGTTCACCCACACGGACACGCCCCACTCGCCCTGGAACGTCGTGGAGAGCGACGACAAGCGGCGCGCCCGGATCAACATGATCGCCCACCTGCTGTCCACCGTGCCGTACCTCGCGATCGAGCCGCCGCGGGTGGAGCTGCCGCCGCGACCGCCGTCCAGCGGCTACCGGCGGCCGCCGCGCGACCTGCAGAGGTACGTGCCGGACCACGCCGCGGGCCTGTGACCCGCGGCGCCGCCCGTCAGGTCGCGGAGCCGGCGGCCGCGCCGGTGGCGAGGTCCTGGCCCCAGCGGTCGATCGCGGCCTGCAGGTCGAGCGGGCCGGGGCGCAGGCCCGCCTCCGGGGCGGGCCAGTCGGCCCGCGGCACCCGCCACATCAGCTCGAACTCGTTGCCGTCCGGGTCCTTGGCGTAGTAGGACTTCGACACCAGGTGGTCGGTGGAGCCGACCAGGGCGTCCAGCTCGACCAGCCGGGCGCCGATCCCGGCGAGCTCGCCGAGCGTGCCGACCTCCCAGGCCAGGTGGTAGAGGCCGATCCGGCCCTGCTCGGGGCCGGGCGCGTCGGCGCCGACCGCGAACAGCCCGAGGTCGTGGTCGTTGCTGCTGCCGGGCGCGGACAGGAACGCCGCCCGGCCCGGGATCACGTGGTCGACCCGGAAGCCGAGCGCGTCGGCGTAGAACGCGACCGAGCGGTCGACGTCGCGGATCCAGAGCACCGCGTGGTTGAGACGGCGGACGGGCATGGCGGTACTCCTCGTAGGGGCGGGCAGGCGTCCAGCGTACGCGGAAGGTTCAAATTAGAACTATCCGGCCCCGGTGTCCGTCCGCTCGCATACCCTTGCGCCCGTGGACGAACCGGACCTCTTCACCGCAGCAGCCGAGGAACGCCAGGCCAGGGAGCCCGGCCGGGCCCCGCTCGCCGTACGGATGCGCCCCCGCACCCTGGACGAGGTCGCCGGGCAGCGCCGCCTCCTGCGCGACGGCTCGCCGCTGCGCCGCCTCGTCGCCGGCGCCAAGGGGCCCGCCGCCACCAGCTCGGTCATCCTCTGGGGCCCGCCCGGCACCGGCAAGACCACCCTGGCGCACGTCATCAGCCAGGCCGTGGAGGGCCGCTTCGTCGAACTCTCCGCCATCACGGCCGGCGTCAAGGAGGTCCGCGCGGTCATCGAGGGCGCCCGCCGGGCCGTCGGCATGAGCGGCCGCGAGACGGTGCTCTTCCTCGACGAGATCCACCGCTTCTCCAAGGCCCAGCAGGACTCGCTGCTGCCCGCCGTGGAGAACCGCTGGGTCACCCTCATCGCCGCCACCACCGAGAACCCGTACTTCTCGGTGATCTCCCCGCTGCTCTCCCGCTCGCTGCTGCTCACGCTGGAGTCGCTCACCGACGACGACCTGCGCTCCCTGCTGCGCCGCGCCGTCGTCGACGAGCGCGGCCTGCAGGGCGCCGTCGACCTCACCCCGGAGGCCGAGGACCACCTCGTGCGGCTCGCCGGGGGGGACGCCCGGCGGGCCCTGACGATCCTGGAGGCCGCCGCGGGCGCGGCGCTGGAGCAGGGGCACCGGGAGATCACGCCGGCGACCACCGAGACCGCCGTCGACCAGGCGGCCGTCCGCTACGACAAGGACGGCGACCAGCACTACGACGTCGCCAGCGCCCTGATCAAGTCGATCCGCGGCAGCGACGTCGACGCCGCGCTGCACTACCTGGCCCGGATGATCGAGGCGGGGGAGGACCCGCGGTTCATCGCCCGGCGGCTGATGATCTCCGCGAGCGAGGACGTCGGCCTGGCCGACCCGGCCGCCCTCGCCACCGCGGTCGCCGCCGCGCAGGCCGTCGCCATGATCGGCTTCCCCGAGGCCCGGATCATCCTGGCGGAGGCCGCCATCGCGCTGGCGCTCGCGCCCAAGTCCAACGCGGCCTACCTGGCGATCGACGCGGCCCTCGCCGACGTCCGGCAGGGCCTGGCCGGCAGCGTCCCCCCGCACCTGCGCGACGCCCACTACGGCGGCGCGGGCAAGCTCGGCCACGGCCAGGGCTACCAGTACCCGCACGACCGCCCCGAGGGCATCGCCGCCCAGCAGTACGCACCGGACACCGTGCACGGCCGGGAGTACTACAAGCCCACCCGGCGCGGCGGCGAGGCCCGCTACGCGGACACCGTGGAGTGGACCCGGGCCCGGCTCAGGGGCGAGTGATCGGGCGGTATACTCGTCCGGAGTGCCATGTCCCGGGCACGGCGGCGGGTGAGAGCCCACCGACCGTCCGCACCAGCGGGGCACCGGCCATGAGGCACCCCTCCGGGGGTCCTCCAGGAGCGTCGCGCACCGGTTCCGGTGTCGCGGGCAGCCCACCACCCCCGCGGTCGGTGGGCCACTCGTGTGCAAGCACACAGTGCCCGGCTCGGAGAGCGGCTGACCACCCCGGTGGTTATTCTCCGGGTCGCGACGAGCGGCCTCCGTCAACACCTGGTGAAGCCGTATTCGCACACCGAAAGAGGTAATGGTTCCATGGCGAACCAGAAGCGCCCCAAGGTCAAGATCGCTCGCGCCCTGGGCATCCCGCTGACCCCGAAGTCCGTCAAGTACTTCGAGGCCCGCCCGTACCCGCCCGGCCAGCACGGCCGCGGCCGCAAGCAGAACTCTGACTACAAGGTCCGTCTGACCGAGAAGCAGCGTCTGCGCGCCCAGTACGACCTGAGCGAGAAGCAGATGGCCCGCGCCTTCGACCGCGCCAAGAAGGTCGAGGGCAAGACCGGTGAGGCGCTCATCGCCGAGCTGGAGGTCCGTCTGGACGCCCTGGTCATGCGTTCGGGCATCGCCCGCACCATCTACCAGGCCCGTCAGATGGTCGTGCACGGCCACATCGAGGTCAACGGCGGCAAGGTCAACAAGCCGTCGTTCCAGATGAAGCCGGGCTACGTCGTCACGGTCAAGGAGAAGTCGAAGGAGAAGGTCCCCTTCCAGGTGGCTCGTGAGGGCGGCAACGCCGGCGAGGGCCAGACCCCGAAGTACCTCGAGGTCAACCTGAAGGCCCTGGCCTTCCGCCTGGACCGCACGCCGCAGCGTCGCGAGGTCCCGGTGATCTGCGACGAGCAGCTCGTCGTCGAGTACTACTCGCGCTGACCCGCGAGCAGTACCACCGCAGCACCCGAGCCCCCGCAGCCCCACCGGCCGCGGGGGCTCACCCCTTCTCCGGGCCCCAGCCCGCCGACACGGGGGACGGCGGCGCCGGGCACGGGTCGGGCGGCAGCCCCTCCGGACCCGCCGGCGCCTCCGCCGGGCCCCCGCCGCCGCCCAGCGCCCGCCGCACCGCCGCGTCGAGGTCGAGGCCCGCCCCGCGCACGAACGCCTCCGCGAACTCGTCCTCCGTCAGCCCCGACCGGGCCCGCTGCTCGCCCTCCCGGTGCGGACCGGTGAAGCTCCGGGAACCGAAGAACGGCCGGCCCACCCCCAGCCACATCCGGTGCGCCGCGCCCTGCAGCACCCGCGCCTCCCGCAGGTCCGCCTCCGGGCCCTCCGTCTCCAGCACCGCCAGCAGCTCCATCCCCAGCACCACGCCCAGCAGGTCGCGGAACCGGTGGTTGAGCCGCACGCACTCGCGCGCGTACGCCCGTGCCTGCCGCAGGTCGCCCGTCGTCCAGAGGACGTGCGCGTGGGCGTACAGCCCGTAGGCGTACGCCCACTGCTCGCCGTGCTCCTCGCAGATCTCCCGCACCCGGTCGATCCAGGCCGCGCCGCCGTCCGCGTCCCCCTGGAACAACTGCGCCAGGCCCAGCTCGAACATCGCCATCAGCACGTTGCTGTTCAGCTCGCCCAGCGCGTTGTAGTGCCAGAGCGCCTCCTCGAAGAGCTCCGCCGCCCGCACCGGGTCGTCGCCGATCAGCGCCGCGCAGCCCTGCCGGTGCACCGCGTACGCGAGCGCCCGGTCGTCGCCCGTCTCCAGCGCCTGGCGGCGGCACTCCTCCAGCGCGGGCTCGGCCCGCATCAGGTCGCCCTGGAGGGTGGCCATGTACCCGGTCACCCAGAGCGCCTTCGCGCGGGCCGCCGTCGCCTCCGGTGCGAGCGCCAGCGCCCGGTCGAGCCAGTGCCGCCCCTCGCCGAGGTGGCCGGAGCCGACCCAGTAGAACCAGAGCGTGCCCGCGAGCAGCAGGGCGAGCTGCTCCTCGCCCGGCTCGGCGAGGCAGAACTCCAGCGCCGCCCGCAGGTTGGGGTGGGCGAGCCGGGTGCGCTCGGCCGTCTCGGCCTGCCGGGGGCCGAACCACTCGACCTCGCCCCAGGTGGCGACGCCCAGGTACCAGTCGCGGTGGCGGCGCAGCAGCCGCTGGTCCTCGCCGGCGGAGTGCAGCCACCGGGCGCCGTACTCGCGCAGGGTGTCGAGCATCCGGAACCGCACGGCGTCACCGCCGTCGACGCGCAGCAGCACGGACTTGTCGACGAGCTCCCCGATCAGCTCCAGCACCGACTCCGGGTCGACGCCGTCGCCCGCGCAGACGTACTCGGCGGCCTCCAGGTCGAAGCCGCCGGCGAAGACGGAGAGCCGGGCCCAGAGCAAACGTTCCTGCGGCGTGCAGAGTTCATGGCTCCAGCCGATCGTCGTCCGGAGCGTCTGATGGCGCGGCGGTGCCGTCCTGGCACCCCCGGTGAGCAGCCGGAACCGGTCGTCCAGGCGCACGCCGATCTGCTCGACCGACAGCGTCCGCAGCCGGCCGGCCGCCAGCTCCACGGCCAGCGGGATGCCGTCCAGGCGGCGGCAGAGCACCGCCACGTCGGCGGAGTTGGCCGCGGTCAGTTCGAAGCCGGGCACCACCGCCGCCGCGCGCGCCGCGAACAGCCGCACCGCGTCCGGCCGGTGGCCCTCCGCCGCCTCGACCGGCAGCGGGGCCAGCGGCATCAGGTGCTCGCCGTCCACCCGCAGCGACTGCCGGCTCGTGGCCAGCACCCGCAGGCCCGGGGCCCCCCGCAGCAGGGTGTCGACGAGGTCGGCGCAGGCGTGGACCAGGTGCTCGCAGCCGTCGAGGACGAGCAGCATCCGGCGGTCGGCGAGCTGTTCCACCAGGACGTCCAGCGGGGGGCGCGCCGTCGAGTCGGTGAGCGCCAGCGCCTCCAGCACGGCGTGGCCGAGCAGCAGCGGATCCTGGACGGGGCCGATCTCGGCGAACCGCACGCCGTGCGGGAAGGCCCCGCCGCCCGTGGGGCCGTCCGCCGCCGCCGCGGCGGCGCGCAGCGCCAGCCGCGACTTGCCGACCCCGCCCGGCCCGGTCACCGTGACCAGCCGTGACGTGCGCAGCATCCGCGCCAGGGAGGAGAGTTCGGCGCGACGGCCGACGAAGCACGTGACCTCCGCGGGCAGCCGCCCGCCCGTCGGCCGGGCCGGGCCGACGCCCGGCCCCGGTTCGCTGGACACCCGAAGCCCCTGTCGTCGCCGGAACGTGCCGCACGGGCCGGTGCCCGCCTCCCGCCCAACGAGGTGACCGGCCGGTAGGTCACGCGCGCCGGCGCCCGGCGCGGGCCTTATCCGGTCGGGAAACCCCCCGTGGTCACGATAGGGTTCCCTCCTGGGGAAAGCCGCAAGCGAGGGAGCGCGCAAGGTGTCCGTGGGAGAGCTGGCCGGTCTGCTCGTGGCCGTGTTCTGGGCGGTCCTGGTCACCCTGCTCGCCGTGGTGCTCGTCCGCCTCTCCGCGGTGCTCCGGGAGGCCACCGGTCTCGTGTCGGCGGTGACCGAGCAGGCCGTGCCGCTGCTGGTCGACGCGGGCGCCGCCGTGCGCAGCGCCAACGAGCAGCTGGAGCGGGTCGACGAGATCACCGCCAACGTGCAGGACGCCGCCGCCAACGCCAACGCGCTCTCCTCCACCGTCGCCGCCACCATCGGCGGGCCGCTGGTCAAGGTCGCCGCGTTCAGCTACGGCGTCCGCAAGGCCGCGGGCCGTCGGCAGGCCGGCGTCACCGTCCCCGAGCAGGCGGCGGAGCGCGAGGCGCTCGCCCGGCTGGTCCGGGCCGAGGTACGGGCGGCGACCACGCCGCGCACCGGCGGGCTGCTGGCCCGCGTCCGGCGAGCGGTGAGGGGCTGACCGTCGTGGTGCGACGCATCTTCTGGATGGCGGTCGGCGCCGGCGCCGCCGTCTGGGCCATGGGCAAGGCGAACGAGGCCGTGCACCGGCTCACCCCCGACAGCCTCTCCGGCACGGCCGCCCGCGGCGCCCTCCACCTCGGTGACGCCGCCAAGCGCTTCGCCCTGGACGTGAAGGCCGGGATGGCCGAGCGCGAGGACCAGCTCCGCGCGGACCTCGGCCTGGACGGCACCGCCGTCGTCGAGCCCCCGCGCGCCCGCCGGGCGCTGCGCCCGGAGCCGGGCCACCGAGCTATCTCGGCGGCCCCGGGCTCCCCGGCCGCCGCCCTGCCCCCGACGCGCAGCACCACCACCCACCGCATTGCCGAGTCCCGCCAGCGCCGTGCGCTGCCGGGCAGCAACCAAACCGGAAGGACCCCTGATGGAGTCGGCTGAGATCCGCCGCCGCTGGCTGCGCTTCTTCGAGGAGCGCGGCCACACCGTCGTACCGTCGGCCTCGCTGGTCGCCGACGACCCCACCCTGCTGCTGGTCAACGCCGGCATGGTGCCGTTCAAGCCCTACTTCCTGGGCGAGGTCAAGCCGCCGTTCTCCCGCGCCACCTCCGTCCAGAAGTGCGTCCGCACGCTGGACATCGAGGAGGTCGGCAAGACCACCCGGCACGGCTCGTTCTTCCAGATGTGCGGCAACTTCTCCTTCGGTGACTACTTCAAGGAAGGAGCCATCAAGTCCGCGTGGGAGCTGCTCACCTCGCCCGTCGCGGACGGCGGCTACGGCCTGGAGAAGGAGAAGCTCTGGATCACCGTCTACAAGGACGACGACGAGGCCGAGCAGATCTGGCGCGACGTCATCGGCGTGCCGTCCGAGCGCATCCAGCGCCTCGGCATGAAGGACAACTTCTGGTCGATGGGCGTGCCCGGCCCGTGCGGCCCGTGCTCGGAGATCAACTACGACCGCGGTCCCGCCTACGGCGAGGAGGGCGGCCCGGCGGTCAACGGCGAGCGCTACCTGGAGATCTGGAACCTGGTCTTCATGCAGTACGAGCGCGGCCACGGCGACGGCAAGGACGGCTTCGAGATCCTCGGCGACCTGCCGAGCAAGAACATCGACACCGGCCTCGGCCTGGAGCGCCTCGCCGCGATCCTCCAGGGCGTCGACAACCTCTTCGAGATCGACACCAGCCGCCTCATCCTCGACCGCGCCGCCGAGCTGACCGGCCACACCTACGGCGCCGACCACAAGTCGGACGTCTCGCTGCGCGTGGTCACCGACCACTTCCGCACCGCGGTCATGCTGATCGGCGACGGCGTCACCCCCGGCAACGAGGGCCGCGGCTACGTGCTGCGCCGCATCCTGCGCCGCGCGATCCGCAACATGCGCCTGCTGGGCGCCACCGAGCCGGTGGCCAAGGAGCTGACGGACGTCACCATCAAGGCGATGGGGCCGCAGTACCCGGAGCTGGAGAGCGACCGCAAGCGCATCGAGACGGTCGCGGTCGCCGAGGAGACCTCCTTCCTCCAGACCCTGCGCACCGGCACCAACCTGCTGGACACCGCGGTCACCGAGACCAAGCAGGCCGGCTCCGCCGTCCTCTCGGGTGCGCAGGCCTTCAAGCTGCACGACACCTACGGCTTCCCGATCGACCTCACCCTGGAGATGGCCGAGGAGCAGGGCCTCCAGGTCGACGAGGCCGGCTTCCGCCGCCTGATGCAGGAGCAGCGCGACGCGGCGAAGGCCGACGCCCGGGCCAAGAAGATGGGCCACGCCGACGTCACCGCGTACCGCGAGGTCGCCGACAAGGCCGGCGCCAGCGTCTTCACCGGCTACGGCGCCACCGAGGGCGAGGCCACCGTCGTCGGCCTGCTCGTGGACGGCGTGCCCGCCCCGGCCGCGACCGAGGGCGACGAGGTCGAGATCATCCTCGACCGCACCCCGTTCTACGCCGAGGGCGGCGGCCAGCTCGCCGACCACGGCCGGATCCGCCTGGACTCGGGCGCGGTCGTGGAGATCCGCGACGTCCAGCAGCCGGTGCCGGGTGTCACCGTGCACTCCGGCGGCGTGCTGTTCGGCGAGGTCGTGCTCGGTGCCTCCGCGTACGCGAGCATCGACACCGACCGCCGCCGCGCGGTCTCCCGCGCGCACTCGGCGACCCACCTGACCCACCAGGCGCTGCGCGACGCGCTCGGCCCGACGGCCGCCCAGGCCGGCTCCGAGAACGCCCCGGGCCGCTTCCGCTTCGACTTCGGCTCGCCCGCCGCCGTGCCCGGCAGCGTGCTCGCCGACGTCGAGCAGAAGATCAACGAGGTGCTGGTCCGCGAGCTCGACGTCACCGCCGAGGTCATGACGATGGACCAGGCCCGCAAGGCCGGCGCCATCGCGATGTTCGGCGAGAAGTACGGCGACTCGGTGCGCGTCGTCACCATCGGCGACTTCTCCAAGGAGCTGTGCGGCGGTACGCACGTCGGCAACACCGCCCAGCTGGGCCTGGTGAAGCTGCTCGGCGAGTCGTCGATCGGCTCCGGCGTGCGCCGGGTCGAGGCGCTGGTCGGCGTCGACGCGTACAAGTTCCTGGCCCGTGAGCACACCGTGGTGTCCCAGCTGACCGACCTGGTCAAGGGCCGCCCGGAGGAGCTGCCGGAGAAGATCTCCGGGATGCTCGCCAAGCTCAAGGACGCCGAGAAGGAGATCGAGCGCTTCCGCGCGGAGAAGGTCCTCGCGGCCGCCGCGGGGCTGGCCGAGTCCGCCGAGGACGTCCGGGGCGTGGCGCTGGTCGCGGCCCGGGTCGCCGACGGCGTGGGCGCGGACGAGCTGCGCAAGCTCGTCCTCGACGTGCGGACGCGGCTCGGCTCGCGCCCGGCCGTGGTCGCGGCCTTCACCGTGGCCAACGACCGCCCGCTGACGGTCATCGCGACCAACGAGGACGCCCGCGCCCGCGGCGTCAAGGCCGGCGAGCTGGTCCGCACCGCGGCCAAGACGCTCGGCGGCGGCGGTGGCGGCAAGGACGACGTCGCGCAGGGCGGCGGCTCGAACCCGGCCGCGGTCGGCGAGGCGATCGACGCCGTCCGGGCGCTGGTCGCGGAGCGCGCGTCCTGATGCCGGACGTTTCCGGTCTGCCGGAGGAGAAGGTCTTCCGCCGTGGCCGGCGGATCGCCGTCGACGTCGGTGACGCCCGGATCGGGGTCGCCTCGTGCGACCCCGACGGGCTGATCGCCACGCCGGTGGAGACCGTGCCGGCGGGCGGCCGCTCGCAGGCACGGCTGAAGGCGATCGTCGAGGAGTACGACGCGATCGAGGTCGTCGTCGGCCTCCCCCGCTCGCTGAGCGGCAAGGAGGGCCCGGCGGCGGCCAAGGTCCGCGCGTACGCGGGCCGGCTGGCCGGGCTCGTGGCGCCGGTGGGCGTGCGGCTGGTCGACGAGCGGATGACGACGGTGACGGCGGCCCAGGGCCTGCGGGCCTCGGGGCGCTCCTCGAAGAAGGGCCGTTCGGTGATCGACCAGGCGGCGGCCGTGGTGATCCTCCAGGCCGCGCTGGAGACCGAACGGGTGAGCGGTCGGGCGCCCGGCGAGAGCGTCGAGCCGACGGGCTGAGCAGGTTGTATTAACGTCCCACAGGGGGTCCGCGCGGCGATGTCCGCACGGGCCCCCTGCCGTTGACCACGCAGCCCGGCCCCCGGCCGGCTGCCGGCGGAGGGGCTGCCGTGACCGACCCGTACACCGCGCCCGGCATGGCGCCCGGCGTCACCCCCGGCCACCTCGGAGCCCCCGCGCAGGAACCCGAGGGCCGGCCGCCGGGCAGCCCGTTCGCGGTGGAACCGCCCGACCCGGACAAGGTCCGCTCCGGCGCCGCCTGCTGCCTGAGCGTGCTGGCACTCTTCGGCGTGGCCTGCGCGCTCGCCCTCGTCGTGTACCTGGCCTGGCCCGACCCGGCGCCCAGGGCCGCCGACTACGCCGGCAACGGCACCGGCACCGTCGAGGTCTCCGTGCCCAGGGGCGCCACCCTCACCGTCATCGGCCAGGCCCTCGTCAAGAGCGGCGTCGTCGCCAGCACCAAGGCCTTCACCGACGCGGCCACCAGCCACCCCGCCGGCAACAGTATCCAGCCCGGCACCTACACCCTGCGCGAGAAGATGTCGGTCGCGGCCGCGCTCGGCGTCCTGCTCGACCCGGCCAACGCCAACGCGCTCACCGTGCCCGAGGGCCGCCGCGCCGAACAGGTCTACACGGCGATCGACGAACGCCTGAAACTGGCCGCGGGCACCACCAGGGGCATCGCCGAGGAGCACGCCGACGAGCTCGGCCTCCCCGAGGGCACCGACGGCAACCCGGAGGGCTACCTCTACCCCGCCACCTATCCCGTCACCGGGGAGACCACCCCGCTCGACCTGCTCAGGCAGATGGTCACCGAGGCCGGCCACGCCTTCGCCGACGACGGGCTGGACGCCGCCGCCACGGCATTCGCCAAAACCCCCTACGAGATCCTCACCGTCGCCAGCCTCGTCCAGGGCGAGGCCGACAACCCCGAGGACATGGCCAAGGTGGCCCGCGTCATCTACAACCGGCTCGCCAAGAACATGGCCCTGCAGCTCGACTCGTCCATCAACTACGCGCTCGGGCGCTCCACCCTCACCACCACCACCACCGACACCAAGCTGGACTCGCCGTTCAACACCTACCTGCACACCGGCCTGCCGCCCACGCCGATCTCCAACCCCGGTCGCGACGCCCTGAACGCCGCCGCCACCCCGGCCGAGGGTGACTGGCTGTACTTCGTCACCGTGCGCCCCGGTGACACCAGGTTCACCGACAGTTTCGAACAGCAGGAGAAGAACGTCGCGGAATTCAACGCAAACCAGGCGCAGGGGAGTTCGCCGCCTGCGGAGGGTGATCACTGATCGTGTGCATGCGGGGAATCGCCCTGGCTGCGGTACGGTAACGTCTCCCTCCGGATGATGCCGTAGCACGCCGGTTCGAGTTGGCGGGACGCATAAGGGGTTCGATGACCGATCCGGGTGGGGGCTACCGTCCTCAGGAAGACCAGCCGTGGCCCCCGGGCGATCCCGGGTACGGCATCCCGCAGCAGCAACAGCAGCCCGTCGACCAGACCGGCGCCTGGCAGCAGCAGAACGCGTACGGCCAGCAGCAGTACGGCCAGCAGGGCTACCCCCAGCAGCCGCAGGGCCAGCAGGGCTGGCAGCAGCAGCCCTCGTACGGCCAGCAGGGCTACCCGCAGCAGGCGCAGCAGCAGGCGTCGATGCCGCAGCAGCAGGGCTGGCAGCAGCAGCCCGGTTACGGCCAGCAGGCGCAGCCGCAGCAGCAGCACGGCTACGCCGGTCAGCAGACCGGGTCGTGGCAGCAGGTGCCGCAGGGCGGGCAGGGCTTCCCGCAGCAGGCGGCCCAGCAGCAGGGGCAGCAGATGCCCCAGCAGATGTCCCAGCAGGGATATCCGCAGCAGGCCCGGATGCCGCAGCAGGGCTTCCCGCAGCAGGCGCCCCAGCAGCAAGGCCAGCAGCAGGGTCAGCAGCAGTTCGGCCCGCAGGGCGGACAGCCGGGCGGTCCGCAGGCCGGACAGCAGGCAGGACAGCAGGCCGGACAGCCGGCGGGGCAGCAGCCCGGTCGGCCGTACCCGCCGCAGGCCCGGACGCCGCAGGCCGGCGCCCCCGTGCCGCCGCCCCGCCGTGCCCAGCCGCGGCCCGCGGGCCCCGGACCGGACGGCATCGACTGGGAGGCCGAAGCCGCCGCCCTCGACGGCCCCGCCGTGACCGAGCCCGAGGACGACTGGGCCGACGACTGGGCGGACGACGCCGCCGACGGCCGCGCCGGGGACGACCCCGAGCGGGACGGCTTCTTCGCCGACGAGGCGGACCCCTCCCGCGACGCCGAGCGCAAGCGCAAGGAGAAGGGCAAGAAGGCCGGCCGCCGCAACCGCGGCGCCTGCCTGGTCGTCGCCCTCGTGCTCCTCGGCGGCATGGGCGGCGCCGGCTGGTGGGGCTACGGCGTCTACCAGACCCACTTCGGCCCGCCCCCGGACTACGTGGGCGCGGGCGCCGGATCCGTGCACGTGGAGATCACGGCAGGCTCCAGCGGCGCCGCGATGGGCAGCACGCTGTTCAAGTCCGGCGTGGTGAAGAGCGTGGACGCCTTCGTGACGGCCTTCAACAAGAACGCGAAGGCCGGCACCATCCAGCCGGGCTTCTACACGATGGCCCGGCAGATGTCCGGCACGGAGGCCGTGAAGTTCCTGGTCGACTCGGCCGGCGGCAACTTCCTGATCCTGCCGGAGGGGCTCAGGGCGACCGACATCTACACCAGGATCGACACCAAGCTGAAGCTGGCGTCGGGCACCACGGCCACCGTCGCCAAGGACCAGCTCGGCAGCCTCGGCCTGCCCGCCTACGCCAACGGCAACGTCGAAGGCTTCCTCTTCCCGACCCGCTACCCGATCAGCAACGGGATGAAGCCCGAGGACCTGCTCAAGCAGATGGTCTCCACCGCCGTGAAGCGGTACGACGACCTCGGGCTGGAGGAGGGCGCCAAGAAGCTCAACCTCAAGAGCGCCTACGAGGTCATCACCGAGGCCAGCATCCTGCAGGCCGAGGGCAACAACGACGAGGACTTCGGCAAGATGGCGCGGGCGATGTACAACCGCCTCAACACCAACGCCACCCAGCACCGGCTCGGCCTGGACACCACGCTGCAGTACCAGCTGGGGCGCAAGCAGCTGTCCGAGAAGGAGATCCGGGACGGATCGCTGAAGTACAACTCGTACATCAACCCCGGCCTGCCGCCGACCCCGATCGGCAACCCGGGCGAAGGGGCGATCAGGGCCGTCCTGGACCCGCCCCCCGGCGACTGGGTCTTCTGGCTCGCGATCTCGCCCCAGGAGACCAAGTTCGCGGCCACCGGCGCGGAGCACGCGGAGAACACCAAGGAGTGGTGCATCTCGCGCGGGCTTGGATTCAACGCGGCGAACGTCACCTGCAAGTAGCACCACTCCCGCGCCCGGTCGGCCCGCCCCCCCGCACGGGGGCGTCGCGGACCGGGCGCGGTCGTGTCCCGTCCCGCGGGCCCGGTGAGCGGTGCGGGGCGGGCGGGTCGTGCGGATCCGGCGGGTCAGGCAGGCGGGTCCTGTGCGGATCCGGCGGGTCAGGTGGGCGGTGCGGATCCGGCGGGTCGTGCGGGTCCGGCGGTCCGGGAGGTCCGGTCGCTGGGCAGGCGGCCGTACTGCGGACGGCCGCGGCGGACCGGCCCCGGCGTGCGTACGATGCGGGCACCGGCACGCCCCCGCGGGCGGTGGGACCGGACCCGGGGTCCCGGCGTCCCCCGCCCACGGCGGCGTGGCCCGGCCTGTCTGGTGGACGACTCGGATGGTGGGACTCACGTGACGACCCAACTGCGTGCGGCCGTGCTCGGCTCGCCGATCGCGCACTCGCTCTCGCCGGTGCTGCACCGCGCCGCCTACGCGGCGCTCGGCATGACGGAACGGCGCTACGACCGGTTCGACGTGGACGAGGCGGGGCTGCCGGAGTTCATCGAAAGGATCGATCCCGCCGAGTGGGCCGGCCTGTCGCTGACGATGCCGCTGAAGCGCGCGATCATCCCGCTGGTGGACGAGGTGAGCGAGACCGCGCTCGCCGTCGACGCCGTCAACACGGTGGTCTTCCGGGCGGACGGGCACCGCAGCGGTGACAACACGGACGTCCCCGGACTGGTCAACGCCCTGCGCGAGCGCGGGATCGGGCGGGTCCGGGCCGCGTCCGTGCTGGGCGCGGGGGCGACCGCCTCGTCCGCACTCGCCGCACTCGCCCAGATCTGCGACGGCGAGGTCACGGTGTACGTGCGCAGCGCCGGGCGGGCGGCGGAGATGCAGGCGCTCGGGGAGCGGCTGGGGCTGCGGCTCCGCACCGCGGCGTGGGACCGGGGGGTGGAGGCGCTGGCCGCGCCGTTGACGATCTCGACCACCCCGGTCGGTGCCACGGACGGCTTCGCGGGTGCCCTGACGGACGCGCCGGGGGCGCTGTTCGACGTGCTGTACCACCCGTGGCCGACGAAGCTCGCCGAGGCGTGCGCCGAGCGCGGCGCGACGGTGCTGGGCGGGCTCGACCTGCTGCTGCACCAGGCGGTGCTGCAGTTCGAGGCGTTCACCGGCGCGGAGGCCGCGCCGCTCGCGGCGATGCGCGAAGCGGGCGAGGCGGCGCTGGCCGGGAGCTGAGGAGGCTACCCGCGAGGCCCTCCGGCAAAACATCGGCCCTCCCCGAACATGTCCATCAGATGTCCGGTCGGCGGACCCCGCTCCGGACGGTGCCCTCGGCATGAAAGGATCGGGAGCAGAGCGGGCCCCAGGGCCTGTCGCCCGAGGGCGGGTCCGCCGGACGAGAATCCCGGCCGGTCCGTGCCGCGCGGGCCGGGCCGCTGACGAAGGAGCTCCGTTGGGTACGTTGCGCTGGCTGACGGCGGGGGAGTCCCACGGCCCCGCACTGGTCGCGACGCTGGAGGGCCTGCCGGCCGGTGTGCCGGTCACCACCGCGATGGTGGCCGACGCGCTGGCCAGGCGCCGGCTGGGCTACGGCCGCGGGGCCCGGATGAAGTTCGAGCAGGACGAGGTCACGTTCCTCGGCGGCATCCGGCACGGCCTGTCGATGGGCAGCCCGGTCGCGGTCATGGTGGGGAACACCGAGTGGCCGAAGTGGGAACAGGTCATGTCGGCCGACCCGATCGACGAGGACATCCTCGCGGGCCTCGCCCGCAACGAGCCGCTGACCCGGCCTCGCCCCGGCCACGCCGACCTCGCCGGCATGCAGAAGTACTCCATCGAGGAGGCCCGCCCGATCCTGGAGCGCGCCTCCGCCCGTGAGACGGCCGCCCGCGTGGCGATCGGCACGGTCGCGCGCTCCTACCTGAAGGAGACCTGCGGCATCGAGCTGGTCTCGCACGTGATCGAGCTGGGCGCCGCCAAGGCCCCGCTCGGCGTGTACCCGCTGCCCGCCGACGAGGCGCGCCTCGACGAGGACCCGGTGCGCTGCCTGGACGCCGACGCCTCGAAGCGCATGGTCGCCGAGATCGACCAGGCCCACAAGGACGGCGACACGCTCGGCGGCGTCGTCGAGGTGCTGGCGTACGGCGTGCCCGTCGGCCTCGGCTCGCACGTGCACTGGGACCGCCGGCTGGACGCCCGCCTGGCCGCCGCCCTCATGGGCATCCAGGCGATCAAGGGCGTCGAGCTCGGCGACGGCTTCGACCTGGCCCGGGTGCCCGGTTCGCAGGCCCACGACGAGATCGTGCCGACCGCCGACGGCGTGAAGCGCACCTCCGGCCGCTCCGGCGGCACCGAGGGCGGCCTCTCCACCGGCGAGGTGCTGCGGGTGCGGGCCGCGATGAAGCCGATCGCGACCGTGCCGCGGGCGCTGCAGACGCTCGACGTGCGCACCGGCGAGCCGGCCAAGGCGCACCACCAGCGTTCCGACGTCTGCGCCGTGCCGGCCGCCGGCATCGTCGCCGAGGCGATGGTGGCGCTGGTGCTGGCGGACGCGGTGGCGGAGAAGTTCGGCGGCGACCACGTCGCGGAGACCCGCCGCAACGTGCAGTCCTACCTCGATCACCTGATCGTCCGATGAGCGACCGCAACGGGTCGGCCGTCAGGGGGCGCGCGCTGCGGTCGCTCCCGACGGACACGGCGAGGAGGGCCGCATGAGCGCGCCGGCCGTCGTGCTCGTGGGCCCGCCCGGAGCCGGCAAGTCCACGGTCGGCCGGCTGCTCGCCGAGCGGCTCGGCGTCTCCTTCCGGGACACCGACGCCGACATCGAGGAGCAGGCCGGCAAGCCGATCCCGGAGATCTTCATCGACGAGGGCGAGCCGCACTTCCGAGCCCTGGAGGTGCAGGCCGTCCGTGCGGCCGCCGAGAGCCACACCGGCGTGCTCGCCCTCGGCGGCGGCGCCGTCATGGCCGCGGAGACCCGGGCCGTGCTCGCCGGCCTGCCCGTGGTGTTCCTGGAGGTCGCCCTCGGCGACGCGGTCAAGCGGGTCGGCCTGGACGCGCCGCGCCCGCTGCTCGCCGTCAACCCGCGCGCCCGCTGGCGCGAGCTGATGGACGCCCGCCGCCCCCTCTACCTGGAGGTGGCCAAGGCCGTCGTCGACACCGAGGGACGCGCCCCCGAGCAGGTCGCGGACGCCGTACTGGAAGCACTGGAGCTGAAGCAGGCATGACCGACACCGTCACCATCCACGTCGGCGGCAGCGCCGGCCACGACCCGTACGACGTGCTGATCGGGCACCGTCTGCTCGGCGAACTCGCACCGCTCATCGGCCCGAAGGCCAAGCGGGTGGCGATCATCCACCCCGAGGCGCTCTCCGCGACCGGCGACGCGATCCGCGAGGACCTCGCCGCCGAGGGCTACGAGGCGATCGCCCTCCAGGTGCCCAACGCCGAGGACGCCAAGAGCGCCGAGGTCGCGGCCTACTGCTGGTCGGTGCTCGGCCAGACCGGCTTCACCCGCAGCGACGTCGTCGTCGGACTCGGCGGCGGCGCCACCACCGACCTCGCGGGCTTCGTCGCGGCCACCTGGCTGCGCGGCGTGCGCTGGATCTCCATGCCCACCACGCTCCTCGGCATGGTCGACGCGGCGGTCGGCGGAAAGACCGGCATCAACATCGCCGAGGGCAAGAACATGGTCGGCGCCTTCCACCCGCCGGTCGGCGTGCTCGCCGACCTCGCGACGCTGGAGACCGTGCCGAAGCACGACTACATCTCCGGCCTGGCCGAGGTGATCAAGGCCGGATTCATCGCCGACCCCGTCATCCTCGACCTCATCGAGTCCGACCCGGAAGGCGCGGCGACCCCCGCAGGACCGCACACCCTGGAGCTCATCCGGCGGGCCATCCAGGTCAAGGCCGACGTCGTCTCCGGTGACCTCAAGGAAGCCGGCCGCCGCGAGATCCTCAACTACGGCCACACCCTCGGCCACGCCATCGAGCGCAACGAGCGCTACAAGTGGCGGCACGGCGCGGCGATCTCCATCGGCATGGTCTTCGCCGCGGAACTCGGCCGCCTCGCCGGTAGGCTGGACGACGAGACGGCCGACCGCCACCGCTCGGTGCTGGCCTCCGTGGGCCTCCCGCTGACGTACCGCGCCGACGCCTGGCCCAAGCTGCTCGACGCCATGAAGATCGACAAGAAGTCCCGCGGCGACCTGCTGCGCTTCGTCGTCCTGGACGGCCTCGCCAAGACCGCCATCCTGGAAGGACCCGACCCGTCCCTGCTGGTCGCCGCCTACGCGGAGGTGTCCGGATGACCACACGGGTGCTCGTCCTCAACGGGCCCAACCTCGGACGGCTCGGCAGCCGCGAGCCCGACGTCTACGGCGCCACCTCCTACACGGGGCTCGTCGACCGCTGCACCAAGCTCGGCGCCGAACTCGGCCTCGACGTCGAGGTGCGGGAGACCAACTCCGAGCTGCAGATGGTCGAGTGGCTCCACCAGGCGGCCGACGCGAAGACGCCGATCGTCATCAACCCCGGCGCCTTCACGCACTACTCGTACGCGATGCGCGACGCCGCGGCCCAGCGCACCGCACCGCTCATCGAGGTGCACATCTCCAACCCGTACGCCCGCGAGACGTTCCGGCACAACTCGGTGATCGCCTCGATCGCCTCCGGCACCATCGCAGGCTTCGGGCTCGGCTCGTACGAGCTCGCGCTGCGCGCCCTCGCCGAGCAGCTCACCTCGCGCTGACGCGTGATCACCAGGCCCGGTGGCGGACTGTGCCCGCCACCGGGCCTGCGTGTAGTGTCCCGGTCGGGAGGTGGCGATGTCGCAGTACACAGGGGGAGGACCGGTGCCTCCGCGACCCCTGCCGCCCCGTCCCGCCGCGCCGCCGCACCCGATGCGGCCCGGCGGCGTGCAGCAGCCCCCCTACCCGCAGCCCCCCTCCAGGCAGCCGCACCCGCAGCCCGCTGCGCCGGGGCCGCAGCCGACGATGCCGGGCTCGCCGCCGGCCCGGCCGGGTCCGGCCGGTGCGCCGGGTGGACCTGGCGTTCCTGGTGTGCCCGGTGTGCCCGGTACGTCGCCGCGACCGGGCCAGCCCGGCCGACCCGCCCATCCCGTCCATCCCGCTGGTCAGGGCGGCCAGCCCGGTCAGCACGCGATGGCGGTGCCGCCCGGTGCCACCGGCCACTTCGTCCTGCCGGCCGGAGCGCCCGTCCAGTTGCCGGCGCACCCTCCGCAGCAGCAGATGCCGAGCGGGCCGATAGCCGTGCTGTTGATCGGCCCGGCGGGTGCGGGAAAGACCACGGTCGCCCGCCACTGGGCCGAGAGGCAGCCCATGCCGACCGCCCACATCAGCCTCGACGACGTCCGTGAATGGGTGCAGTCCGGATTCGCCAACCCGCAGTCCGGCTGGAACAACGCCTCCGAGGCACAGTACCGGCTCGCTCGCCGCACCTGCGGATTCGCGTGCCGCAACTACCTTGCCAACGGCATCTCCTGCATCATCGACGACGCCGTCTTCCCCGACCGGCCCGCCATCGGCCTCGGCGGCTGGAAGCGCCACATCGGCCCCGGCATGATCCCCGTCGTCCTGCTGCCCGGGCTCGACTCGGTGCTCGCCCGCAACGCCCGGCGCAGCGGCAACCGCCGTCTCAGCGACGAAGAGGTCGCCCGCATCCACGGCCGGATGGCCGGGTGGCGGACATCCGGACTGCCGATCATCGACAACTCCCAACTCGATGTCGACGCCACCGCCGCCGCTCTCGACCGGGCGATCATGTCCCGTCTCGCCGGGCGCCAGTAGCAGCCCGGCCCGGTCCGTCCATCGGATCACGCAGATCGACCCCGCGGGCCGTGATGGGCCGGGTGTCCGTCACCCGGTGTTCGCGAGCCGGGTGTCCGTCACCCGGTGTTCGCCGGCCGCCGTCGGGTGGAGTGGCCAGGCCGTACTGCCGCTGGTGGGACACGCGGTGACCGTGACCATGGCCATGGCCCGTGCCCTGCGGTTGTTCGGTACGTTCGCCCGGATCGCGCCCGGTGTCGAGGGACTGGTGCTGAGTGGCTGGTGCCGTGGGGTTGGTGTTCGGTGCGCTCGGCCTTGTGCGGGCTGCTTCCCGGGCGGCCGGTGGGAGGGGCGTGCGGGTCGTATCGGCGGTGTCAGGCTGCTGCTGCGCGGACGCCCAGACCGATCAGGATCAGCCCGGTGACACGGTTGAGGGCGGCTCGTGCCCCGGCGGCCCGGAGAGCTCGGGAAGCCGGGCCCAGCAGGGCCGTCCAGACCGCGAGCCAGCCCGTGACCAGGACCGCGTGGGCTCCGGCGAGGATCGCGATCTGTGGGACGACCGATCGGTGCGGGTCGATGAACTGGGGAAGGACGGTCAGGTAGATCGAGGCCGCCTTCGGGTTCAGGACGTTGCCCAGGAACGCCTGTCCGTAGGCGCTCCGGCCCATCCGGTGCGGGGGAGCAGGCCTTGTGCGGCGGTGGCCGGAGCGGAGGCACCACAGGCCGAGCCCCACCAGGTAGAGGGCCCCGGCCAGCCGGACGGCGGTGAAGGCCTCGGCGGAGTGCATCACGACGGCCGAGAGGCCGGCGACTGCGAGGGAGGCGTGGACGACGAGGCCGCCCGCCGTGCCGAGCATCACGTCGGCCGCCCGCCGCCGCCCGCCGACCGTGACGTGCCGCACGAGCAGGGCCAGGCTGGCTCCGGGCGTGGCCACCAGGGGAAGGACGGCGGCCAGGAAGCCGATGACGGAGGTGGTCACGGCACGACGCGGAAGTGCGTGGTGAGCGCACCGTTCTCGACGACGTGGAAGGCGAGACCGGGCGGCTGGCTCCGGTCGATCAGCTCCGTTCCCTGCCAGGGCAGTTGCAGTGTCCAGGTGGTTGCCGGCGCCACCACGAGCGGACGGCCGGCGAAGGCCGAGGCTGCCGCGGTGTGGGCGTGGCCGGTGAGGACGGCGATCACCTCGGGGTGGTTCTGCAGCAGTTCGTCGAGGCGCTCGCTCTGCTGCAGGCGGCTCGCGTCCGGCAGCGGGTGGTGCACGGCGACCGGTGGCTGATGAAAGGCGATGAGCGCATGCGTGCCGTCCGGCAGGTCGGTCAGGCGGTCGGCGATCCAGTGCAGGGTCTCGTCGTCGAGAAGGCCTTCGTCCCGCCCCGGAACGGTGGCGTCGCACATGAGGACGGCGAGTCCGTCGAGCAGGTGGAAGCTGTTGATCGGGCCGTCCGTGGGCGGTTCTCCGAGCAGGGCCTTGCGGTAGGCGGCGCGCGCGTCGTGGTTGCCGGGACAGGTGAGTACCGGGAAGGGGGCCGCCAGGATCCGCGCGGCCTCCTCGTACTCGGCGACGCTGCCATGGTCGGCGATGTCCCCGGTGACCAGGAGGGCGTCGACGGGGGTGGGCAGCGCGCGAAGGTGATCCATCACGCGGGTGGCGCGTTCCGCGGTGCGGTCGCTGCCGTCGAGGTGGAGATCGCTGATGTGTGCGAGCAGAGGCATGGCACGGCCTGTCCTAATGGATGTAACCGGTTTTGACGTTAGAAAGGTAGACTGTGTTGGACCGGGTGATCAAGAGCCCGGACCGGATACGGGGAGGAGGCGGTCGGCGTGGAGCATCTGCTCGCCCTTGAGTTCGCCGGCACGATTCGTCACGACGGGCACGGCGGAGTGGCAGACGACCTGACGACCCCGCAGGAGTTGTCCGTCTGGGTCGCGGAGCGGTGCGAACCCACGGTGGCCGACGGCTTCACCGCCGACCGGGCGGCCCTCGACGAGGTCCTGGCGCTGCGGGCCGCCGTCCGCGCACTGTTCGCGCGGGCCGTCCGTCCCGCTCCGCCGAGCCCCGCCGACGCTCACCGTCTGCTTCCGGACGCCGAGGCCCTGGCCCGCATCAACCGGGCGGCCGCCCGGCACCCGGTTGCCGACCTGCTCGACTGGCCTGCCGACGGTGACCCTTCGGCGCGTCCCCTGGGCGCCGACGCGGATCCGCTCGTCCGGCTGACGGCCGCTCTCGCCAGGGCGACCGTCGACTTCCTCACCGGCCCGCACCGGGAACAGCTTCGGGCCTGCACCGCTCCCCGCTGCGTCCGGTACTTCGTGAAGGGGCACGGCCGCCAGGAGTACTGCAAGCCGTCCTGCAGCAACCGGGCCCGCGTGGCCCGCCATTACGAGCGGACCAGGTCGGCGGCCGGGGCTGTCGGTGCCGACTGGAATGATGAACAGGTCGCCACAGACCCTACGAGGAGCTGACGCCTGTGCCCGAGGGCCACATCATCCATCGCCTCGCCGGCGAGAACCACCGCGCCTTCGGCGGGCGCCCCGTCCGGGTCGCGAGCCCGCAGGGCCGGTTCGCAGACGGTGCCGAGCGGCTCGACGGGCGGCCCCTCGACGAGGCCGAGGCCCATGGCAAACACCTCTTTCTGGGATTCGGTGAGGACTGGCTGCACATCCACCTCGGCCTCTACGGCGGCTTCACCTTCGGCACGGGGCGGGCTCCCGCGCCCACCGGCCTGGTCCGCCTGCGGATGGCCAACGACGAGGGATACGCCGACTTGCGCGGCCCCAACACCTGCGAGCTCCTCGGACCCGGCGAGAAGAAGGCCGTGCACGACCGCCTCGGCCCGGATCCGCTGCGCCCCGACGCCGACCCCGATGCCGCCTGGCGCCGGATCTCGCGGAGTTCCACCACCGTCGCAGCCCTGCTGATGGACCAGAAGGTGCTCGCCGGCGTGGGCAACGTCTACCGCGCCGAGGTGCTCTTCCGCCTCGGCATCAACCCCCACCGGGCCGGCCGTGACGTCACCCGCAGGGAGTGGGACGCCATCTGGTCCGACCTGGTGTCGCTCATGACGGACGGCGTCGGGGCCGGCCGCATCGACACCGTCCGCCCCGAGCACACCCCGGAGGCCATGGGGCGCCCGCCACGTGTCGACGACCACGGTGGCGAGGTGTACGTCTACCGGCGCACCGCGATGCCGTGCCTGGTCTGCAGGACCCCGGTGCGTACCGAGTCGCATGCTGCGCGGAACCTCTTCTGGTGTCCGTCCTGCCAGCAGCGGTGACTACTCCTTCACCAGCCACCATGCGGCGCCGGCACAGGCAGCGCAGAGCGGTGTGTACAGCAGCAGGTTGAGCAACCGGAACGCCGAGCCGTCGACCGTGCCGGCGCCGGTCGCCCAGATGAGCCCTGCCACGGCACGTATGGTCGTCCCGGATGCGACGGCTGCCGTCGCCAGCCTGGGGACCGTCGGCGGGAGCGGCAGCCTGATCGCCCCTCCGCGTGCCAGGAGCAGCAGAGCCGCGCCGACCAGCACCGCAGCGAGGGGGAGCACGACGACCGGCGTGAACGGCACCTGGGTGTTGAGCACGGCCATCGACAGGGATTCGGCATCCCGGGCGGGCCACGTGGTGCCGGTGGCCCAGTAGAGGTGCCATCCTGCGTCGACTCCGAGGACGCCGGCCAGGGCGACGGCGGTGGTGCGCCGCCGCGCGCTGCGGCTTGCGAGCGGGGTCGCCCGGGTGCTGCTGTCTGCGGCCGACGAGGCCTCCATCCGGGTCGTGCCGTGGCTCGTGCGATCGCTCATGGGGCTCTCCTCCTACGGTAGGTGACGGACCGACAGCATGAAGAGTCGCCGTTTCGGCCATTCGTTCCCGTGGCCGGTGTCACACGATCGAGTGGGGAACGTTCCGGCTTTCCGCGCCCTCTCCTCCCATGACCGGAAGGAGACCGCCGTGGAAGCATCGCCCGCCTGCACCGCCGAGCTGGTGCTCGCCGCCCAGCGCGGCGACCGGCTGGCGCTCGGCCGGCTGCTGGAACTGATCACCCCCTACGTCCGAAGGCTGTGCGGCCCGATCGCGCTCGACGACGGCGCCGATGCAACCCAGGAGGCGCTGATCGCGGTGTTCCGTAAGCTGCCGCAACTCCAGGAGCCGGCTGCGCTGTTCGGCTGGGTCAGAGCGATCGCCGTACGTGAGGCCGTGCGACACGTCCGCCGCCATGCGCGGTGCGAGCCTGCGGAACTGGCAGAACTGCCCGCCCCGGGCGATCCGCACCTGGCGGCTGACATCCAGGACGTCCTCGGTCGGCTCTCCCCGGAGCACCGCGCCGTCCTGGTCCTCCGTGACGTGGAGGGCCTCGATGAGCGGCAGACCGCCGAACTGCTCGGTGTGGCCGCAGGCACCGTGAAGTCCCGTCTCTCCCGCGCCCGGCTCGGCTTCCGAAAGGCATGGCAGTCATGAACGCAGAACCGCGTCCGCACCACGATGGCTGGCCGGTGGCCGATTTCGACTCCGTCCGGGCCCTGCGCGTACTCGCCACCACCGTGCCGGGTGCGGCGGTGCACGAGACGCTGCTGCCCACATCCCTGGAGGACGTGTGGGCGGTGGCGGCCGACCTGGCCGGCGCCATGCCCCAGTGGTTGCCCGACATCCGTACCGTCAGCGTCTCGCCGGACGGCGGCGAGGCGGTGGTCGTGGGCCATTCGCGGCTCCGGGCCCGCTTCGACATCGAGCTGCGGCCCGGATGGTGCCTGATGCAGAGCCGCTACCTGTTGGGCGGCATGGCTGCGGTCGAGGAGGCGGACGGCACCCGGTTCGCCTTTCTCGGCGCATTCCGGGTACCGGCCGCGGGTGTTCTCGGTGCCGCGCTGCGGCCACTGACCAGGCGGACGGCCAAGCGGTCGCTGAGCCGGTTCGAGGCGCTGGTCCAGGGTGCGCGGCCGCCAGAGGGCGGCGCGCCATGACGCGTACGATCCTGGCCGGGCTGCCAAGGCGCGGGCGGTGCGGGCCCCTTGCCGCTCCGCGGCCCGGTCGGCCCGGTCAGCCCGGCCCGGTGCGTCGCGATCACGGAGGGTCGGCTTTCGGCGCCTGATCACGATGGCTCCCGGTGCACGGGCGGAGTCCGAGCCGGGCCCTCGCGGGCCCGTGCGCCTTGCCCGTGCGCCTTGCCCGTGCGCCGGGAGGCTGTTGGTTGGGGCGTTGCTGTGTCAGCCCCGGGACAGCACGAGTGCCTGTACCTCGGGCAGGCTCCGCCAGTCGCTGGAGACGATGCTGGCGTGCGCGGCGGCGAGCTGGGTGACCCGGCTACGGGCCTGCTCTGCTGTCGGGCTGGTGGCGCTGATCGCGGGTGCGACGTTGTGGGCGTCGGTCATGACCAACAGATAGTGGCGGCTGTCGTACCAGGACGTGTCGATGCCACCGACGTAGGCGGACGCGTCGCCGTCGAAGACCACGAACCACGGCCGGATGCTGGTCTCGCTGTATGCGGAGCGCGGGTCGCCGGAGGCGGCTCCGTGGACGACCGGGAACACCTGCGCCTGGCCCACCTTGCCGGCAGCGGCGAGGTCCCGCAGGTAGCGCGCGTACTCGACGTCGGTGTGCAGGGTGTCGAAGGGGTTGCCCTCCTCGACGGTGCCGGGGATGACGTCCACGAGTACGCGACCGGACAGCGCGCTGCGCGTCGGCCAGTTGCCCGCCTTGGCGGCGTCGTCGAGGGTGGCGTAGGTGCCGCCGCCGGGCTTGGCGAGCAGGTCGGCCGGGCGGAAGACGGCACTGCCGAGGTGGGCGGCTATGAGGCTGTCGAGCTGGGCGGCACCCATGCCGCGGTTGCCCGCAAAGCCGCCCTTGAGCTCCAGCTTGACGACCAGCGGGCCACTGGAGGGGTGGGCGCCCAGCCAGATGCGGATGTCGTCGAGGCAGTACTCGAGGTTCTTGTTGGTGCCGCCGCTGTAGAGCTGCGCAGCGCTGGTCGCCGCCACACAGTTGTTGGCGTTGCCGAGCGGGTTGGAGTGGCTGACCTTCCACTCGGTGGTGACGGTGTCCGTCCAGACGTCCAGCTCGATCATGCCCGTGCCGGTGTCCAGGCCCTGGGCGAGGAAGGGGAAGGAAGCCGTGTCGTAGGTGTTGTGGATGCCGACTGCGGTGGCCGAGCCGAACGGCAGGCTGCCGCCGGTGGAGGCGCCGGACTGCTGGGCCGGAAGCAGGCAGGTGGCGGCGGCCAGCAGCGTGACGGCGAAGGTACGGCGAAGCTTCACGGTGTCTCCTCGTCAGGAGCATGAGGGCGGCGGCTCGGACGAGCCGCCTCCGGAAGCATGGGGTACCAGGACTGCTTCAAGGTGACATGACAAGAAAACTTGGCTGAAGGGATCTGCTCAATGACCATCCGTCAGGACATGCCGGTCATGTGCGTGTTCAGTCCGCGCGGCCGAGCACCCCGTGTTCGAGGAGCTCCGCGATCACGGCGTCGGTGAGCCGGTAGCGCACGATGCGTCCGTCCCGTTCGCCGGCCACCGTGCCCGCGGCCCGCAGGAGCCGCAGCGCCTGCGACACGGCGGGGTCACGCATGCCGGAGGCGACGGCCAGGTCGCTGACGGCCATCGGCCCGGTCTGGTGCAGGGCGAGCAGGAGGGCGAGGCGGCCGGGATCGGCGAGCAGCGCGAAGCGGTCGGCCCAGGCCCGGACATGGCCGGCGTCACCGATCGCGGCGATGGCTTCGCAGACCTGGTGTCCGTCGATGGTGCGGTGGTGTGCGCGGTCCGCGGGGACGAGGTGCATGCCGGGCATTCTCGCAGTCCGCCCTGCCGTGATCTTCGACACCTGCGCAGGTGTGCAGGCTTGCAGCTGTCGTGCCGTCACCCCTACGGTGGAGCCGCCGTGGTGTTCGGGAAGACCGGTGTCGGACCTCTGAGGTCCCAGTCCGGAGCGGCCCTCGCCACTGTGAACGGGGAGTCAATCCGTACCCCACGTGTGTCACTGGGCGCCTTGGCGCGCCCGGGAAGGCCGGGTACGGGCACCGTCGGATCCTCCCCGTGAGCCAGGAGACCGGCCACGGCATCTCACGACGACTTTCCACGAGGTGCTGGAGCGTGATCCGCAGATGACCCTGCCCGAAACCGGTACGGCCCCCGGGCCGACAGCCCCCGCTGCTGCGGCATTCCGCTGGCGGCGGGAGGACACGGTCCGTACCGCCGCCCTGATGGCGGTGATCCTGGCGATGCACGTGGTGGCGTTCGGCACGCTGTTCCTCCTCGTGGTGCCCGAGAAGTACGAGGTCGGCACGCAGGTGTTCGGTGCGGGCCTCGGCATCACCGCGTACACCCTCGGCATGCGGCACGCCTTCGACGCCGACCACATCGCCGTGATCGACAACACCACCCGCAAGCTCATGGCCGACGGTCGTCGGCCCGTCTCGGTGGGCTTCTGGTTCGCGCTGGGACATTCGTCGATGGTCGTGCTGATGGCGGCCCTGGTCGCCGGCGGTGCGCAGCTCGCGGGCACGTTGATGGACGACGGCTCCACCACGCACCAGGTGCTCGGCACCATCGGCACCACCGCGTCGGGCGCCTTCCTCTATCTCATCGCCGCGTTGAACCTCGTCGCCCTGCTCGGCATCCTGCGGGTCTTCCGCGCGATGCGGGCGGGGACGTTCGACGAGGCCGAGCTGGAGCGCCGACTCGCGTCGCGGGGCCTGATGAACCGGGTGCTCGGCCGTGCCACGCGTTCGATCACCCGGCCCGGGCAGATGTTCCCGGTCGGCCTGGTGCTCGGGCTCGGCTTCGACACGGCCACCGAGGTCGCGCTGATGGTGATGGCGGGCTCCGGCGCGGCCGCCGGGCTCCCCTGGTACGCGATCGTCTGCCTGCCGTTGCTCTTCGCCGCCGGCATGAGCCTGTTCGACACGCTGGACGGCACGTTCATGAACTTTGCGTACCAGTGGGCCTTCTCCAACCCGGTGCGGAAGGTCTTCTACAACCTGACCATCACGGGCCTGTCGATCGCGGTGGCGTTCGTCATCGGCACCATCGAGTTGGTGGCGGTCCTGCACGAGAAGTTGGACCTCGGCGACCCGCTGACCGGGTGGATCGCCGGGCTGAGCCTCGACAACGTCGGCTTCGTGATCGTCGGGCTCTTCGTGGTGGTCTGGGCCGCGGCGATCGGCTACTGGCGGTTCGCCAGGGTCGAGCAGCGCTGGGCTGCCGGGCCGACGGTCTGATCGTGGAGCGCGGGGGAGCGTGCGGTGCGCCGACCGGCTGCAGGGCTCCGGGCCCGGAGAGCCGTCCCGTTCCTGCGGGGGTCCGGGCGGCCGCGATCAGGTCAGCCCGCAGCCAGCAGCAGTGTGCCGGCCACGGCCAGGCCCGCGCCGATCACCTGCACCGGGCGCAGCCGCTCCTTCAGAACGCCACGCGCCATGAGTGCGGTGACCACGGGGTACAGCGAGGCGAGCACGGAGGCCACTGCCACGGATCCGCTGTGGGCGGCCGCCGCGTAGCTCGCGTTCGCCGCCACGTCCGCGATGCCGACGGCGGTGAGCGTGGGCAGGCTCCGTCGCAGTGCGCCGGTTTCGCCGGGCGCGGATGCCCGGGGGAGGGCCAGGAGTGCCGCGCCGCCCACCGCGACGTTGCACAGCCGCTGCACGCAGAGCGAGAGGAGCAGTCCGCCGTCGACGGTGGCCTGGGCGACGAGGGCCATGACGGCGCCGAAGCCGAAGGCCGCGCCGAGGGTGAGCAGCAGGACGGGCGCGCCGACGGCGCCGCCCCGTCGCTCGGGTCCGCCGGCGAGCGCGATACCCAGGACGGCGACGGCGATCCCGGCCAGTTGACCCGTCCCGGGACGGTCGCCGAGCAGCAGCCCGAGACCGACGGGGACCGCCACCCCGACGGTGGCGAGGGGCGAGACCACGCCCATCGGCCCGAGTGCGAGGGCGCGGTAGAAGGCGAGCATCGCGAACGGGCCGATGACGCCCGCGACGGCTGCGTACCAGAGCCCGGCGGAGGCCTCGGTCCAGCCTGCGGTGGCCGCCACGCAGACCACCAGCAGGGCTGCCGCGAGCGCTTGGGAGGCGACGACGACCCGCAGGGCGGATATGCGCTTCGTCAGCGCGCCGCCGCCGAAGTCGGCCATCCCCCAGAGGGCGCTGGCGGAGAGGGCGAGCAGGTGGGACACCACAGTGGACTCCGGAGTACAGTCGGGTGGATTTTGTGGGCTCGCGCAGCATAGATCAGTAAAACGAACTGAACGAATCAATTTATTGGACTGGCATGCCTGATCCCGAGCTCGTCACCCAGGCCCTCGCGCGCAACCTGAAGAGGCTGCGGAACGACCGCGGCCACACGCTCGACGCCCTCGCCGCCAGGTCGGGGGTGAGCCGCGGCATGATCGTCCAGATCGAGCAGGGGCGGACCAACCCCAGCGTGGGCACGGTCGTCCGGCTGGCCGACGCGCTGGGCGTGTCCATCGCCCGCCTCCTCGACTACGACGAGGTCTCGACGGTGCGGATCGTCTCCGGCGACGAGGCCGTCCAGCTGTGGGCCGGCGCCAAGGGCGGCAGTGGTGTGCTGCTCAACGGCATCGAGGCGCCCGGCCCGCTGGAACTGTGGGAGTGGGTCATCATGCCGGGCGAGGCGCACGGTTCCGATCCGCACCCGGCGGGCACCGTGGAGATCGCGCGGGTCGACGAGGGTGAACTCACCCTCACCCTCGACGGCCGTGACCACCTCGTCCGCGCCGGCTCGACCGCTTCCTACGAGGCGGGCTGGGCCCACGGCTACCGCAACGAGGGCGACGTCCCGGTCCGCCTCACCCTCGTGGTCTCCGTACCGCTACCCGCACGCTGACGCCGTGCCCGCACGCTGACGCCGTACCGGCAGGCGGCCGCCCGGCCCCGGTCGGCGGTCAGCGGCTTCTCCCGTCGGGGCGGCAACTCCCCTCGACGGGCGGCGACCGGCCGCCCTCCGTACGCTCGGAGCATGTCCGATGCGTATGCGGTCCGGCGTGAGCGCCTCAGGGAGCACTGCAGTGCGTCGGGGGTCGACGCGGTGCTGATCACCCGTGCAGCCAATGTCCGCTACCTCACCGGCTGCCCGCCCTGCGGTGCCAGCCTGTTGCTGACCCGGGAGCGGGCGCTGCTCGCGCTGCCGGAGGGCCTGCCGCCGGACGACACCGGCGAGCACTTCCTCGGGCCCGATGTCGCGCAGTTGATCGTGCCCTCCGAGACCGACACCGCCCTGGCGGCCGCCGAGGCGGCCGGCCGGCTGAAGGTCATGGACCTCGCGGTCGAGGAGCACGATCTCACCGTGCGCCGCCACCACGAGCTCGGTGCGGTCGCCGGGGGTGTGCGGCTGGCCGACCTCGGTTCGGCGGTCGAACGCATGCGGGTCGTCAAGGACGAGCACGAGATCGCGGATCTGCGGATCGCTGCGGAGATCGCCGACCAGGCGCTCAGCGAGCTGCTGGAGTCGATCCTCGTGGGCCGGACCGAGCGCCACCTGGCGATGGAGCTGGAGCGCCGGATGATCGACCACGGTGCCGACCGTGCCGCGTTCCCCGTCTCCGTCGGCACCGGCAGCCACTCAGGCCTGGAGTCGCACCAGCCGACCGACCGCCGGGTGGAGGAGGGCGACTTCCTCACCGTCGTGCTCGGTGCCCGCTACCGCGGCTACGGCGTCTCGACCGCGCGGACGTTCGTCATCGGGGCCGCCCCGGCGTCCTGGCAGGTCGACCTGCACCGGCTGGTCTTCCGGGCGCAGCGGGCGGGCCGGGAGGCGCTCGGTCCGGGGGTGTCCGAGTCCGCGCCCGACCTGGCTGCGCGGGAGGTGCTGCAGTCCGCGGGGCACACCGAGCACCCGGTGCACCCTCTCGGACACGGAATCGGTCTGGAGATCCGGGAGGCGCCGCGCCTGGGCCCCGCCGACATGGGTAAACTGGACAGTCGCGTGCCGGTCACCGTCGGCCCGGGGGTCCACCTCCCGGGGCGGGGCGGAGTCCGGATCGAGGACACGCTCGTGGTGCGCCCCCTTGAAGAGGGCGGGCCGGAGCTGCTCACCATCACCACCAAGGAGCTCCTCGCCCTGTAGCCGCCTCCGGCGGGTGCAGCATGCGGCCCTTGGTTCCTTGACAGCTATATCAGGAGTTAGTGCGCCCGTGGCTTCCACGAACGATCTCAAGAACGGCATGGTCCTCAAGCTGGACGGCGGCAAGCTGTGGTCCGTCGTCGAGTTCCAGCACGTGAAGCCCGGCAAGGGCCCGGCCTTCGTGCGCACCAAGCTCAAGGAGGTCCTGACCGGCAAGGTCGTCGAGAAGACCTTCAACGCCGGCATCAAGGTCGAGACGGCCAACGTCGACAAGCGGACCATGCAGTACTCCTACCGTGACGGTGACTCGTTCATCTTCATGGACATGGACACCTACGACCAGATCCCGGTCAGCTCGGCGGTCGTCGGCGACTCCGCCAAGTACCTGCTGGAGGGCTTCGAGGCCTTGGTGGCGCAGAACGACGGCGCCCCGCTGTACGTCGAGCTCCCGGCCGCGGTCGAGCTGGTCATCTCCGAGACCGAGCCGGGCCTGCAGGGTGACCGCTCGACCGGCGGCACCAAGCCGGCCACCCTGGAGACCGGCGCCGAGATCCAGGTCCCGCTCTTCGTCACCACCGGCGAGAAGGTCAAGGTCGACACCCGCGACGGCAGCTACCTCGGCCGGGTCAAGTAATCGTGTCCAACGCGCGCACCAAGGCCCGCACGCGGGCTTTCCAGATCCTGTTCGAGGCCGACCACCGAGGCGTTCCCCCGCAGCGGGTGCTCGCCGAGTGGGTGGGCCGGGCTCGGGAGGCCAAGCCGGGTGACACCACCCCGCAGGTCGCCGAGTACACGATGGAGCTGGTCGAGGGCTACAGCGAGTACGCCCGACGCATCGACGAGTTGATCTCCACGTACGCCGTGGGCTGGACGCTCGACCGCATGCCGATCGCGGACCGCAACGTGCTGCGGATCGGTGCCTACGAGCTGATCTGGGAGGACAGCGTCCCGGACGCGGTCGTCCTGGACGAGGCCGTGGAGATCGCCAAGGAGTACTCGACCGACGATTCCCCGGCGTTCGTCAACGGTCTGCTCGCCCGCTTCATGGAGCTCAAGCCGTCGATCCGTCGTAGCTGAGCGGCCCCGCACAACGCTGTGAAAGGCCGTCGGACCACTTGGTCCGGCGGCCTTCGCGCTGTCCGGCGGAGGCGTAGGCTACCCGTGAGTAGTGTCTGAGGCGAAGGGCGTACCCCCCATGACCACCGCGATACGCAGCGAGTTCGACCAGGGCATCGCCCTGACCCCGCATCCCGACGAGCCCGGCCGCTACGAGGCCGAGCTCGGTGCCGGCTGGCAGATCGGCGGCGGGGTCAACGGCGGTCTGCTGCTCGCCGTCGCCGGGCACGCGATCTCGCTCGCGAACAGCGCGGACAACGTGAACGGCACGGACAACGAGCGCAGCGCGGACGCCGCGAACGGCGCGGCCGCCCACCGCCACCCGCTCTCGATCACCGGCCACTACCTCTCCGCCTCCCGCCCCGGCCCCGCCTCCGTGCTCACCGGGACGGTCCGCCGCGGCCGCACGCTCACCACGGGCACCGCCTCGCTCGTGCAGGACGGTGAGGAGCGGCTGCGCGTCCTCGCCACCTACGGCGACCTGACCACCCTGGACGGCGAGGTCGCCACCAGCGCCGAGCCGCCGGTGATGCCGGTGCCCGATGCGTGCATCGGTGTCGAGCACGCCCCGCCGCAGCTCATCGAACAGGCCGCCCTGCTGGAGCGCTTCGACCTCCGCCTCGACCCGGCCACCGTGGGCTGGGCCCTCGGTCAGCCTTCGAGGAACGGCCGCATCCAGGGCTGGTTCCGGCTCGCCGACGGCCGCCAGCCCGATCCGCTGCTCCTCCTGCTCGTGGCCGACGCCCTGCCGCCGGTCACCTTCGACCTCGGCATGCCCGGCTGGGCGCCCACCATCGAACTGACCGTGCACCTGCGGGCCGTGCCCGCGCCGGGCTGGCTGCGCGTCAGCCACGCCACCCGCAATCTGGCCGGCGGGTACTTCGAGGAGGACTGCGAGATCTGGGACGAGGCCGGCCGCCTGGTCGCCCAGTCGCGCCAGCTCGCCCGCGCCCCGCGCCCCGCGTAGGACGGCCCGTCCCCCGTCCCCCGTCCCCCGTCCCCCGTCCCCTGCCTCCCGGCCCCTGCCTCCCGCGCCCTGCTCCCGACCCCAGCCTCGGCCCCGGCCACGGCCCCACCCCTGAGCAACCCCCCGCTCCCGGTGCCAGGCCTCCGCGGAGGCCCGGCGACCCTGACGCACCGTCACGCTGCGGCACCACCGGCTCCGGTGGTGCCGCTTCCGCGCGACTGCTGACGCTCGGTTACAAGGCTGTGACACCGGGTGCGTGTGCGCCCCGGGGAGGCGGGGATGAACCCCGGCAGCGGCAGAACCGCCGCCCACCGCACCACCCGCAGGAGCTCACGATGTCCCGCAACAGCCGCTCCCCCCGCCCTTCCCGCTGCACCGCCCACACCCCGGCAGGGCGTCCGCGCAGCGAGGAGACGTTCGTGACGGGCATCCTGACCAGCCCCGAGGACTTCGAGCTGGCCCGCCCGTGGCGGCTGGCCGACGCCGCCGACTGGGACAGCTACCTGCTCGACACCGCGGTCCTGCTGGCGGACGCGCGCCGCACCTACGGTGCCGTCCAGGCCCGGATGTTCCACCCCGAGGACTTCGTCGACTTCTGCCTCCTGCACCGCCTCGACCCGGCCGAGCCCGCCGCCCGCGACCGCTACCTCGTCAACCCGCCGCTGCAGACCCAGCTGCTTCCCTACCAGGGGGAGGACCTCTCCGGCGATTTCGTTCCCCGTCTCGTGCGGGCCCGCGAGAGCGGCCTGACGCTGCGCCACATCGAGCTGCTGCTCGACAACGGCGACCCGGCGGAGGACGTCGCGCCGCGGGTGCGGCGCGCCCACCAGCGAGGGTCCGAACTGTTCCGGCGGATGCTGGTGGGCGCCGGTTTCGGCGCGTACCGCTTCCTGTGCGCGGTGGAGGCGCCGGGCGGCCGGCTGGAGGCGGAGGCGCGGATCCTGCACTGGGAGGACGGCGTGGTGCGCGTCAACGACGAGGATCTCGACCTGGTCTGCGCGGTGCTCTGTGCGGGTCTCTACCGCGAGCTCCCCGGTGCGGCGCTGATGCACGGGTCGCAGGGGTCGGCGGGTGCCTGCGGCGAGTACCGGCAGGTGGCCTGGGCCTGGCAGAGCGACGGCCTGGGCTACGCCCCGGCGGCCGTCCGGCTGGACGACGTGGCGGCCGAGCCCGGTTTCAGCCTGGGCTCGGTGTGCTGACCGTAGGCGGTCGGGACACGCCGCGGCGGGGCCCGCAGCACCCGCTGCGCGCCCCGCCGTGACGTTTCTGCTGGGACCGGCTCAGCCGGCGTCCTCCTCGCGGACGGCGCGGCGCGCGTCCGGGTTCAGCACGCCCCAGCTGATGAGCTGCTCGGTGAGGATCGACGGTGACTGGTCGTAGATCACGGCCAGGGTGCGCAGGTCGTCCTGGCGGATCGAGAGCACCTTGCCGTTGTAGTCGCCGCGCTGGCTCTGGATGGTCGCCGCGTACCGCTGGAGCGGGCCGGCCTTCTCGGACGGCACCTGGGTCAGTCTCTCCAGGTCGAGGACCAGACGCGGCGGCGGCTCGGCCGCGCCGCCCGGGGTGCCGCCGGGCAGCAGCTCCTGCACCGGCACGCCGTAGAACTCGGCGAGCTCGGCGAGGCGCTGTACCGTCACCGCGCGGTCGCCGCGCTCGTACGAGCCGACGACGACGGCCTTCCAGCGACCCTGGGACTTCTCTTCGACGCCGTGCAGGGAGAGACCCTGCTGAGTGCGGATGGCCCGGAGCTTGGCCCCGAGCTGCTTCGCGTAGTCGCTGGACATTGATCTCCCCGGACAATATTGCTTCGCGTGCAGTGAAGAGCCACGAGAGCGCGGGTGGTGACCGCGGGCCGTTCGCCCGAACCGGTGGGTGAGGCGTCGGCCCCGTAACTCACTGTGAGGTTACGTAGAGTGAGGTAGTCGCGTCAAGCCGAATGGGGCAGTCGTGCGAATAGTGCGGGGCCGTGGCGCGCCCCGGCCGGCGGCGCGCGGGTTGACCTGCGGCGACGCCAAGCGGAGCGGCTGCTTCCCGGGGGCCGGTGATCGCACTGGTAGCATGGGTGCGGCCCCGGTGCGCCGGACGCCAATCCCAGACATCCTTTAAGACCCGTCCTGTGAGGCGGGGAAGGAGGTCCGCTTCGGCATGACCACAGACACGCATTCGACGCCGCGTCCCCCGCACCAGGTGCTGGACGCCACCGACATCGCCCGGGTCGTCACCCGGATCGCCCACGAGATCGTGGAACGCGCCAAGGGCGCGGAGGACGTCGTCCTGCTCGGCATCCACACCCGCGGTGTCCACCTGGCCCGCCGCCTGCACACCAGGCTCACCCAGATCACCGGGCGCGACATCCCGCTCGGCACCCTGGACATCACCATGTACCGGGACGACCTGCGGCTGAAGCCCGCCCGCGCCCTGGAGCACACCGAGATCCCCGCCGCCGGCATCGACGGCAAGCTGGTGATCCTGGTCGACGACGTGCTGTTCTCCGGCCGCACCATCCGCGCCGCACTCGACGCGCTCAGCGACATCGGCCGCCCGCGCGCCGTGCAGCTGGCCGTCCTGGTCGACCGCGGCCACCGGGAACTGCCCATCCGCGCCGACTACGTGGGGAAGAACCTGCCCACCTCGCTGCGCGAGGCCGTGCAGGTGCAGCTCGCCGACGCCGACGGCCGGGACGCCGTCCTGGTCGGCGACCGCGACTACGCGGCCCGTTCGTCCCAGGCCCTCGCCGCCGACCCGCACCTCCCGGAGTGACCGCGTGAAGCGCCATCTCGTCTCCACCGCCGGCCTGAGCCGCGACGACGCCCTGCTGATCCTGGACACCGCCGAGGAGCTCGCCCAGCTCTCCGGCCGTGCCGTCAAGAAGCTCCCCACCCTGCGCGGCCGCACCGTCGTCAACCTCTTCTTCGAGGACTCGACCCGCACCAAGACCTCCTTCGAGGTCGCGGAGAAGCGGCTCTCCGCCGACGTCATCAACTTCTCGGCCAAGGGCTCCTCGGTCTCCAAGGGCGAGAGCCTCAAGGACACCGCGCTGACCCTGCAGGCCATGGGCGCCGACGCGGTCGTCATCCGCCACCACGCCTCCGGCGCGCCCGCCCGGCTCGCCGACTCCGAGTGGCTGCACGGCAGCGTCATCAACGCGGGCGACGGCACCCACGAGCACCCCACCCAGGCCCTGCTCGACGCCTTCACGATGCGCCGCCACCTCAACCCCGGCCTCGGCCGCGACCTCGCGGGCCGCCGGATCACCATCGTCGGCGACATCCTGCACAGCCGGGTGGCCCGCTCCAACGTGCACCTGCTCACCACGCTGGGGGCGGAGGTCACGTTCGTCGCACCGCCCACGCTCGTCCCGATCGGCATCGAGAACTGGCCCTGCCAGGTGTCGTACGACCTCGACACCGTGCTGCCGAAGACGGACGCGCTGATGATGCTGCGGGTGCAGCGCGAGCGGATGAACGCCGCGTTCTTCCCGACCGAGCGGGAGTACTCGCGCCGGTACGGCATGGACGGCATCCGGATGGCGCAGCTGCCCGAGCACGCGATCGTCATGCACCCCGGCCCGATGGTCCGCGGGATGGAGATCACGGCCGAGGTCGCCGACTCGCCGCGCTGCACCGTGGTCGAGCAGGTCGCCAACGGCGTCTCCGTGCGGATGGCCGTGCTCTACCTCCTCCTCGGCGGAGCCACCCTCGCCGACGCACCTCGTACCGACTCCTCGGAGGCCGCCCTGTGACCAGCTACCTGATCCGCAACGCCCAGATCCTGGGCGGCGCCGCCAAGGACATCCACATCGCCGACGGCGTCATCGCGGCGATCGGCGACGACCTGACCGTCGAGGCGGACGTCGACCTCGACGCGCACGGCCTCATCGCGCTGCCCGGCCTGGTCGACCTGCACACCCACCTGCGCGAGCCCGGCCGGGAGGACGCCGAGACCGTCCTCACCGGCACCCAGGCCGCGGCCAAGGGCGGCTACACCACCGTCCACGCGATGGCGAACACCTTCCCGGTGGCCGACACCGCGGGCGTCGTCGAGCAGGTCTGGCGGCTCGGCCAGGAGTCCGGCTACTGCGACGTGCAGCCGGTCGGCGCCGTCACGGTGGGGCTGGAGGGCAAGAAGCTCGCCGAGCTCGGCGCCATGCACGACTCCGCCGCCGGCGTCCGGGTCTTCTCCGACGACGGCAAGTGCGTCGACGACGCGGTGATCATGCGCCGCGCCCTGGAGTACGTGAAGGCCTTCGACGGCGTCGTCGCCCAGCACGCCCAGGAGCCGCGCCTCACCGAGGGCGCCCAGATGAACGAGGGCCAGGTCTCCGGCGAGCTCGGGCTCGGCGGCTGGCCGGCCGTCGCCGAGGAGTCGATCATCGCCCGCGACGTGCTGCTCGCCGCGCACGTCGGCTCCCGCCTGCACGTCTGCCACGTCTCCACGGCCGGCTCGGTCGAGATCATCCGGTGGGCCAAGGCCAAGGGCTGGAACGTCACCGCCGAGGTCACCCCGCACCACCTGCTGCTCACCGACGAGCTCGTCCGCAGCTACGACCCGGTCTACAAGGTCAACCCGCCGCTGCGCACCGCCGCCGACGTGGAGGCGCTGCGCGCCGCGCTCGCCGACGGCACCATCGACGCCGTCGCCACCGACCACGCCCCCCATCCGGCGGAGGACAAGGACTGCGAGTGGGCCGTCGCCGCGATGGGCATGGTGGGCCTGGAGACCGCGCTGTCGGTCGTGCAGCAGACGATGGTCGACACGGGCCTGCTGAACTGGGAGGGCGTCGCCGACCGCATGTCGCACCGCCCGGCGCGGATCGGCCGTCTCACCGGGCAGGGACGGCCCGTCTCGGTCGGTGAGCCGGCGAACCTGGTGCTCTTCGATCCCGCGTACCGTGGTGCCGTGGATCCCGACACCTTCGCCACCCGCAGCCGCAACACCCCCTACCGCGGTCTCGACCTGCCCGGACGCGTCCACGCGACGTTCCTGCGCGGCCGGGCCACGGTGCTCGCCGGAGAGCTCGCCGACCGGGACGGGCTCGCGTGACGCCGCTCGCCACCGGGTACGCCGCGGGGCAGCTCGCCACCGAGAAGGCCAGGGTCACCGACTGGCCCGGGTACATCGGGTGGACCGTCGGCCTGCTGATCCTGATCGCGCTGGTGTACTGGCTGATGCGGCAGGGCTGGAACTGGCGCCGCACGCTGCAGTCCGACCTGCCGCCGCTGCCCGCCGTGCCGGACGACCCGGGCACGGCGCTCCTGGAGAGCAGCGGCCGCTACCACGGCTCCACGACCGCCGGGAACTGGCTGGACCGCGTCGTGGCCCACGGCCTCGGCACGCGCAGCCTCGCGGGGCTGACGCTCACCGAGCGGGGCCTGCTGGTCCGCCGTCCCGGCGACGCCGACCTGTGGATCCCCGCCGAGGCGCTCACCGCCGCGCGCCGCGACTCGGGGATCGCCGGCAAGGTCGTCCCCTCCGGGCTGCTGGTCGTGACCTGGGACCTCCGGGGCACCGCCCTGGACTCCGGGTTCCGGGCCGACCACCCCGACGAGCACACCGCCTGGGTCGAGGCGGTCGAGGCTCTTGTGACACGCACGAAGACGAAGAAGACGGAAGAGGCCGCCCCATGACCGCACCTGCCCCCACCACGCCTCGCACCAGGCGGGAGCGAGTGCCCGCCGTGCTCATCCTGGAGGACGGCCGGACGTTCCGCGGCCAGGCGTACGGCGCCGTCGGCGAGACCTTCGGCGAGGCGGTCTTCAACACCGGCATGTCCGGTTACCAGGAGACGCTGACCGACCCGTCGTACCACCGCCAGGTGGTCGTGATGACCGCCCCGCAGATCGGCAACACCGGCTGGAACGACGAGGACGACGAGTCCAAGCAGATCTGGGTCGCCGGGTACGTCGTCCGCGACCCCGCCCGGGTGCCGTCCAACTGGCGCTCGCGCCGCTCGCTCGACGACGAGCTCGTCGCGCAGGGCGTCGTCGGCATCAGCGGCATCGACACCCGCGCGCTCACCCGCCACCTGCGCGAGCGCGGTGCGATGCGCGTCGGCATCTTCTCCGGCCCGGCGCTCGCGGACGAGCAGGCGCTGCTCGCCCGGGTGCTGGAGGCGCCCGAGATGAAGGGCGCCGACCTGTGCGCCGAGGTGGCCACCACCGAGCCCTACGTGGTGCCGGCCGTCGGTGAGAAGCGCTTCACCGTCGCCGCCCTCGACCTCGGCATCAAGGCGATGACCCCGCAGCGGATGGCCGAGCGCGGGATCGAGGTGCACGTGCTGCCCGCGAACTCCACCCTGGAGGACGTCTACGCCGTGAACCCGGACGGCGTGTTCTTCTCCAACGGCCCCGGCGACCCGGCCACCGCCGACCACCAGGTGGCGGTCGCCCGCGGCGTGCTGGAGCGGAAGACCCCGTTCTTCGGCATCTGCTTCGGCAACCAGATCCTCGGCCGCGCCCTGGGCTTCGGCACCTACAAGCTCAAGTACGGCCACCGCGGCATCAACCAGCCGGTGCAGGACCGCACCACCGGCAAGGTCGAGGTGACCGCGCACAACCACGGCTTCGCCGTGAACGCGCCGCTGGACACGGTCAGCGAGACCCCGTTCGGCCGCGTCGAGGTCTCCCACGTCTGCCTCAACGACGACGTGGTCGAGGGCCTGCAGGCGCTGGACGTGCCCGCCTTCTCGGTGCAGTACCACCCGGAGGCGGCCGCCGGCCCGCACGACGCCGCGTACCTCTTCGACCGCTTTGTCGACCTGATGGCCGGCGCCCCGGCCCGCACCGCCACCGCAGGGAGCTGACCCGTGCCGAAGCGCACCGACATCAAGTCCGTCCTGGTCATCGGGTCCGGCCCGATCGTGATCGGCCAGGCGGCGGAGTTCGACTACTCGGGCACCCAGGCCTGCCGCGTGCTCAAGGCCGAGGGCCTGCGCGTGATCCTGGTCAACTCCAACCCGGCCACGATCATGACCGACCCGGAGATCGCCGACGCCACGTACGTCGAGCCGATCACCCCGGCCTTCGTCGAGAAGATCATCGCCAAGGAGCGCCCCGACGCGCTGCTGCCCACCCTCGGTGGCCAGACCGCGCTCAACACCGCGATCTCCCTGCACGCCGACGGCACGCTGGAGAAGTACGGCGTCGAGCTCATCGGCGCCGACGTCGAGGCGATCAACAAGGGCGAGGACCGCCAGCTCTTCAAGGGCGTCGTCGAGGCCGTCCACGCCAAGATCGGCCACGGCGAGTCCGCCCGCTCGGTGATCTGCCACTCGATGGACGACGTGCTCAAGGGCGTCGACGTCCTCGGCGGCTACCCGGTCGTCGTGCGCCCGTCCTTCACCATGGGCGGCGCCGGCTCCGGCTTCGCGCACGACGAGGAGGACCTGCGCCGCATCGCCGGTCAGGGCCTGACCCTCTCGCCGACCACCGAGGTGCTCCTGGAGGAGTCCATCCTCGGCTGGAAGGAGTACGAGCTGGAGCTGATGCGCGACAAGCACGACAACGTCGTGGTCGTCTGCTCCATCGAGAACTTCGACCCGATGGGCGTGCACACCGGCGACTCCATCACCGTCGCCCCGGCGATGACGCTGACCGACCGCGAGTACCAGATCCTGCGTGACATCGGCATCGCCGTCATCCGCGAGGTCGGCGTCGACACCGGTGGCTGCAACATCCAGTTCGCCGTCAACCCCGACGACGGCCGGATCATCGTCATCGAGATGAACCCGCGCGTCTCCCGCTCCTCGGCGCTCGCGTCGAAGGCCACCGGCTTCCCGATCGCCAAGATCGCCGCCAAGCTGGCCGTCGGCTACACGCTGGACGAGATCCCCAACGACATCACCGAGCAGACCCCGGCGTCCTTCGAGCCGACGCTCGACTACGTCGTCGTGAAGGTGCCGCGTTTCGCGTTCGAGAAGTTCCCGTCCGCCGACGCCACCCTCACCACGACCATGAAGTCGGTCGGCGAGGCCATGGCCATGGGCCGCAACTTCCCCGAGGCGCTCAACAAGGCGCTGCGCTCGCTGGAGAAGAAGGGCAGCCAGTTCACCTGGGCCGGCCCGGTCGGCGACAAGGCCGCGCTGCTGGAGAAGGCCGTCGTGCCGACCGACGGCCGGATCAACACCGTCATGGAGGCCATCCGCGCGGGCGCCACCCCCGAGGAGGTGTTCGACGCCACCAGGATCGACCCGTGGTTCGTCGACCAGCTCTTCCTGCTCGACGAGATCGCCGCCGAGCTGGCCGAGGCCGAGAAGCTCACCCCCGAGCTGCTCCGCCACGCCAAGCGGCACGGCTTCTCCGACCAGCAGGTCGGCGAGATCCGCGGCCTCAAGGCGGACGTCGTCCGTGAGGTCCGGCACGCACTCGGCATCCGTCCGGTCTTCAAGACCGTCGACACCTGCGCCGCCGAGTTCGCCGCCAAGACTCCGTACTTCTACTCGTCCTACGACGAGGAGAGCGAGGTCGCACCGCGGACCAAGCCCGCCGTGATCATCCTCGGCTCGGGCCCGAACCGCATCGGCCAAGGGATCGAGTTCGACTACTCCTGCGTGCACGCCTCCTTCGCGCTCGCCGACGCCGGGTACGAGACCGTCATGGTCAACTGCAACCCGGAGACCGTCTCCACCGACTACGACACCTCCGACCGGCTCTACTTCGAGCCGCTCACCCTGGAGGACGTCCTGGAGATCGTGCACGCCGAGCGGCAGGCGGGCCCGCTCGCCGGCGTCATCGTGCAGCTCGGCGGCCAGACCCCGCTCGGCCTCGCCCAGGCGCTCAAGGACAACGGCGTGCCGATCGTCGGCACCCAGCCCGAGGCGATCGACCTCGCCGAGGAGCGCGGCGCCTTCGGCCGCGTCCTGCGCGACGCCGGCCTGCCCGCGCCCAAGCACGGCACCGCCTTCTCCTTCGACGAGGCCAAGGCCATCGCCGACGAGATCGGCTACCCCGTGCTCGCCCGCCCGTCCTACGTGCTCGGCGGCCGCGGCATGGAGATCGTCTACGACGAGCCCTCGCTGGCCTCCTACCTGGAGCGGCACGCCGGCCTGATCTCCGAGCACCCCGTGCTCATCGACCGCTTCCTCGACGACGCGGTGGAGATCGACGTCGACGCGCTCTACGACGGCACCGAGCTCTACCTCGGCGGCGTCATGGAGCACATCGAGGAGGCCGGCATCCACTCCGGCGACTCCGCCTGCGCCCTGCCGCCGATCACCCTCGGCAACTCCGACGTCAAGCGGCTGCGCGCCTCCACCGAGGCGATCGCCAAGGGCGTCGGCGTGCGCGGCCTGATCAACATCCAGTTCGCGATGGCCGGCGACATCCTCTACGTGCTGGAGGCCAACCCGCGCGCCTCCCGCACGGTGCCCTTCACCTCCAAGGCGACGGCCGTGCCGCTGGCCAAGGCCGCCGCCCGGATCTCGCTCGGCGCGACCGTCGCCGAGCTGCGCCGCGAGGGCATGCTCCCGGCCGAGGGCGACGGCGGCACCCTGCCCGCCGACGCGCCGATCTCCGTCAAGGAGGCCGTCATGCCGTGGTCGCGCTTCCGCGACGTGCACGGCCGCGGCGTCGACACCGTGCTCGGCCCGGAGATGCGCTCCACCGGCGAGGTGATGGGCATCGACACGGTCTTCGGCACGGCGTACGCCAAGTCGCAGACCGGGGCCTACGGCGCCCTGCCCACCAAGGGCAAGGTCTTCGTCTCGGTGGCCAACCGCGACAAGCGCAACCTGGTCTTCCCGGCCCGCGCGCTCGCCGAGCTCGGCTTCGAGCTGCTCGCCACCGCGGGCACCGCCGAGGTGCTGCAGCGCGGCGGCATCCCCGCCACCGTCGTGCGCAAGCACAGCGAGGGCGAGGGCCCGAACGGCGAGCAGACGATCGTCCAGCTGATCCACGAGGGCGCCGTCGACCTGATCATCAACACCCCGTACGGCACCGGCGGCCGCCTCGACGGTTACGAGATCCGCACCGCCGCCGTCTCGCGCGGGGTGCCGTGCCTGACCACCGTCCAGGCGATGGGTGCGGCCGTGCAGGGCATCGACGCGCTGCTGCGCGGCGAGGTCGGCGTGCGGTCGCTGCAGGAGCACGCGGCCCAGATCAACGCCGGCCGCAAGTAGTCCGATCCCGTGGGGGGCACCGTACGACGGGTGCCCCCCACGGCCATGCTCAGGAAAGGGCGCACCCCGCCGTGTACAAGCTCCTGTTCGACCTGGTCTTCAAGAAGATGGACCCGGAGAAGGCCCACCACCTGGGCTTCTTCTGGATCCGGCTGGCCGCCTCCGTGCCCGGTCTGCGACAGCTCGTGCGGCGTGTCCTGGCCCCGCGCGACCCGGCGCTGCGGACGACGGCGCTCGGGCTCGACCTGCCGGGGCCGTTCGGGCTCGGCGCGGGCTTCGACAAGAACGGCATCGGCATCGACGGCCTGGCGATGATCGGCTTCGACTTCGTCGAGATCGGCACGATCACCGGTGAGCCGCAGCCGGGCAACCCGCAGCCGCGGCTGTTCCGGCTCGTCGAGGACCGCGCCCTGATCAACCGGATGGGCTTCAACAACCAGGGCTCCGCCCGGGTCGCGGCCCGCCTCGCCGGCCGGGTGCGCACCGGTTCCACCCCGGTCGTCGGCATCAACATCGGCAAGACCAAGGTCGTGGAGGAGGCCGACGCCACCGAGGACTACCTGAAGTCGACCCGGCGGCTCGCCCCGCACGCCGACTACCTCGTCGTCAACGTCTCCTCGCCGAACACCCCGGGCCTGCGCAACCTCCAGGCGGTGCAGATCCTCGGCCCGCTGCTGTGGGACGTCCGCAAGGCCGCCGACGAGGTCACCTCGCACCACGTGCCGCTCCTGGTGAAGATCGCACCCGACCTCGCCGACGAGGACATCGACGAGATCGCCGACATGGCCCTCACCCTGGGCCTCGACGGCATCATCGCCACCAACACCACCATCGGCCGCGAGGGCCTGGCCACCGACGCCGCCCGGGTCGGGGAGATCGGCATGGGCGGCCTCTCCGGCGCCCCGCTCAAGGCGCGCTCCCTGGCGGTCCTGCAGCGGCTGCGCGCCCGGACCGAGGGCCGGCTGACGATCGTGTCGGTCGGCGGCATCGAGACCGCCGAGGACGCCTGGCAGCGCATCGTGCACGGCGCCGACCTGGTGCAGGGCTACAGCGCCTTCATCTACGAGGGGCCGTTCTGGATGCGCCGGGTGCACAAGGGCCTGGCGGCCCGGCTGCGGGCCGGCGGCCACAGGAGCATCGCCGACGCCGTGGGCTCCGCCGCGCGCTGACCCGCAGGCCGTCCGGGCACCGCCGTGACCCGGACCCCGACCGGCCCGTTGCACACCGGGCGGCCGCGCCCCGGGGCGCGGCCGCGGACACCCAGAGAGGCGGACGAGAGATGGCCCATCCGGTCAGGTCCCGGGCGGAGGTGCTCTCCACCACCCCCGAGGGCACCCGCCACCGCCTCGTGCTGCGGGCCGCCCGGGCCGCACCCCGGGTGCGTCCGGGCCACCTCGCGTCCCTCGCGGCCGACGGCGGCGACGGGGTGCTGCGGGAGTGCGTGCCGATCGTGCGGGCGGACGCCGCCGCCGGCACGATCGAACTCGTCGTCGACCGGGCGCCGACCGGCGGCGCGGTCGACCTGATCGCGCCGCTGGGCACGCCCTTCCCGGTGCCCGAGCAGGCCGTCAGCGCCCTGCTGGTCGGCCACGCCGGGCATGCCGCGCCGCTGCCGGCGCTCGCCGGGGAGATCCGGGCCCGCGGCGGGCAGGTCGGCTTCCTCCTCGGCGCGCCGACCGCCGCCGCGCTGCACGGCGTCGAGCAGGCCCGTGCGCTCACCCAGGACGTGCTGGTGGTCACCGAGGACGGGTCGGCCGGGCTGCCCGGGCCGCTCGCCGACCCGGTGCCGCAGGCCGTCCGGGCGATCGGTGCCACGGTGGTCCACGCCGCCGGTCCGCCCGCCGTGCTGGCGGCGGTCGCACGTGCCGCGGCCGGCGCCGGTGCGCGCTGCTGGACGATGACGGACACCCCGATGCCCTGCGGCACGGGGCTGTGCGCGGCCTGTGTCCTGCCCGTGGACGGCGCCGACGGCGTCACCCGCTTCGCCCGGGCGTGCACCGAGGGCCCGGTGTTCGACGGGGCCCGGGTCCGCTGGGACGACCTCGGCGGTGTCCCGGACGGGCTGGTGGGCGGCTGATGGACCCCCAGGACGTCGACCTCACCGCGCCGTTCGGCCCGGTGCTGCTGCCCAACCCGCTGGTGACGGCGGCCGGCTGCGGCGGTACGGGCCGCGAGCTCGCCCGGTTCGTCCCGCTGGACGCGCTGGGCGCCGTCACCACCCGCACGGTCATGCCCGAGCCGCGGGCCGGCCACCCGGCCCCGCGCGCCGTCGCGGTGCCCGCGGGCGTGCTGACCGCGCTCGGCCTGCCCGGGCCCGGCATCGACGCCTTCGTCGAGCACGAGCTGCCCTGGCTCGCCGAGCGCGGCGCCCGGGTCGTGGTGTCCGTCGCCGGGCAGCGGATCGAGGAGTTCGCCACGCTCGCCGCCCGGCTCGGCGGCCTGCCCGGCGTCGTCGGCCTGGAGCTCAACATCGGCGGCCCCGCCCACGCCGACCTGGGCCTGGTCTTCGCCGCCAACCCGGCGATCTCCTACGACCTGGTGCGCGCGGTGCGCCGGGCCGCCCCCGCCGACCTGCCGGTCTACGCGAAGCTCGCACCGGACGTGCTGTCGATCACCGACATCGCCGCGGCCTGCGTCCAGGCCGGCGCGGACGGCCTCTCAATGATCAACACGCTGCCCGGCCTGGAGATCGACCCGGTGACCCTGCGTCCCGCGCTCGCCGCCGGGCCCGGCGGCCTCTCCGGACCCGCCGTCCGCCCGGTCGCGCTGCGGTGCGTGCACCAGGTGCGCGCGGCGATGCTCGCCGGCCGGGTGCCCGAGGTGCCCGTCCTCGGCATGGGCGGCATCCGCACCGGCCGCGACGCCCTCGCCTTCGCGGCGGCCGGCGCGAGCGCCTTCGCGGTCGGCTCCGCACTCCTGCACGACCCCACGGCGCCGCTGCGCATCCTCGACGAGCTGCGCACCGAGCTCGCCGCCCGCGGCCTCGCCGCCTTCACCGACGCGGTGGGCCTGGCCCACCGCACCGATCCACCGAGAGGACCCCGATGACCACCCTCGCCCCGTTCGGCGCCCGCCTGCGCGCATCCCTCGACAGCCGCGGGCAGCTCTGCGTCGGCATCGACCCGCACGCCTCGCTGCTGGCCGCGTGGGGCCTCGGCGACGACGTCGCCGGCCTGGAGTCGTTCTCCCGCACGGTCGTCGAGGCGCTCGCCGACCGGGTGGCCGTGCTCAAGCCGCAGGCCGCCTTCTTCGAGCGCTTCGGCTCCCGCGGCATCGCCGTGCTGGAGGCCTGCGTGGCGGAGGCCCGGGCCGCCGGTGCCCTCGTCGTGATGGACGCCAAGCGCGGCGACATCGGCTCGACCATGGCGGCGTACGCGGAGACCTTCCTCTCGCCGGGGAGCCCGCTCTTCTCGGACGCGCTCACCGTCAGCCCGTACCTCGGCTTCGGCTCGCTGCAGCCCGCCGTCGACCTGGCCCGCGCGAACGGCTGCGGCCTCTTCGCCCTGGCGCTCACCTCCAACCCGGAGGGGGCGGAGGTGCAGCGTGCGGTGGGCGCCGACGGCGTGACCGTGGCGCAGGGCGTGCTGAGCCGGCTCGCGGCGGAGAACGCGGGCGAGGAGCCGCTCGGTTCGTTCGGTGCGGTCGTCGGTGCGACGCTCGCCGAGGCGGGGGTCGATCTCGCGATCAACGGCCCGCTGCTCGCCCCCGGCGTGGGCGCCCAGGGTGCCACCGCCGCCGACCTGCCGAGGGTCTTCGGCGCCTCGGTGCGCAACGTGCTGCCGAGCGTGAGCCGTGACGTGCTGAAGCACGGGCCGTCCGTGCAGGCGCTGCGGGACGCCGCCCAGGTCTTCGCCGACGATGTGAGCGCCGTCACAAAGGGCTGACCGGCAGCCGCACGCAGCGGCGGGTTTGCCCGGAAAAGTCCTGTGTCCGCCCCGGCTGACCAGGACTTTTCGTGTTCTTTTCCTGACGTGGCGGCCTAAGTTGGGTAGTGTCCGGCGGTAGGTCACCGGAAGGCGGCGGAAAATCCGCCGCCGTGCAGGTCAGAGCCTGCTCTCCGGGGGCCGGGCACCACCAGTCATAGCTCATCCCTTCCATCCACACCTGAGGTGAACGGCGTGGCTCTTCCGCCCCTTACCCCCGAACAGCGCGCCGCTGCGCTCGCCAAGGCCGCCGAGGCTCGGCGGAAGCGCGCCGACGTGAAGAACAAGCTCAAGCACTCCGGTGCCTCGCTGCACGACGTGATCAAGGCCGGCAAGGCCGACGACGAGGTCATCGGCAAGATGAAGGTTTCTGCACTGCTGGAGAGCCTTCCCGGCGTCGGCAAGGTGCGGGCCAAGCAGATCATGGAGCGCCTCGGCATCTCCGAGAGCCGCCGCGTGCGCGGCCTCGGTACGAACCAGATCGCCTCGCTGGAGCGGGAGTTCGGCTCCGCCGCCTCCTGAACCGGGGTGCTGGTCCCCGGAACGTCCGCGATCCGGGATAATCGGTGCATGAGTGAGCGTCCGCGGCTGACCGTGCTCTCCGGCCCTTCGGGGGTCGGCAAGAGCACGGTCGTCGCTCATATGAGGAAGATGCATCCCGAGGTCTGGCTCTCGGTGTCGGCCACCACCCGGCACCCGAGGCCCGGCGAGCGTGACGGGGTCCAGTACCACTTCGTCGACCACGACCAGTTCGACAAGCTGGTCGCCAACGGCGAACTGCTGGAGTGGGCGGTGTTCGCGGGGAACCGCTACGGCACCCCCCGGCAGGCCGTCCAGGACAAGCTCGACCGCGGCGAGCCGGTCCTGCTGGAGATCGACCTGCAGGGCGCCCGGCAGGTGCGGGAGTCGATGCCCGAGGCCCAGCTCGTGTTCCTGGCTCCGCCGAGCTGGGACGAGCTGGTCCGCCGGCTCACGGGCCGGGGCACCGAGCCGCAGCACGTGATCGATCAGCGGCTCGATGCGGCCAAGGTCGAGCTGGCCGCCGAGAAGGAGTTCGACACGACCCTTGTCAACACCTCCGTCGAGCAGGTAGCAGCCGAACTGCTAGCCTTGCTCGGTGTAGTCTGACCGGATCGACCTGGTCGTACGGTCGGAAAATCCACTTTCGGAAGGTTTTCGCGTGTCCTCTTCGATGACAGCGCCCGAGGGCATCATCAACCCGCCGATCGACGAGCTGCTCGAGGCGACCGACTCCAAGTACAGCCTGGTGATCTACGCGGCCAAGCGCGCCCGCCAGATCAACGCGTACTACTCGCAGCTCGGTGAGGGCCTGCTGGAGTACGTCGGCCCGCTGGTCGACACCCACGTGCACGAGAAGCCGCTGTCGATCGCGCTGCGCGAGATCAACGCCGGCATGCTCACCGCGGAGCCGATCGAGGCCGCCTGAGCACCACGCACGACAGTCGTACGGAAGGGCCCGCCGGAGACGCTCCGGCGAGCCCTTCCGCTGTGCGCGGGGTCATGCTGCACGGGCCGTCGGAGGCGCCGTAGGGTGAGGCGAGCGTGAGGCCGGGCCCACCCGGCCGGCGGCCGTAGAAGGAGACACCCTCACCATGAACGCACCGCGCGTCGTCCTCGGCGTCAGCGGCGGCATCGCCGCGTACAAGGCCTGTGAGCTGCTGCGACGGTTCACCGAGTCGGGCCACCAGGTCACCGTGGTGCCGACCGCCGCGGCCCTGCACTTCGTCGGCGAGGCGACCTGGGCGGCGCTCTCCGGCCGGCCCGCCGCCACGGAGACCTGGGAGAGCGTCCACGAGGTGCCGCACGTGCGGATCGGCCAGCAGGCCGACCTCGTGGTGGTCGCCCCCGCCACCGCCGACCTCCTCGCCAAGGCCGCCCACGGGCTGGCCGACGACCTGCTCACCAACACCCTGCTCACCGCCCGGTGCCCGGTCGTGCTCGCCCCCGCGATGCACACCGAGATGTGGGAGCACCCGGCGACCCAGGAGAACGTCGCCACGCTGCGCCGCCGCGGCACGGTCGTGATCGAGCCCGCGGTGGGCCGCCTCACCGGCGCGGACACCGGCCGGGGCCGGCTGCCCGACCCCGGCGCGATCTTCGAGGCCTGCCGCCGGGTGCTCGCCCGCGGCACGGCGGCGCAGGACCTCGCCGGCCGGCACGTGGTGGTCTCCGCCGGCGGCACCCGTGAGCCGCTCGACCCGGTGCGCTTCCTCGGCAACCGCTCGTCCGGCAAGCAGGGCTACGCGCTGGCGGCCACCGCCGCGGCCCGCGGCGCCCGGGTCACCCTGCTGGCCGCCAACGTCGAGCTGCCCGACCCGGCCGGTGTCGACGTGGTGCGCGTCTCGACCGCGCTGGAGCTGCGCGAGGCGGTGCACGAGACCGTCGCCGGCGCGGACGCCGTGGTGATGGCGGCGGCCGTGGCGGACTTCCGCCCGGCGGAGTACGCCACCGGGAAGATCAAGAAGGTCGACGGCGTCGACCCGGCGCCGGTCGTGCTCGTCCGCAACCCCGACATCCTGGCCGAGCTGTCCGCGCAGCGGGCCCGCCCCGGGCAGCTGGTCGTCGGCTTCGCCGCCGAGACGGACGACGTGCTCGCGAACGGCCGGGCCAAGCTGGCCCGCAAGGGCTGCGACCTGCTCGTGGTGAACGAGGTCGGCGACGGCAAGGCGTTCGGCCGTGACACCAATGCCGCAACCGTGCTCGCCGCCGACGGCGGCGAGACCGTGGTGCCGGACGGGCCCAAGGAGGCCCTGGCGGACGCGGTGTGGGACGCCGTGGTGCCGCGTCTCGCAGTGTTGCCGCAATAGGACGGTCACACGACTGCCGTACCGGGGGAGTGCCGGGTGACGGTGCCTGGCCGTTACACTCCAGGAATCAGAGTCTTTCCGGATGCCCTGACCACCAGGGCATTCAGTCAGCAGCCGCTGCAACCCCAGGGAGCGCTGTGTCTCGCCGCCTGTTCACCTCGGAGTCCGTGACCGAGGGACACCCCGACAAGATCGCTGACCAGATCAGCGACACCATCCTGGACGCCCTCCTCAAGGAGGACCCCACCTCGCGCGTCGCCGTGGAGACGCTGATCACCACCGGCCTGGTCCACATCGCCGGTGAGGTCACCACGAAGGCCTACGTGCCGATCGCGCAGCTCGTCCGGGACAAGATCCTCGAGATCGGCTACGACAGCTCGAAGAAGGGCTTCGACGGCGCCTCCTGCGGCGTGTCGGTGTCCATCGGCTCGCAGTCCCCGGACATCGCCCAGGGCGTGGACACCGCGCACGAGCACCGGGTCGAGGGCGAGGACGACGAGCTCGACAAGCAGGGTGCCGGCGACCAGGGCCTGATGTTCGGTTACGCGTGCGACGACACGCCGGAGCTGATGCCGCTGCCGATCACCCTCGCGCACCGCCTCTCGCGCCGCCTGTCCGAGGTCCGCAAGAACGGCACGATCCCGTACCTGCGCCCCGACGGCAAGACCCAGGTCACCATCGAGTACGACGGTGACAAGGCCGTCCGCCTCGACACCGTGGTCGTCTCCTCGCAGCACGCGAGCGACATCGACCTGGAGTCGCTGCTCACCCCGGACATCCGCGAGTTCGTCGTGGAGCCCGAGCTCCGCGCGCTCGCCGACGAGGGCATCAAGCTCGTCACCGACGGCTACCGCCTGCTCGTCAACCCGACCGGCCGCTTCGAGATCGGCGGCCCGATGGGCGACGCCGGCCTGACCGGACGCAAGATCATCATCGACACCTACGGCGGCTACGCCCGCCACGGCGGCGGTGCCTTCTCCGGCAAGGACCCGTCCAAGGTCGACCGCTCCGCCGCGTACGCCATGCGATGGGTGGCGAAGAACATCGTCGCCGCGGGCCTCGCGACCCGCGCCGAGGTGCAGGTCGCGTACGCGATCGGCAAGGCCGAGCCGGTGGGCCTGTTCGTCGAGACCTTCGGCACCGAGACCGTCCCGGTCCTGAAGATCCAGGAAGCCGTCACCCAGGTCTTCGACCTGCGCCCGGCCGCGATCATCCGCGACCTGGACCTGCTGCGCCCGATCTACGGTCAGACCGCCGCGTACGGTCACTTCGGCCGTGAGCTGCCGGACTTCACCTGGGAGCGCACGGACCGCGTCGAGGCGCTGAAGAAGGCCGTCAGCGCCTGACCGGCTCCACCACCGGCACCGCCCAGGCGGCGGCCACCCCCACCGGGGGCGGCCGCCGCCTGCGGCGTTCTGTCGGCGCCGTCTGATAACAAGGGTGACGATGAGCAGCGCAGACGGGGCCGGCGAGCAGCTGGCCCTCATCCGGGAGACCGTCCGCCGGTCGAAGCCGAAGGCCGCCCAGGGCGTGAAACCGGCCGACGAGCTGCCGGTCGCCCGGGTGCTGGTCGACAAGGGCGTGCTCAGCCTCGACCAGTACTTCGACTACGCGGTGCCCGCCACGATGGCCGACGACGCGCAGCCGGGCGTCCGCGTGCGGGTGAGGTTCGGCGCCCGGGTCGGCCCGTCCGGGCGGCGGCAGGGCGGCGCCCTGCACGACGGGTACATCGTCGACCGGCTCGCCGCGTCCGACTACCCCGGGCCGCTCGCCCCGCTCGCACGGGTGCTCTCACCGGAGCGCGTGCTCACCCCCGCGCTCCTCAGGCTCTGCCGCGCCGTCGCCGACCGGTACGCCGGCACCCTCGCGGACGTCCTGCAGCTCGCGGTGCCGCCGCGGCACGCCCGCGCCGAGGCCGAGCCCTCACCCGCACCGCTGCCCCCGCCCGCAGCCCCCGGGCCGGGCACCTGGACCCGCTACCCGCAGGGGCCCGCCTTCCTCGCCTCGCTCGCCGCCGGACACGCCCCCCGGGCGGTCTGGACGGCCCTGCCCGGCCCCGACTGGCCGCACGAGATCGCCCGCGCGGTGGCCGCCACGCTCGCCGCCGGCCGCGGCGCGCTCGTCGTCCTGCCGGACGGCCGCGCCGTCGCCCGGGCCGACGCCGCCCTCACCGCACTGCTCGGCCCCGGCCTGCACACCGTGCTCGCCGCGGAGGCCGGCCCCGAGGAGCGGTACCGGCACTGGCTGGCCGTGAGCCGGGGCTCGGTACGGGCCGTGGTCGGCACCCGCGCCACCGTCTTCGCGCCCGTCCGCCCGCTCGGCCTGCTCGTCGTCTGGTCGGACGGCGACAGCAGCCACAGCGACCCCAACGCGCCCCACCCGCACGTCCGCGAGGTCGCGCTGCTGCGGGCCGCCGAGGAGGGCGCGGGCGTGCTGCTCGGCGGCCTGTCGACGACCGTCGAGGCCGCGCAGCTGCTCCGCACCGGATGGGCCAGACCGCTCGCCGCCGAACGCGCCACCGTCCGCGACCTCGCCCCGCGGGTGCGCACCGTCACCGACCTCGACCAGGCCAGGGACGCCGCCGCGCAGGCCGCCCGGCTGCCGTCCGTCGCCTGGGAGACCGCCCGCGACGCCCTCACCCGCGGCCCCGTCCTCGTGCAGGTGCCCCGGCGCGGCTACCTGCCACGGCTCGCCTGCGGCCGGTGCCGCACACCCGCCCGCTGCCGGCGGTGCGCAGGCCCCCTGGAGGCCGGCTCCGCCGCCGCCCCGCCCCTGTGCACGTGGTGCGGCACCACCGAGCCGGAGTGGCACTGCGTCGAGTGCGGCTCGTTCCGGCTGCGGGCCCAGATCGTCGGTGCCCGCCGCACCGCGGAGGAGCTCGGCAAGGCCTTCCCCCGCGTGCCGGTGCGCACCTCCGGCCGCGACGCGGTGCTCGCCACCGTGCCTCCGGGGCCGGGCCTCGTGATCGCCACCCCCGGCGCCGAACCGCTCGCCGAGGACGGCTACGCCGCCGCCCTGCTCCTGGACGGCTGGGCCCTGCTCACCCGCCCCGACCTGCGGGCCGGCGAGGAGGCGCTGCGCCGCTGGCTCACCGCCGCGGCCCTCGTCCGCCCGGCCGGGGAGGGCGGCACGGTGGTGGTGGTCGCCGAGCCGTCCGCGCGGCCCGTCCAGGCGCTGGTGCGCTGGGATCCGGCGGGCCACGCCGCCACCGAGCTCGACGAACGCGCCCAGCTGCACTTCCCGCCGGTCTCCCGGATGGCCTCCGTGACCGGGCCGCCGCAGGCCGTCGCCGACCTGCTCGGGCTCGTCCGGCTGCCCGAGGGCGCCGACGTGCTCGGCCCGGTGCCGGTGCCCGCCGCCCGCGGCGAGGAGATCGAGCGGGCCCTCCTGCGGGTCGCCCCCGGACAGGGGGCCGCCCTCGCCTCGGCGCTGAAGGCCGCGCAGATCGCCCGCATCGCGCTGCGCACCGGAGCGCCCGTCCGGATCAGGATCGACCCGCCCGACATCGGCTGAGCACCCGCGGCGCGGGGGCGGTGCCGCTCAGCGGATGAGCCGTGCCGTCTCCTGCGGGCTGCCGAGGCCGCCCTGCCGCGCCTGCGGCACCGTCCGCGCCAGCGCGGCGGCGGACGCGGGCTCGGGCCGGTCCGGGTGCTCCTCGGCGGCCCGCTCGTCCCGCAGGTCGCCCGGGACCGGTACCGACACCGCGGGGAGGAGCTCGCCGGCGGGCCGGCGCATGCCGTACCGGCGGTGCACCGCCTGCTTGGTCACCCCCAGCGCGGACCCCACCGAATCCCAGGAGAAGCCGAGCGCGCGGTCGAACTCGACCGCCGCCGCGACCAGCGTCTCCACGCTCTCCCGCAGCTCCTGTGCGAGGCGCACGGTGGGCGCGGGCGCCCGCCCGTACACGACGAAACCCGCGGAGGTGCTGGGCCGGCGGGGCCGGTAGACGTTGCCCAGCTGGGCGGTCAGCGTGCGGAGGGCGTCCACCTGGCGCCTGACCCGCTCGATGTCCCGGACCAGCAGGTGCAGGCTCGCCCGTGCCCGGGCATCGTGATTGATCTGCTCGGCCATGGCCTGGGTGCCACCTCTCCGTTCGGTCGGCTCGGACCGCGACGCGTGCGTCCGGTCAATTCCACTTGACCAACGCCCGACCCCTGGCCCGGGTAACGCGCCCGGTGGGGACGGGTTGTGCGGGAAACCGCGATCGGCACCGGCCGGGCGGGACCGTCCGGCACCCGGGCCGGGCCGCCGCCGCCGATTGCATAGACTCTCCGGGTACGTTTCCGACCGCCGCCGACCCCCAGGGAGCCCGCAGCCATGGCGATCCAGCCGATCAGGATCTTCGGCGACCCGGTGCTCCGCTCCACCGCGCGCCCCGTCACGACCTTCGACAAGGAGCTGCGGCGGCTCGTGAAGGACCTCACCGACACCATGCTCGACGCCCCCGGCGCCGGCCTGGCCGCCCCCCAGCTCGGCGTCTCGCTGCGGGTCTTCACCTACAACGTGGACGGCGTCGTCGGCCACCTCGTCAACCCCGACCTCACGCTCACCGACGAGGAGCAGGAGGGCCCCGAGGGCTGCCTCTCGCTGCCCGGCCTGCAGTACGACACCAGGCGCGCCCACGGCGTCGTCGCCAGGGGCCTCGACATGCACGGCGAACCGGTCGAGATCGAGGGCACCCGGCTGCTCGCCCGCTGCATCCAGCACGAGACCGACCACCTCGACGGCATCATCTTCATCGACCGCCTCGACCGCGAGGCGCGCAAGGCCGCGCTCAAGGCCATCCGCGAGGCCGAGTGGGGCGACGGGCCGGCACCGACCGTCCGGGTCTCCCCGCACTCGACCTTCGGCTCCGCGCGCTGACCCCGTCCCCTTCCCGAAAGGCACCCATGCGCCTCGTCTTCGCCGGCACCCCCGAGGTCGCCGTCCCCGCGCTCGACGCCCTGCTGACCTCCGACCGGCACGAGGTCGTCGCGGTGGTGACCCGCCCCGACGCCGTCGCCGGCCGCGGCCGCCGACTGGTCGCCAGCCCGGTCGCCCAGCGCGCCGAGGAGGCCGGCATCGAGGTGCTCAAGCCCGCGAAGCCGAGCGACCCGGACTTCCTCGCCCGCCTCACCGAACTCGCCCCGGACTGCTGCCCGGTCGTCGCGTACGGCGCACTGCTGCGCCCGGGCGCCCTGGAGGTGCCGAAGCACGGCTGGGTCAACCTGCACTTCTCGCTGCTGCCCGCCTGGCGCGGTGCGGCGCCCGTGCAGCACGCCGTGATGGCCGGCGACGAGGTCACCGGCGCCTCGACCTTCCTCATCGAGGAGGGCCTCGACTCCGGCCCGGTCTTCGGCGTCGTCACCGAGGAGATCCGCCCCGCCGACACCAGCGGCGACCTGCTCACCCGGCTCTCGCACTCCGGCGCCCGGCTGCTCGCCGCCACGATGGACGGCATCGCCGACGGCGCGCTGCACGCCGTGCCGCAGCCCGCCGACGGCATCACCCTCGCCCCCAAGATCAGCGTCGAGGACGCCCGCATCGACTGGAACCACCCCGCGCTGCGCGTCGACCGCCTCGTCCGCGGCTGCGCCCCCGCGCCCGGCGCCTGGACGGTCTTCCGCGGGGAGCGCCTCAAGCTCACCGGCCCGGTGAAGCTGCTGCCCGGCGAGACGGCCCTCGCCCCCGGCGAACTCGCCGTCGCCAAGAACAGCGTGCGCGCCGGTACCGGCAGCCACGACGTCGAACTCGGCGAGGTCCAGCCGCAGGGCAAGAAGCCGATGCGCGCGGCAGACTGGGCCCGAGGGGTCCGGATCGAGTCCGGCGAGCAGCTCGACGGCTAGGCCCGCCCCGGCCGGGCCACGACGCCCGGCCACCCACCACCGCCCTTCCCGTACGGATAACTCCGCAGCACCTTCGAGGCACCTGTGACCACCCCCAGCGCCCAGCGCGCCCCCCGCCCGCACCGCCGTCCCAAGAAGGACCCCGCACGGATCGTCGCGTTCCGCGCGCTGCGCGCCGTCGACGAGCGCGACGCCTACGCCAACCTGATCATGCCCTCGCTGCTCCGCGAGGCCGAGCAGAAGGGCATGGAACGCCGCGACGCCGCCCTCGCCACCGAGCTCGTCTACGGCACGCTGCGCCTCCGGGGCACCTACGACGCGATCATCGCCGCCTGCGTCGACCGCCCGCTGCGCGAGGTCGACCCGCCCGTGCTGGACGTCCTCTCCCTCGGCGCCCACCAGCTCCTCGCCACCCGCATCCCCACCCACGCCGCGGTCTCGGCCACCGTGGAGCTGGCCCGCGCCGTGCTCGGGGACGGCCGCGCGAAGTTCGTCAACGCCGTCCTGCGCCGCATCAGCGCCCAGGACCTCGACGCCTGGATCGCCCAGGTCGCCCCGCCCTACGACGAGGACGCCGAGGACCACCTCGCCGTCGTGCACTCCCACCCGCGCTGGGTGGTCTCCTCGCTGTGGGACGCCCTCGGCCGCTGGCAGCCGGACGCCGCCCGCCGCGCCGACGTCGAGGACCTCCTGCGCGCCGACAACGAGCGGCCCGAGGTCACCCTGGTGGCCCGTCCCGGCCGCGCCACGGTCGACGAGCTCCGCGAGGCCCTGCCCGAGGCCGGGGACGGCCGCTGGTCGCCGTACGCGCTGCGGCTCGCCGAGGGCGGCGACCCGGCCGGCGTCGCCGCCGTCCGCGAGAACCGCGCCGGCGTGCAGGACGAGGGCAGCCAGCTCGTGGCCCTCGCGCTGGCCGCGGCCCCCCTCGACGGCCCCGACCGCGTCTGGCTCGACGGCTGCGCGGGCCCCGGCGGCAAGGCCGCCCTGCTCGCCGCCCTCGCCGCCGACCGCGGCGCCGCGCTGGTCGCCTCCGAGAAGCAGCCGCACCGCGCCCGGCTGGTCGCCCGCACCCTGGCCGGCAACCCCGGCCCGTACACGGTGATCGCCGCCGACGGCACCCGGCCGGCCTGGCGGCCCGGCAGCTTCGACCGGGTGCTCGTCGACGTGCCGTGCTCCGGCCTCGGCGCGCTGCGCCGCCGCCCGGAGGCCCGCTGGCGCCGCCGCCCCGAGGACATCGCCGGCTTCGGCCCGCTCCAGCGCGACCTGCTGCGCGACGCGATCCAGGCCACCCGGGTGGGCGGCGTCATCGGGTACGCCACGTGCTCGCCCCACCTGGCCGAGACCCGCGCCGTCGTCGACGACGTGCTGCGCGGCGAGCAGGGCGTCGAGTGGATCGACGCCCGGCCGCTGCTGCCGGGCGTGCCCGCACTCGGCGACGGCCCCGACGTGCAACTCTTCCCGCACCTGCACGGCACCGACGCGATGTACCTCGCACTGCTGCGCCGTACCACCTGACGCGGCCCGGGCAGGTCGGCCTGTGGACGGATGGCACCCGGCGGGGGTTTGTCCACAGGCCGAGAGAAAAACTGGACAGCGAAGCCGGTCTGACGGAGGGTGGGCCGCATGGAGTTCACCCACCTCGGCCGCACCGGCCTCACCGTCTCCCGCCTCTGCCTCGGCACGATGAACTTCGGTCCGCACACCGAGGAGACCGACGCGCACGAGATCATGGACACGGCCCACGAGCTCGGCATCAACTTCTTCGACACCGCCGACGTCTACGGCTGGGGTGAGAACCGGGGCCGCACCGAGGAGATCATCGGCAACTGGTTCGCCCGGGGCGGCGGCCGCCGCGAGAAGACCGTGATCGCCACCAAGCTGTACGGCGACATGGGGGACTGGCCCAACGAGGGCAAGCTCTCGGCGCTCCACATCCGCCGCGCCGTCGACGCGAGCCTCAAGCGGCTGCAGACCGACCACATCGACCTCTACCAGATGCACCACGTCGACCGGGCCACTCCGTGGGAGGAGATCTGGCAGGCGATGGAGGTGCTGACCGCACAGGGCAAGATCGTCTACGTCGGCTCCAGCAACTTCGCCGGCTGGCACATCGCCCAGGCCCAGGAGACCGCGAAGGCCCGCAACTTCCTCGGCCTCACCAGCGAGCAGTCGCTCTACAACCTGCTGGAGCGCAGCGTCGAGCTGGAGGTCGCCCCGGCGGCCCAGCACTACGGCCTCGGGCTGATCCCGTGGTCCCCGCTGCACGGCGGCCTCCTCGGCGGCGTGCTGCGCAAGGAGCGCGAGGGCGTGCGGCGCACCGAGGGCCGCGCCGCGGAGACGCTCGCGAAGCACCGTGAGCAGATCGGGGACTTCGAGGACCTCGCCGCCGAACTCGGCCACGAGCCGGGCGACGTGGCCCTCGCGTGGCTGCTCACCCGTCCCGCGGTCACCGCCCCGATCGTCGGGCCGCGCACGCTGGAGCAACTGCACGCCGCCGTCCGGTCGTTCGACGTGACGCTGGACCGGAAGACGCTCGACCGGCTGGACGAGATCTTCCCCGGCCACCGCACCGCACCGGAGGACTACGCCTGGTAGGAGACCCGGGTCCTGCCCGGGCGCACGGCCCGGGCAGGACGGGCGGCGGGCCGTCCCGCCGCGTGAACGGGCCGGCGAGGGCGGCCGCGGGGTCGTCGGCGGCCCGGGCGCCGGCCCCGTGGGCGGTGCCCGCTGCCGGGGCCGGCGTTGCCGTCCGCCCGCCCGCCGGAAAGGCACTTGAGATGGAGTGCACTCCAACTCCTAGAGTGCGCACACGGCCTGACTCCGCAGGCCGCGCACCCGAAGGAGTACGACCATGCGCTACCGCGTCCTCGGCGGCACCGGCATCGAGGTGAGTGTCCACTGCCTGGGCACGATGATGTTCGGCGCCGTCGGCAACCCCGACCACGACGCGTGCGCCCGCATCGTGCACGCGGCGCTCGACGCGGGCGTCAACTTCGTGGACACCGCGGACATGTACTCCGCCGGGGAGTCCGAGGAGATCGTCGGCAAGGCCCTGGAAGGCCGGCGCGACGACGTCGTGCTCGCCACCAAGGTGCACTTCCCGATGGGGGCCGGCCCCAACCGCGGTGGCAACTCCCGGCGCTGGATCGTCCAGGAGGTCGAGGCGAGCCTCCGGCGGCTGCGGACCGATTGGATCGACCTCTACCAGGTGCACCGGCCCGACCCCCGCACCGACATCGAGGAGACGCTCGGCGTGCTGGGCGACCTCGTGCGGGAGGGCAAGATCCGCGCCTTCGGCTGCTCGACCTTCCCGGCGGAGGAGATCGTCGAGGCGCAGCACGTCGCGGAGCGCCGGGGCCTGCAGCGGTTCCGCACCGAGCAGCCGCCGTACTCGCTGCTGGCGCGCGGAGCCGAGACCTCGGTGCTGCCGGTCGCCCGGCGGTACGGCATGGGGGTGCTCACGTGGAGCCCGCTGGCGTCCGGCTTCCTCACCGGCCGGTACCGGAAGGACCGGCCGATCGACCTGTCGAGCGGCCGGGCGGCGCTGACCCCGGCCCGCTTCGACCTGGCGATCCCCGGGAACGCGGCGAAGCTCGACGCGGTGGAGGAGTTCGTCCGGCTCGCCGACGACCTGGGGTGCACGCTGCCGGAGCTCGCGGTGGCGTTCCCCGCGGCGCACCCGGCGGTCACCTCGGTGATCATCGGGCCGCGGACGTCCGATCAGCTGGAGTCGCTGCTGAAGGGTGCCTCGCTGGTGCTGGACGACGCGGCGCTCGACCGGATCGATGCCGTCGTGCCGCCCGGGACGGACCTCTACCGGGCGGACGGCGTCTGGCGGCCGCAGGCGCTCACCGATCCGGCGCTGCGCCGCCGCCCGGTCGGTGAGCGGGCCGCCGGGTAGGCGCCGGGGGAAGGGGGCCCGCCGGGTGCGGCGGCGGGCCCCCTTTCCGCCCATCTTATTGACGCGGCGTCTAATACCTTCTACGGTCTCGCCAGAGCCCCCACTCCGAGCGACCGAGGAGCCACCCTCATGGCGACGACCGCGCGCAAGGCCACCACCGCCGTCCTGGAAGAGCGCGACCGGCAGCGCCGCCGCACGGCCGAACGCCTGCTGGCGTCCTCCGTCAAGCTCTCCTTCGACCCCCTCACCGAGGTCGACTGGGACGCCGAACCCGTGCCCGGCGCCTACTACATCGCCCCGCGCCGCATCTCCCTCTACGGCACCGCGCTCTGGCAGGGCCTCACCGAGGAGCAGCGCATCGAGCTGAGCAAGCACGAGGTGGCGAGCGTCGCCAGCGTCGGCATCTGGTTCGAGGAGATCCTCATGCAGATGCTGCTGCGGCACGCCTTCGACCGTGACCCGACCACCGCCCACGTGCAGTACGCGCTCACCGAGATCGCCGACGAGTGCCGGCACTCCGTGATGTTCGCCCGCATGATCGCCAAGATGGGGGCGCCCGCGTACGGCGCCGGGCGGGTGGCGCACAACCTCGGCCGGGTGTTCAAGGCCGTCTCCACGCACAGCCAGACCTTCGGCGGCACGATGTACGTCGAGGAGATCCTCGACTCCTTCCAGCGCGAGATGATGAACGACGAGTCGCTGCAGCCGCTCGTCCGCCAGGTGTCCCGGATCCACGTGATCGAGGAGGCCCGGCACATCACGTACGCCCGCGAGGAACTGCAGCGCAAGGACCTCGGCCTCGTGCGACGGCGCGCCGAACAGCTCCTGATGGGCGTGGTCATCTACTTCGCGACCACCCGGCTGATCCACCCGCGGGTCTACGCCTCCGTCGGCATCGACCCGGCCGAGGGCAGCCGCGCGGCCCGGGCGAACCCGCACTGGCGGGCGGCGAAGGTCGAGATGGCGGCCAAGGTCGTCGGCGTCCTCGACCGGGCCGGGCTCGTCGGCCGCACCAACCGGTGGCTGCTGCGGGCGGCCGGCGTCGTGTGAGCGGGGGCCGCAGCGCGCGCCGCGCCGGCATGCGTCAGAATGATCATGTGCAGCCGATCAGCCACCCGGTTCCCTACTACGCGCAGTGGGAATCCCCCGAACTCGTCGCCGACATCATCGCGGGCACCGCCGAGGCGGAGGACGACCCGCGCTGGGAGCAGTCCGGCGCCCCCGACCCCGTCGAGTACGCCTTCTGGTCCTGGCGGGCCTGCGGCATGGCCTGCCTGCGGATGGCGCTCGACCACTGGTGGGGCGTCGCCCCGCCGATCGTCCGCCTCGCCCGGGAGAGCACGGAGGCCGGCGGCTACGTCCGGCACCCCGACGGACGGCTGGACGGCCTGGTCCACGCCCCCTTCGCCGCCTACGTCCGGAGCCGCTGGGGCCTGTACGCCGAGGCCAGGTCCCCCCTGCCCGCCGAGGAACTGCCCGGCCACCTCGCCGCCGGGCGGCTCGCCATGATCTCCGTCCACCCGTCGATCCGCACCCTCGAACCCGCCCCGCCGCGCACCGGCGGGCACCTCGTGCTCGCCGTCGGCGCGGACGACGACGGTCTCCTCGTGCACAACCCGTCGGGCTTCGCGGGGGAGTCCCAGCAGCACGCCAGGGTGCCCTGGGCCGACCTCGGGCGCTTCTACGCGGGGCGCGGCATCCTGCTCGGCCCGCCGCAGCTCGGACGCGGCGAGTAGCTCCCGGGCCGACCCGACCCGACCCGACCCGCCCCGGGGCGGTCCGGGGCGGTCCGGATCCCGAACGGGCCGGCCGACACCGCCGCGCGGGCTGTTAGCGTGGCCGTCGAGTGATCACCCGCACCCGCCCGGAGGCCGCCGTGACCCCGACCGAGCCCCTGCCGGACGAGGCGCTGCTGCGCACCGTCGGCGTCGACGTCGTCCGCGACGGCCGCTACCTCCTGCGCGACATCTCGCTCGCCGTCGGGCCCGGCCAGCACTGGGCCCTGCTCGGGGCGAACGGCGCCGGCAAGTCCACCCTGCTCGCGCTGCTCGGCGCCGTCTCCCACCCCACCCACGGCGAGGTGCACGTGCTCGGCCGGCAGCTCGGCCGGGTCGACATCCGCGAGCTGCGCGCCCACCTCGGGCACGTCAACCCGCGGCACCCGCTGCGCTCGCCGCTCGGCGTGCGTGACGTCGTGCTCACCGGCCTCACCAACAGCATCGAACCCGACCTGTGGCACAAGCCCGACGCGGACGCGGTCGCGCACGCCGACCACCTCCTCGACCTGATGGGCATGGCCGACCGGGCCGACGCCGTCTGGCCCAAGCTCTCCCAGGGCGAGCGCGGCCGCACGCTCATCGCCCGCGCCCTCATGCCCCGCCCCCGGCTGCTCCTGCTCGACGAGCCCGCCACGGGGCTCGACCTGACCGCCCGCGAGATCCTGCTCTCCGCGCTGGACGAGCTCCGCGCGGAGCACCCGCAGCTCGCCAGCGTGCTCGTCACCCACCACCTGGAGGAGCTCCCGGAGACCACCACCCACGCCCTGCTGCTGCGCGACGGCGAGACCGTCGCGGCCGGCCCGGTCGACGAGGTGCTGACCACCGACCTCGTCAGCGCCTGCTTCGGGCACCCCGTCAGCATTGCCCGCCACGACGGCCGCTGGACGGCGCGCGCGGCCCGGACGGCGCCGACCGCGCTCTGAGGTGCCGCCGGCGCGGCCGTGCGCCTGCCGTGCGCTGGACGCCCGCCCGCCGGACGCCCGCCCGCCGGAGGTCAGCCCGCACGCCCCCCGTACGGCGGCCTGACGTGCGGCCGCCGCGGGCCGGGGCCGGTCACCCGCCGTTCGGCAGGCCGATCGGGTTGTACTGCGGGAGTTCGGCGCGGCACGCCGTCGACAGCGGCCGCAGGGCGGCGGCGAGTTCGTCGAGCTCCTCGCGGTGGAAGTCGTCCCACACCCGGGCCGCCGCCAGGTCGGTGGCCGCCTCCAGCGCGCGGTGCCGCGAGCGGCCCTCGGCGGTGACGGCGCCGTCGGCGGTCAGCCAGCCGCGCCCGGTGAGGCGCCCGGTGGCGTCGTCCCACTCCGCGTCCGTCCAGCCGCGGTACGGCTGCAGCACCTCGCGGCGGGTGTCGAGCGCGCAGCGCAGCACGAGGGCCTCGCAGCCGTCGAGGCCCTCGGCGACCAGCGCCGCCACGTGGCCGTCGCCGCGGTGCTCGCGCAGCACGGTGGTGGCCTGCCAGAGCCGCGCCAGCCGGCCCTCCGGCCGCGGCAGTGCCGCGTTGGCGGCGGCCAGCACGCGGCCGCAACAGTCGAGGCCGTCCACGGCGCGCTCCAGCAGCTCCACCGAGCGGTCGATCAGGTGCGGCTTGACGGTCTCCAGCACCCGGGCCAGCGCCGCGGTCGCGCCCTCGACCCGGGCCGTCAGCGCGGCCTCCGGGGTGGCGCGCGACCAGACGTCCGGCAGGGCCCGTTCGACCATGGAGGGCGCGAAGTTGAAGAACGCGGCGACCACCGGTGCCGCGTCCACCGGGCCGAGCGGCGCCGAGCGCCCGCCGAAGTAGCCGCGCCAGTAGCCGCGCAGGCCGACCGCCTCGTACGCGGCCCGCCCCTCGGGGGAGAAGTAGGTGAGGGCGTGCACCGGCTCGAAGAGCCACCAGAGGGCACGGGCGGGATGGGCGAGTTCAGCCACGGGGGGACAGCCTCTCCGGAACCTTCGGCTCCCGGTACGGACCGGGGCGTCCACGGCGGTGGGGCGCCCCTGCTGTGATGCGGGTCACCCGTGGACGGCGGCGTTCACCCCCCGTCGCCGCTTCGCGCGATGATGGGAGAAGGTGGCCGCAGACGACCGCCCGCACCGAGCTGTGAAGGTACCCGGATATGGCGCAGATCAACCCCAGCATCCTCTCCGCCGACTTCGCCCGACTGGCGGCCGAGGCCGAGGCCGTCCGCGGCGCGGACTGGCTGCACGTCGATGTGATGGACAACCACTTCGTGCCCAACCTGACGCTGGGCGTGCCGGTCGTCGAGTCGCTCGCCCGTGCCACCGACACGCCGCTCGACTGCCACCTGATGATCGAACAGCCCGACCGCTGGGCCCCGCAGTACGTCGAGGCCGGCGCCGGCTCCGTCACCTTCCACGTGGAGGCCGCCGCCGCGCCCGTCCGGCTCGCCCGCGAGATCCGCGCCAAGGGCGCGCGCGCCTCGATGGCGCTGCGCCCGGCCACCCCGATCGAGCCGTACGAGGACCTGCTCCCCGAGCTCGACATGGTGCTCATCATGACCGTGGAGCCCGGCTTCGGCGGCCAGGCGTTCCTGGACATCATGCTGCCCAAGATCCGCCGTACCCGGGAGCTCATCTCCAAGCACGGGCTCGACCTGTGGCTGCAGGTCGACGGCGGCGTGTCGGCGTCCACCGTCGAGCGCTGCGCCGAGGCCGGCGCCGACGTGTTCGTGGCGGGGTCCGCCGTCTACTCCGCGGACGACCCGGCCGAGGCCGTCCGTGCCCTGCGCGCGCAGGCTGAGGCGGCCACCGCGGGCGCCGCGTGGGCCTGCCGGCACTGAGGCCCGCCCGTCAGGGGTGGTCCGCGCGGCGCATCTGACGGGCCGTAGAGTGTCTCCCCAAGATCGAACGGGGGAGTGGTCTTGGAACAGAGCGGAGAGCAGCGGGCACGGTCGGCGGGGGCCGGCCGGCGGACGTTCCTGCGGGCCCTGGCGGTCGCCGGGGCCGGTGCCGCGGTCGTCGGCACGGCGGTGGTCGAGGACGTCCTGCCGGGCGGTCCGCGGCTGCGCCGCGCCGTCGGCATGACCGGCCCGGACGGCACCGTGCCGGACGCGGTGCCCGGGACGGTCCGGACCTACCGGGTGTCCTCCGCCGCCCGCAGCAGCAGGGTGCAGCTCAGCATCATGACGCCGCCGCACGCCGCCCGTCCGTCGGAGCTGCCCGTCTGCCTGGTGCTGCACGGCCGCGGCGGGTCCGCGCAGGCCGTGCTCGACCTGGGCCTTCCGGAGTTCCTCGCGGACGCGACCGCCCGTGGCGTGCCGCCGCACCACCTGGTGGCGGTGGACGGCGGCGATGCCACGTACTGGCACCGCCGCAGCGCCGGGGACGACCCGATGGCGATGCTGCTGGACGAGCTGCCGGGCTGGCTCACCACCCGGGGCCTCGCCGTGCCCACCGGCGTGCTCGGCATATCGATGGGCGGTTCCGGGGCGCTGCAGTACGCCCGTGCCCGCAACGGCGGGCTCGGCGCCGTGGCCCTGCTCAGCCCGGCGCTGTTCCGCACCTGGAGCGACGCCCGGACGGTCGACGGTTACGAGGACGAGGCGGACTGGCTCGAACGCGAGCCGCTGCTCCACCTCGACCGGCCGCTGACCCGGCGGCTGGCGGTGTGGTGCGGCACGGAGGACCCGTTCTGCCCGGCCGCCCGGCGGCTCGCCGACCGCGCTGCCGAGATGCACCTGCCGCGGGGCGCGCACACCGACGGCTTCTGGCGGCGGGTGCTGCCGGACGCCACCGCGTTCCTCGGGCACGCGCTGGCCGCGCCCGCCTGACACCCGGCCGGCCACCGGACGCCGGTGGTCCGGTGGCCGGTGGCCGGTGGTGTCCAGGGCCGGGGGCGGGGCCGCCGTCCGCGGGTCACTCCGGGGCGTAGCCCGGTACGAGCTTCGCGGCCTCGGCGGCGACGGCGTCCAGGCCGGCGCGGGTGCTCTCCCCGCCGGAGAGGATCCGGTCGAGCCCTTCGCCGAGGGGGGTGTAGAGCAGGGTGTACTCCGGGAGTGCGGGCCGCGGCCGGCCGGCGGCCAGCACCTTGCGGAATCCGGCGATGCCGAGGTTGGTGGTGACGTCGGGGCTGTAGGCGTCGGAGCGGGTCGGCAGGGTGGAGTTCTTGATCGCGGTGTAGATCTGCGCGTTGGCGGAGGTCATGAAGGCCATGAACTTCTGGGCGGCGGCTCGGTGCGCGGCGTCCGAGCCCGCGTACGACACGAGGTTGTGGCCGCCCAGCGGTGCGCCGGGGTGTCCGGAGCTGCCCGCCGGGACGGTGGCGATCCCGAGGTTGGCGTTGTCGAGGAAGGCCTTGCCCGCAAAGACGTTCGCGTTCTCCCAGGGGCCCTGGATGATGGAGGCGACCCTGCCCTCGACGAAGTCCTGCATGATGTTGGCGTAGGCGTCCTTGCTGGTGTCCAGCGGTGCGACGCCCGGTGCGGCGAGGAGTTCCCTGATGGTGTCGATGCCCTTGACCGCGGCCGGGGAGTTGACGGTGATCCGCTTCTCGGCGGTGTCGACCATGTCGGTGTCCTCGCCGTAGAGGAACGGCATGGCGTAGTAGTCCTGCGGGTTGAAGGCGAAGCCGTGGGCGCCCGTCCGCTGCTTGATCCGGGCGGCGTCGGTCTTCAGCTCGCTCCAGGTGGTGGGGGCCTTGGAGATGCCGGCCTTCGCGAACAGCTCCTTGTTGTACATCAGGGCGAGCGTGTCGGTGACCTGCGGGAGGGCGTACAGCTTGCCGTCGTAGGTGGCCTGCTCGATGAGCTCGGGCTGGAACGCGGCGGTGTCGGCGGCGGCGGGGGTGCCGTCCAGTGGCGCGAGGTAGCCCGCCGCGGCGAAGCCCGGGGTCCAGCCGACGTCGGCGCGCAGGACGTCGGGGGCGCCCTTGTGGTCCGCCGCGGCGGCGCGGAACTTCTCCCGGGCCTCGGCGAACGGCACGTTGACGTACGTCACCGTGATGCCGGGGTTGGCCTTCTGGAAGTTGGAGGCCAGGACCTTGAAGGTGGAGGACTCGTTCGCCGCGTCCGAGGTGTCCCACCAGGTGATGGTGACGGGCCCGGCGGAGTCGGCGTCTCCGGGGCCGGCCGGGCCTTCGGAGCCGCAGGCGGTCATGGAGACGGTGATCGCGGCGGCCAGCGCGAGGGCCGCGGTGCCACGGCGCATGGTGACTCCTTGAAGCTGGTGGGGGTGCCCGGGCCGCCGCCGCCCGGGCAGGGTCGCGTGCGGCGCGGCGTGCGCCGGAGGCGGAGGGAGGCAGGCCGGGCAGGCCGGGCAGGCCGGTCCGGGGGGATCCGGCGGGTCCGGGGTGGAGGGCCGGCGTGGGTGGTGCCGACAGCTGAGGACGATGCCGTGGGAGCGGGGAGGCCGTCAAGGTTTCCGGGCGACCAACTGAAAATTTCTGCAAGATTTCTCAGGCCGGTCCGGTATCTGCGCCCGACGGTCCTGGCCTGGGACGGTTCCGGATGGCCTCTGCAGGGAGGGCGTGCGCCCGAAGGCCCGGTAAATGGGGCTTTCTCATGCATCGGACCCGGACTGCTTCGCTGACGGATCTTGCGGTAAGTTGCACCACCTCGGAGTTCTGCGGCCCCTCGGCCGGGTGCGGGCCGGGCCGCGGCACGCGGAAGGCCGCCGCCCCGGGACGGATCCCCGGGGCGGCGGCCTTCGTGCGGCGACCTCCGTGCAGCGGTCTTCGTACGGTGGCGTGCGGTGTGCGTGTCAGACGATGCTGCAGGTCGCGCCGTTGAGGGTGAAGGTGGACGGCACGCCGTTGGTGCCGGGCGTCGAGGAGGCGTTGAAGCCGAAGTTCACGCTGCCTCCGGCCGGGATGGTCTGGGTCCAGGCCTCGTTGGTGACGTGCACGGCCTGTCCGGTCTGGGTGCCCTTGGCGTTCCAGAGGGAGTTGATGTGCTGCGCGGCGGGGAAGGCGAAGTCCAGGCTCCAGCCGGAGACCGCGGCGGTGCCGAGGTTGCGGATGGTGACGTCGCCGTTGAACGAGGTGCCCCAGTCGCTGAGGCGGTAGGCGACCGAGCACGCCCCTGCGGGGGTGGCGCCGGTGGTCACCGCGACGGTGCCCGAGCGGGTGGAGCGGTTGCCCGCGGCGTCGCGGGCGTACACTGCGAAGTCGTAACGGGTGGAAGCGGTCAGCCCGGTGAGCGTGGCGGTCGTGCCGGCGACGGTGGTGACGGCGCTCTCGCCGGTGGAGGTGACGCGGACGACGTCGTACGCGGTGACGGCCGTGTTGTCGGTGGCGGCGGCCCATCCGAGCGTGGCGCCGGACGAGGTGACCGCGGTGGCGGCCGGGGTGCCGGGCGCCGTCGGGGCCTGCGTGTCGGCGGTCGTACCGCCGAACACCGCCGCCTCGCGCGAGGTGGCGCGGATGCCGTTGGCGCCGTCGATCAGGCGCGTGCCCCAGGCGCTGGGACGGGTCGCGTCGAAGCCCGTCACGAGGTCGAGGTACTCGACGCCGCCGCCGTTCCCGCTCCACGACCAGCCCATGTAGCCGATGCCCAGCTGCTGGGCGGTGGCCATGATGGCGTCCTCGTCGGGGTTGCCGTCGGAGTGCATGTTGCCGAACTCGCCGACCACGATCGGGAGCTTCGCCTGGACGAACCGGCCGAGGTAGTCGCTGACCTCGGCCGCGGTGTCGAAGACGCCGTACATGTGGATGGAGAAGACGGTGTTGCGCTGCGGGTCGCTCGCGAAGACGGCGGCCGCGTTGTCGCGCATGGTGAACGCCCAGTCCTGGCCCCAGTTGGGGGCGTCGGTCATCAGCGTGTGCTGGAACCCGGCGGTGCGCAGCCGCTGGATCGCCGCGGTGGTGTCGGCCGTCCAGGCGGCGTAACCGGTGTTGCCGTACGGCTCGTTGCCGATGTTCAGGACGACGTACTTCTCCTGGCCGGCGAGGGCGCTCTGCACGCTGATCCAGTAGTCGACCGCGCGGGAGAGCGAGACCGCGGCGCTCTGCTCGCCGTAGCCGGTCGTGTCGTGCGCCTCCAGCACGCAGACGAGGCGGTTGGCCTTGCACTGGCTCACGACGTTCGCCACGTCGGCGGTGTCGTTCTTCGTCCACTGGTCGCCGGTGGCGAGCACCACGCGGACCGTGTTCGAGCCGGTGGCCTTGATGTCCTTCAGGGCCTGCGTGGTGCGGGTGGGGTACCAGGCGTGCGCGTGGTTGATGCCGCGCATCACGAAGTCCTGTTCGCCGGCCTCCAGGAGGCGGCCGTTGCTGACGTGGAAGCCCGTCGTGGCGGCCTGGGCGGGCGGGGTGGCGGCGAACATCGAGGCGACGACCGCCGCGAGGCCCACTGCGGCGGTGGCGAGTCTGCTTCTCATCCCTTGCTCCAAACGTGGTGCGCGCACGGCGGATTGGCCGTCGGCGACGGGTCCGGTGCGGCTGCCGGGCAGTGCGTGCGGTCCCCGGGGGCGCGACCGCCCGCGGCCGGCCGCCGGGCGGCGGGGCGTGCGGTGCGGTGCGACGGGGGGCCGCGGCCCGGGGAGGGGAGCGGCGCGGCCCGGGCAGGGTGGAGCGGCCGCAGGCGGGTCGGACGGCGTCGCCGTCAGGGGTGACCGGGCGGCGCGCGTCCGGCGTGCTCCGTCGGCGGCGGCATCAGGTTAGGGGCGTGCGGATCCGGAACACAACCGTCAGGACAGAACCGGTTAAGTCTTCTTTCCCATGCCGGACTTGTGCGGATCCGAGCTGACTGCTCGTCGCTCTGGGTCGTCAACTCGGCTGAAACCGCAGGTCGGTAGTCGTTCCTGGGTGCCGTCGTCCGGGGCGTGAGGGGCGCCCGGCATGCTCATGGCCGAGGCTGCGCGGGTCTGCCCGGCTTGACCGGCTTGACCGGTTGAGTGCGGACTGTCCGGCTGCTCCGGTCGCGGCCCCGGCGGCCGCCGCAGGCCCGGCCGGCCGGTCGTCCCGGCGCGCGTTGTCGGGGTGCCCCCGGCACCGCTACGGTGTGCGCCATGGGGTTGGGATCTTGGTGGCGCGGCGGGTCCGCAGCCGACCGCAGGCAGCAGCAGAACGACGGCGCACCGCTCTCCGAGCAGGCCGTACTGGCCATCGTGGCACAACAGTTGACGGAGCTCGGCGGAGAACGCTGGACCGTCGAGGGTGCGCTCGCCAAGGGGCCGGGCAGCGCCGCGGTGGCGCTCGCCGCGCCGCACGGTGACGGGCCCTCCCACCTGGACCTTTCCTTCCTGCTGGACGCCGGGCGTCCGCAGGAGACGGCCGTCACCGACTGCGTGGCCGGTTTCGGCGCGGACTCCGAGGCGGCCGTGCGCCGCGCGGTGGAGATCTGGGCCTCCACCACCGGCGTCACCATGCTCGAACTCCTCGCCCACAACGGCCGGTTCGCCGGGCACATCCACCCGGCCGACGCCGATGCACTGCCGGGCTGGCACGCCATCCACGGCGGCATCGTCGCGTGGGGTGCCGGCGACCGCCACAACGCCGTCCAGGACTGGACCGTCGCCCACCCACTGCTGCCCCAGCTCGCCCCGGCGTTCGCCGACGGCTTCGGCAGGGATGCGCTGATCGGCGTCAAGGTCTTCCTCGGCGGCCGGGCCGGCGAGGAGACCGCCGAGGTGCGGGTCGACGGCGTGGTGCACGAGCAGGCGTCGAAGCTGCTGCTCGGCCTGGACTGGCCGCGCGTCACCGAAGGCACCGCCTACGCACGGACGTTCGTCCTGCTCGTGCACCCGGAGGGCTGAGCGCGCGTACCGGTCACGGGCCCCGGGGTCAGCGCACCACGGTGTACGCGTGGGCGCCGCCCGGCCCCGGGTAGCCGGGCAGCCAGCGGGCCAGGACCAGCCCGGACGGGTGGAACACCGGCGACGGCAGGGCGTCGACGGCGAAGCGTTCCCAGCCGCCGCAGCTGTGCGGCTCGGTGACGTACGCGGGGGCGTCGCAGGGCGGGGCGAGCACCGCGGCGGTCAGCCGGGGCCGGCCGAGTTCGTGGTCGAGCAGCACGGCCAGCACCCGCATCTCCGCGGCGGGGAGCACGATGCCGGTCTCCTCGGCGAGTTCGCGGGCGGCGGCCTCCTCGAAGGACTCGCCGGGCGCGTCGGCCTTGCCGCCGGGCAGGCTCCAGGTGGGGCTCTCCCCGGCGGTGGTCCGGCGGCCGAGCAGCACCCGGCCGTCGGCGGTGGGCACGATGACGCCCGCGCCGATGACGGGTGCGCCGGCCGCCGGGGCGGTCACCAGGCGGCCTTGGCGTAGTCCTTGAGGAAGCAGCCGTACAGGTCCTCGCCGAGTTCGCCGCGGACGATCGGGTCGTAGACCCGGGCCGCGCCGTCGACGAGGTCGAGGGGGGCGTGGAAACCCTCCTCGTGGAGGCGCATCTTGTCGGGGTGCGGCCGTTCGTCGGTGATCCAGCCGGTGTCGACGGCGGTCATGAGGATGCCGTCGGTCTCGAACATCTCGTCCGCGCTGGTGCGGGTGAGCATGTTGAGCGCGGCCTTGGCCATGTTGGTGTGGGGGTGGCCGGCGCCCTTGTACCCGCGGTTGAAGACGCCCTCCATCGCGGAGACGTTGACCACGTACTTGCGCCGGGCGGAGGAGGCGGCCATCGCCGGGCGGAGCCGGCTGATGAGGATGAACGGCGCCGTGGAGTTGCAGAGCTGCACCTCCAGCAGCTCCATCGGGCCGACCTCGCTCACGGTCTGCACCCAGCTGTTGGTGGGGGCGAGGTCGGGCACCAGGCCGCCGGCGTCGATGGCGGTGCCCGCCTCGATGCGGGCCGGGGTGGCGGAGCCGGTGACGAGGGCGAGGGAGGTGACCTCGGCGGCCGCGATGCGCTCGCTGCCGGACCCGGCCTGGCCGGGCAGGGCGGGCACGTCGACGCTGCCGCTGCCGAAGCGGCCGATCACGACGGCCGGGGGCAGCGCGCCCGCGGGCAGCGGCGCCGACTCGGCCGCGACGAGCTCGCGGTAGGACTCGGGGGAGCGGCGCACGGTCTGCGCGGCGTTGTTGATGAGGATGTCGAGCGGGCCGTCGGCGGCGACCTCGTCGGCGAGGGCGACCACCTGGGCGGGGTCGCGCAGGTCGATGCCGACGATCTTGAGCCGGTGGATCCACCGGTCGCTGTCGGGCATCGCGGTGAAGCGGCGGATCGCGTCGTTGGGGAAGCGCGTGGTGATGGTGGTGTGGGCGCCGTCCCGCAGCAGGCAGAGCGCGATGTACATGCCGATCTTCGCGCGGCCTCCGGTGAGCAGGGCGCGCTTGCCGGTGAGGTCGGCGCGGGCGGCGCGGCGGTCGCGGTTGAGGGCCGCGCAGGACCGGCAGAGCTGGTGGTAGAACGCGTCGACCTCGACGTACCGCTGCTTGCAGGTGTAGCAGGAACGCGGGCGCTCCAGGATGCCGGCGATCTCCGTGGTGGTCTCGGTCGAGAGGCCGAAGACGCCCGCGGTCTCGTCGTCGATCCGCCCGGGCGCGCCGGTGGCGGTGCGGGAGGTGACCGCGCGGTCGTTCGCCGTCTTGCGCGCGCGGGTCTCCTGGCGGCGGCGCTGCTTCAGCGTGCGGAAGAGGCCGCCGACGGCCAGCCGCACGGTGATCGCGTCCGGGTGGTCGACGTGCAGCGTGTCGAGCTCGGCGAGCACGTCGAGGCAGAGCGCGAGGCGCTCCGGGTCGAGGCCCGGTCCGTAGTCCGTCTGCTGCTCGTCCGTGATCTCGGTCTTGGTGTCCGGGCCCGCCGTCATGCCTGTTGCTGCTTCTCTCTTCGCGCCGCCTGTGTCCGCCGAATGGTACGGGAGCGGCGTGGAGCGATGCGAAGGTAAGTGTCTCTTATGTATATGGGCCATTACTGTGGGCCGATGGTGCAAGGTCGACGGCATCCGCACCCGCGCCGCGCCGTCGGTGACCCCCTCATCGCGGTGGTGCGCCGACCGGCAGCCGGGTCAGCGTGATGCCGAAGTGCACGCGGTACGCCGCGAGCGCCTCCTCCTCCGACAGCTGTTCCTCGGTGCGGGCGCCGTCCGGCCCGGTGCGGATCAGCCGGGTGCCGCTCAGCGTGATCCGGCCGTCCGCGGTGAGCCGTGAGCAGGTGGACGATCGGGTGAAGTGCGACTGCGGCGAGGTCGTCTGCCACCAGCACGTCGGCACGAAGTCGGCGAGCGCGTACGGGCGCGGGTCCAGCCGGTACTGCGGCTCGCCGTCCATCAGGACGTCCAGGGCCCCCATGCCCTCCGGGACCTCCGGGGCACCGGGGGCGGCCGGCCCGTCCTCCGCCGGGGTGACGCGGAACACCCCGCCCGGGTCGGACTGGTCGCCGCGGGCCGCCAGCCGCAGCGGGTGGTGGCCGAAGCGGCCGAAGCCGACGTCGACGAGCCACGGCTCGTCCAGCTCCACCCGCAGGGCCATGTGGTCGAAGGGCGGGCCCGGACGGCCGTCCGCGCCGAACGTCCGCGCGGCCAGCAGGTCGACCCGGTAGCCGAGCGCCCGCAGCAGGCCGGCGAACGCGCCGTTGAGCTCGTAGCAGAAGCCGCCGCGCCGCCGGTCGACGATCTTCGCCAGCAGTGCCTCCTCCTCCAGCACCACCGGTTCGCCCAGCCCGACGGCCAGGTTCTCGAACGGCACCGCCTCCAGGTGCGCCGACTGCAGGGCGCGCAGCCCCGCCGCGTCGGGCCGCTCCGGGCGCTCCGCACCGATCCGCCCGAGGTACGCCGCCGCCTGCTGCTCGTCCACCGCTGCTCCTGTTCTGTGCCCGTCCGCCGCCGTGCCCCGGACGGTCCGTCAGCCGACCCGTCCTGAGCTGGGGTGATGCCCTGTCCGAAGGGAACCTCGAAAAAATGTTTGGGATTCCTGTTATCCCCATCCGTCCCACAGATCTCCCATGTGTCGGCAGCAGCACACACCACCGAAGGCCGACGAGGGAGACAGCATGTCGTCGCACCGGAAGGCGTCGCACCGTCGGCGCAGCCGTCGTGGACTGATGTTCACCGCCACAGCAGTGACCGCGGGACTCATCGTCGGAGCCGTCACCATCGGCTCCGTGATGGAGGGGGAGCGGCCGGTCCGCACATCCGCGGACGCCGCGCTCGTCCAGGAGGTCGAGCTCAGCCCGGCCGCCGGTCCGCTCCACAAGGACGATCCCGCGCCGGTCACCTCCATACCGAAGGACGACCCCGCGCGCGGCCTCGTCTACGGCGGCCTGGTGCCCGCCGCGGGCGGCGACCGGTGCGTCGGCGTGTACAAGGTCGACGACAACGGCCTGTGCACGCACGGCCCGGACGCGCCGCCGAAGGGCGTCGACGTGCACAAGGACACCGCGCCGGTCGTCGCCGCGGCGGCCCGGCCCGCCGACCCCGCCGCCTCCGCGGCCGTCGCCCCGCCGTCCGCGACCGACCTGCTGAGCGACGCACCTGCCGTGCTCGACGCCGGCAACGGCCGCGCCCTCGGCGGCGGTTCGGCGCCCGCCGCCAGTCCGTCGGCCGGCGCGGGGGCCGCGGCCGCCGGGTCGAAGGTCGTCTGCGAGGGCGACGGGTCGACCGGCAACCGCGTCCAGGTGCTCTACGTGCACGCGCCCGGCAAGGACCGCTTCGGCGAGTACCTGCCGTCCTTCAAGAAGTGGGCGGCGGACACCGACGTCATCTACAACGCGAGTGCCCAGGAGACCGGCGGTGTCCGGCACATCCGCTTCGTCACCGAGGCCGACTGCACCGCCTCGGTGCTCGACGTGGAGCTCTCCGCGGCCTCGCTCCAGGAGTTCGGTGCGAGCAACAAGGCCTTGGCCGCGCAGGGCTTCAACCGCAAGGACCGCAAGTACATGATCTTCGCCGACGCGAACGTGTACTGCGGCATCGGTACGTTCAACGGTGACGAGCGCCCCGGGCAGGACAACCTCAGCAACTTCGGTCCGTCCTACGGACGCACCGACAACGGCTGCTGGAGCGGCTCCACCGCCGCCCACGAGCTCGGCCACAACCTCGGCGCCGTCAACAACAGCGCCCCGCACACCAGCAAGGGCGCGCACTGCGTCGACGAGTGGGACATCATGTGCTACTCCGACTCGCCGTACTACCCCAAGATGGAGGTCCGGTGCGCCAACCGGGCCGAGGACGAGCGGCTCGACTGCAACCACGACGACTACTTCAACACGGCTCCCTCGCCGGGTAGTTACCTGAGCACGCACTGGAACGTCGCCGACAACCGGTTCCTCTTCTCCGGCGGCGGCACCACGCCCGACCCGACGCCGACCCCCACCCCGAGCCCCACCCGGCCGACCCCGACCTCGTCGCCCAGCCCGAAGCCGCCGACGCCGACCCCCACCCCCACCCCCACACCGAGCCCCACCTCCAGCGGCAGCACCACCGGGCCCAAGGTGACCGCCGGGCAGATCACTCCGAACTCCGCGGTGCTGAGCTGGCCGGCCGTGTCCGGCGCGACCGGCTACGACCTCCGGCTGGGCGGCCGCTCCCTGGCGACCGTGACCTCCACCGTCGTGCGGCTCGTCAACCTGAAGGCCGACACCGAGTACCGGGTCGCGGTCGCCGCCCGTGACGCGGCCGGGCGGACGGGCACGCCCGGCCGCACCACCGCCTTCCGCACCGCCAAGGCCGCCGGTCCCGCGCCGACCACGCCCGGCACCCGGTACCTGATGCTCAACACCCTGACCGGCCAGGCGGCCGACATGTGGGGCGGCTCCACCGCCGACGGCGCCGTGCTGATCGGTTACCAGCGCCACGGCTACTCCAACCAGCAGTGGACCTTCGAGGACGCCGGCGACGGCTACCTGGCGATCCGCTCCGTGCGCTCCGGCAAGTGCCTGCAGACCGGCGGCCGTGCCGTCGCCGGCCAGTACGTGATGCAGCAGCCGTGCTCGGGCGCCGACACCCAGAAGTGGCGGACCGGCGCGACGGGCAGCGCGTACACGCTCACCGCGAAGGGCTCCTCGCTCGTGCTCGGCACCGGATCGCGCTCGTACTACGGCGGTCGCCTGCTCGAACTCCAGCAGCCCAACGGTCAGTCCTACCAGAGCTGGACGATCCAGCCCGCCTCCTGACGAGGCCGCCATGCCCCGGTGGGGCGGGAACCGACCCTCCCGCCCCACCGGGCTTTTCCGCCCCCGGGCCCGGACCCCGGCAGGCCGACGAGGAGCACCACCACCCATGCGCACCAGCACCAGCGTCCGTCCCCGCCGCCGTACCCGACGCCTCGGCGCCGCCGCCCTGCTGGCGGGCCTGGCCGTGCTCGGCGCGGCCGGCCCGGCGGGCGCCCACGGCGACACCATCGCGTTCGCGGTGTCCACCCTGGCCGACGGGCACCTCACCGCCGTCGCCACCTGGGAGAACGACCACGACCCGGTCACCGACAAGGTCGCCGGCACCCTCAGCGCCGTGGCCGCGGACGGCCGTTCGGTCGGCCCCTGGCCGCTCGTCGCCGTCGCCGACCGGCCCGGCACCTACACCACGGCGCTGCAACTCCCGCCCGGTCACTGGAAGGTGACCGTCGAGTCGGGCTTCCCGGCGCTCGGCCGGAGCGAGGCCGAGCTGGACGTCACGGCCGTGCCGGGCACGGCCCCGAGCGGGAGCGCCGGTCCGCCGGCCTCCGCCGGACCGTCGACCGCAGAGCCGACCGCCGGGCCCTCGGCGGCGCCGTCCGCCGCTGCGCCGTCCGCGTCCGCGTCCGCGGCCGACCCGGCCGGGCAGGGCTCCGGGCTGCCGGTGGTCCTGGCGGTGGCGGCGGTGGTGCTGGCCGCGGCCGCGGGCGCCGTTCTCGTCGTCCGCCGCCGCGCGGCCCGCTGAGGCGCGGGCCCTGCCGGTCTGCCGGCCCTGCCGCGGGCGCGACGATCACGGCGGGGCCGGGCCGGGCAGGCGGTGGTCCGCCGCCAAAAAGTGTCGTGAGCACGCCACTGGGACGGGTTGTGCTCCACCCGCCACCGTGGGCCACCATGAACCCATGGACATCGACACGGTCGTCCGCACCCGGAAGGCCCTGCACGCCGTCGCCGAGACGGTGCTCGCCGGGCCGCAGTACCGGGCCCGCGGCACCATCCGCCTGCGCGCCTACCCCGGCGGCTTCGCCACCAGCGCGGAGCCCTTCCTCCAGGTCATCGGGGACGAACTGATGGCACCCGGGCAGCGGCTCCTGCTGCACGGCACCACCTGCGCGGCCCTCGCCGCCGCGGTCGGTGTCGAGCCCGGACCGCCCGCCGGCCTCTACGCGGACGGCTCCGGCGCGGCTCCCGGCGACCCGGTCGACGCCGACCCGCAGGCCGCCCAGTGGATCGCCCACTGCCTCGGCGTCGGCGACACCGCGCTGCGCCGCCTCGCCCCGGACGCCGACCCCGTGCTCTGGCCGGAGCACTTCGACATCGGCATCACCCTGGACGGCGTCAACTACGGAGTCTCCGCAGGCGACGCGTACCAGCCGGAGCCGTACGCCTACATCGGCCCGCACACCCCGCGCAGCGGCCCGTTCTGGGACGCGCCGTTCGGCGCCGCCCGCACCGTGCGCGAACTAGGAGGGGCGGACGCCGTCACCCGCTACTTCGCCGAGGGGCGCCGGCTCGCCGCGGTGTGACCGGTGCGGACCTGCCGGCGGTAGCCGTCGAGGACGTCCTGCCGGAGCAGCAGCCCGAACCCGGCGGACTCCAGCCGCAGGCCCAGCCGGGCCTCGGTGGAACCGAGCGCCTCGGCCGCCCGTCCGAGGTGCCAGTCGTGCGCGGCGAGGGTGTCCAGCAGGTGGCCGCGCCGGATCTGCGCCTCCGACAGCCGGAAGGTCTTCAGGTAGGCGATCCGTCCGGCGCCGTCGGTGACGGTCTCGCCGATGTGGTTCTCCTCCCCGGGGCGGAACCGCGGGAGGAACCGGTCGAGGGTGAAGGGCCCCAGCCGTTGCACGGTGGAGGGCCGCACCTCGGCGGCGAGCAGGCCCGCCGCCATCGTCGAGTCGTGGAACTCCGCCCACGCCCGCTCCTGCCCGTCCGCCGCCGCCCGCAGGTCGGCGAGCGAACCGATGCCCGGTCCGGGGATCCTGGCGCGGAAGTCCGGCAGCGGCATCATCAGCGTCGCGGCGTGGTGGATCGGCTCGCCGAAGAGGTCGTGCACCAGGGTCGGGTGCAGCGCGCGGTAGTCGTCCGGGTGCGGTACGGCGAAGGCGGCCGCCAGGGTGTCCGCCACGTACAGCACCAGGCCGCACTGGCCGGGGTGGATCTCGAACACCTTCAGCGCGTCGGCCAGCCCGCGCACCGCGGCGCCGCTGTACGCCTCCTCGGCGCGCGGCGACAGCCCGGACCGGACCGCACGCTGCGACCACTGCTCCCACAGCACCGTGGGCCCGCCGAAGTGCAGGGAGAGGTAGCTCTCCAGCGCCAGGTGCAGCGGCAGGAAGCGCAGCCGGTCCCGCCCCTCGCGACGGGCCGTCCGCCGGTGCGCGCGGACGGGCATGCTGCGCGGCCGGTCCTCGCCTAGGGCGGTGCCGTACGCGGCGGCCGCCCCGTCGGCCGCCCCGTCGGCCGCCCACTCCGCGACGAGGCCGTGCGGGATGTACGAGACGTACGTGCGGCGGTCGCCGAGGTCGACGGTGCCGAGGGTCTCCTCGTACACGCGGCGGTGCAGGCGCAGGCCGTCGACGGGCTCCTCCCGGACGAGCGGGACCAGCCGCACCCCGCCCCACACCTGGGCCGGACGGGTGGCCAGGCCGGTCAGGTCGAGCCGGGTCACCGGTCCCCCTCCGGTGCGGCGGCCGGGCGCGGCCCGGTGCCGGCGGCCAGGAACGCCTCGGTGCGGGCGGCCAGATGGGCCGTCAGCTCGGCCGGGCCGGTGCGGCCCTCCGCGAACCGGGCGATCTCCGCCAGCGGGGCGAGGTCCTCGGCGTCGCGGATCCCGGCGGTCGGCACGCCGGGGGCGAGCCGCCGCACGTCGAAGCCGCCCGCGTCGTACACCGGGTTGAGGTGCACGACGCGGGTCGCGCCGTGCGGGTCGAGCCGGGTCCGCCAGACCTGCAGCACCTCCGCCGCGAGGCCGGGCGGCGCGTTGTCCCAGCCGTCCGAGACGATCACCAGCCGCTCGGGCCCGGTCTCCAGCGCGTCGACGATCCGGTGCCCGAGCGGCGTCGCCCCGTACGGGCGGACGAGCAGCGCGTCCGTCCGGCCGGACGTCCACAGCGCGGTGTACTCGCCCGCGAGCGCAGCGAGCAGGTGGTGGCAGGCGAGGGCGACGGCCAGCGGGCGGCGCCGCTTCGCCCCGGAGCCCACGGTCGAGAAGCTGTCGTCGAGCACGGCCGTCACCCGGCCCCAACAGCCCTGCTGCGCACCGGCGGTACGCCGGGCGGAGGCCTCCAGGGCGGCCGTCAGCTCGCCCCGGCGGGCGACCCGCTCGGTGACCGGCAGGCCGAGGACGTACCCGGCCAGCCGGGTCAGCGGCATCCGGGCCAGGTCGGCCCGCACGGCACCTGCCCCCGCCTCGCGCGCCGACTCCTGCGTGCGCAGCCGCTCCAGCCGGGTCATCCGCGGCGCGATGCGCTCCAGGAAGGCCTTCCGCGGGATGCCGTGCTTCGCCGCGAAACCCTCGGCCACCGTGTACGGGAGCTCGTAGACGGCGGCCCGCTCGTAGTGGGCGCGCCGCCAGGCGTCCAGCAGCGGCGTCCGGTAGGAGAGCCCGCGGGCCGCCGGTCCGTGGAACGCGAAGTCACCCACCTCGTCGGTGGGCGGGGCGAGATGGGCGTGCCGCAGGGCGGTGCGGAAGCCGCCGCGGTACTTGACGGCGTCCAGGGCGGGGTCCGGCCGGGCCGCGATCCAGTCGCGGATCAGCGCGCGGGTGCGGCGGTTGTTCACCCCGGCCCGGCGCAGCGCGTCGAACAGCCGGTACACCCGCTGCGGCGGCAGCAGCTCCAGCCGGCGGGCGATGAGCAGGCCCTCGGTGCGGCGCTGCGCACCGGTCGCCTCGCGTGAGGTCTCCAGCAGCCGCCGCACGATCAGCGCGGCGTTGTGGTCGTTGATGTCGAGCGCCAGCACCCCCGCGTACAGCTCGCGGTAGTTGCCGAGCATGTACGCGTGCAGGAAGTCGAGCGAGAGCTGCTGCTCGGCGGCGTCGGAGTGGAACTCGCGCTGCCCGGTCGCCGTCACGGCGGCGTTGACGAACAGCAGTACGTCCTCGGCGGCGACCAGATCGCCCAAGGATTCCATGGTCGGGCTCCCGGTCAGGTAGGGATGCCGGCCGGGGAATGGGGGCGCGAACTGCGAATCATCGCTTTAGAGGCACGTTCCGGAAGTCGCACCGGAGTCCCGCGGCCGGCCGGTCGACCGTAGCAGAGCCGCCCTGCCGCCCACCTCCGGGTTTCCGCCCGGCCCCGGCCGTGCGGCGCGGCGCCGGTGCAGTGCAGTGCAGTGCAGTGCAGTGCGGTTCGGCGGTGCTGCGCGGCGCCGGTCAGTCCGCGGCGCCGTTGCGCCCGCCGGCCCGGCCCGTCCAGGTCGGCTCGACCACCGCCCAGTCGTCCTGCCACTCGTCCTCGGCCCGGCACTCCAGCCGGCTGCGCCGCAGCCCGTACGCCACCGCGCAGACCAGGGCCGCCGTGGCCCAGCCGCCCAGGACGAGGAACCCCGTCGTCGCCACGATGTCCGCGGTGGAGCGCGGCCCGGCGGCGGCCCGGCCCGCGCCGTCCACCCACACCTGCACCCGGTCGCCGGCCGACGCCGTGCTCGGCACCGGGGCCTCGTCCGTCACGGTGTGCCCGGCCGGGTACGTCCACGTGGCCTGCGCCCGGTAGCCGCCCGCGGGGCTGCCCGCCGACGTCAGGTCCGCCTGGACGGGCTCGCTGCGCACCACCGCCGCCACGTGGTGCAGCCGCGTCGCCGTCCGCCCGGCCTCGGCCGCCGCGGAGCCGTACAGCAGCACCGCGGCCAGGCCCGCGCCGGCCGTGCAGAGCACCATCGCCAGCCAGGCCGCCACCAGGGCCCGGCTCCGGCAGCGGTCCACACGCCGCCTCAGCGGGCCGGCGTCCAGGCCGGCCGCGAGCCGTAGGTGCACCAGCATGCGCCGCCGACGGGATGACCCGCGACGGTCGGGGGAGTCGCTGCGCATGGTACGCCTCCTGCCGCCGGCCGAGACCTCCAGAATCCTCCCAACCGCCGGACCCGGCACCTCCTCGCGCCCGCCCGCGCCGGGCCGGGCCCGCCGGTGCATCCTGGAGGGATCGGGTCACCGCCGCGACCCCGGCCGGAAGCGGGCCCGCCCCGGAGGGGGTGCGCGGCGGCGTGCCGGTCCGCGCCGGCGTCCTCCGACGGGAACCGGGAGACCGTACGCACGCGTCCGAAGGTCCGTCACCCTTCTGTCGATCATGGGGAGCGGGCCGCGTGGTGGCTGTGCTGTGTGTGCTGGTGGTCGCCGTGCCGCTCGGCTGCTGGGCCGTGCTGGCCCGGACGGCCGTGGTGGGTGCGGTGGTCGGGCTGTTGCTGGCCGGTGGCGCGGGCGTGCTGCTCGCGGCCGGGGCGGGCCTGCTGGACCTCCGCGGGCTGTTCGAGCTCTTCCTTTGGTACCCGCTCGCCGCCGCCCTGCTGGTCGGTGCCGGGCTGCGGGTGGAGCGGCGGCTGCGAGGGGTGCAGCCGGATGCGCCGCGCGCGCCGCGGACGGTGCTGCGGGTGCACGCCGTGGTGGTGACGGCCGTGGCGCCGCTGTGCGCGCTCGTGGCCTTCACCGCGGCGGACGTCCCGCCGGCCGCGGCGGTGCCGTCGCTGCCGCCGGGGTTCACGCTGGGTGAGCAGACCGCGGGCTGCGGTTCGGGCGACTGCTGGCGGGAGATGTCCGTCGCGGGGCCGGAGGGCATGCCGTCGGAGGAGGTCGTCCGGCGGCTCGGCCTGCCGGACGACCACTGCCACGCGAACGGCTGGCTGCTCGACCGGCGCCCGCTCTGCACCCGTGCGGAGGTCAACGGCGGCAGCATCCGGCTGTACGTCTCGCTGGGCGACCTGATCGGCTGAAGGGCGGGGGAGGACCCTCCGGACGACCCCTGCCCCGCCCCGCCGCCGAACCCGCCCCCGCCCTCGCCCCCGCGCCCGGCCTTACCGGCAGCCGCCGACCGGCGACCGGCGACCGGCGACCGGCGACCGGCGACCGGCGGCCGGCGGCCGCCGGTCCGTCACCACCGGCCGGTCGTCCGGCAGGTCCCGTCCGCCGTCAGGAGCTCGTGAGCACCACGAGCTGACGGGTCGCCCGGGTCATCGCGACGTACCGGTCGACGGCGCCCTCGACGCCCGTGCCGAACGACTCCGGGTCGACGAGCACGACCAGGTCGAACTCCAGGCCCTTCGACAGCTCCGGGGTCAGCGACCGCACCCGGGACGTCGCCCGGAACGAGGGGTCGCCGATGACGCACGCGATCCCGTCGGTGTGCTCGGCGAGCCAGGTGTCGAGGATCGCGTCCAGGTCCCCGGTGGACCCGTGGACGACGGGCAGGCCGCTGCTGCGCACGGAGGTCGGCACGTTGGCGTCCGGGAGCACGGCGCGGACGACCGGTTCGGCCTCCGCCATGACCTCCTCCGGCGTCCGGTAGTTGATGCTCAGGGAGGCCACCTCGATCCGTCCGAGCCCGATCCGCCCGAGCCGTTCCCGCCACGACTCGGTGAACCCGTGCCGGGCCTGGGCGCGGTCGCCGACGATGGTGAAGCTGCGGGACGGGCAGCGGAGCAGCAGCATCTGCCACTCCGCGTCGGTCAGCTCCTGGGCCTCGTCCACCACGACGTGTGCGAACGGGCCGGCCAGCCGGTCCGGGTCGGCGGCGGGCAGCGCGGTGTCGTCGACCAGGCTGTCCTGCAGGTCCTGCCCGCGCAGCATGGTCACCGCGCCCTCGCCGTCGTCGTCGGCCTGGAGCAGCCGGTCGATGACGTCGGCCATGCGGTCGCGTTCCGCGGCGACGGCGGCCCTGTGCCGGACCTTCCGCCGGGCCGCCTCCGGGTCGCCGAGCCGCTGCCGTGCCGCGTCGAGGAGCGGCAGGTCGGACACCGTCCAGGCCCGGGGGTCCTCGCGCCGCAGCTTCCGCACCTCGTCGGGGCTCAGCCAGGGCGCGCACATCCGCAGGTAGGCGGGTACCTCCCAGAGGTCCCCGACGAGGTCGGCCGCGTCGAGCAGCGGCCACGCGCGCTTCAGCGTCGTGACCAGTTCCGCGTCCCGCCGCAGCGACCTCCGGAACTCCTCGGGCGAGTCGTCGCCGTCGTACCTGTCCTGCAGGATCGTGACCAGTTCCTCCCAGATCTGCTCGCGCGCCTCGTTGTGCGGGGTGCCCGGCTCCGGTGCGTCGAACGCCTCGGCCCAGTCGTCGGCGCTCAGCCTGATGTCGGACCGGTCCGTCGAGACCGTCATCCCCTTGGTGGGCGGCTCCTCGTAGATCCTGACGGCCGCCTCGATCGCCTTCACCATGGCCGCGGACGACTTCAGGCGGGCCACCTCCGGGTCGGTCTCGACCGCTGCTCCGGCGCCCTCGGCGACGAGGTCGCGCACGGTGCAGGTCTGCACGCCCTCCTCCCCGAGGCTCGGGAGGACGTCGGCGACGTACGCCAGGTAGGGCTGGTGCGGACCGACGAACAGCACGCCGCCCCGGCGGTGCCCGAGGCGCGGGTCGGAGTAGAGGAGGTAGGCGGAGCGGTGCAGGGCGACGACCGTCTTGCCCGTGCCCGGACCGCCGTCGACGACCAGGGCGCCGCGCGATCCGGCCCGGATGATGGCGTCCTGGTCGGCCTGGATGGTGCCGAGCACGTCCCGCATCCGGGACGACCGGGTGGTGCCCAGGCTCGCGATGAAGGCCGACTGGTCGTCGAGCGCGGCGTGGCCCGCGAGCGCGTCGGTGGTGAAGACTTCGTCCCAGTAGTCGCCGATCCGGCCGCGGGTCCAGCGGTACCTGCGGCGGCTCGTCAGGCCCATCGGGTCGGCGTGGGTCGCCGCGAAGAACGGCTCGGCGGCGGGCGAGCGCCAGTCGACGAGCAGCCGGCGGCCCGTGCTGTCGGTGAGGCCGAGCCGTCCGACGTACAGGGGCTCGGGGTCGTCCGCGCCGACGATGTGCCCGAGGCACAGGTCCAGGCCGAAGCGGTGCAGTGCGCGCAGCCGGGTGGTCAGCCGGTGGATCTCCACGTCCCGGTCCATCGCCGCCCGGCCGAGGCCGCCGGGTGTCCTGCGCACCTCGTCGAGGCGGTCGGACAGCTCGGCGATCGTCTGCTCCAGGCTCTCCGCGACGGCCGCGAAGTGCCGCTCGTCGCCGCCGATCAGCGCGGGGTCGGCCTTGGCGGCGAGACGGTCGGGCAGGTCGAACGCACTGGTGGTCAGGGGGTTCATGCCATCGGATCCGGACAGACGTGCATGCAATTCGTGAATCTCCCATTTCGGCTGCTGCTGGCCTCGGGCAGTGATTCTGGAGCACCACGGGGGCCTTGCCGCAAGCCCCCCGGTGCGCTATACCTTAGAAGTGGCAAGAGGTGGGTTCTTCCCTCATGCCCTCCCCCCGCCCGCTCAGGACACCCTCTCACGGGCCGGCGGGACGACACCGCCCCGGCCTCCGCGCCCCGCCTGCCGCACTCGATGCCGCCGTCCCGCCTGCCGGCCCGCGAGCGGCACTCCCTCGCGCCCCCACTCGTCCCCCCGCTCGCCCTCCGCTCATTCCTCCGCTCGTCCCCGTCCGTCCTCTCGCCGGGCGCCGCCGCGGCTCACCGGGGATGCCGCCCGCGAGCGGGTTTGGACGTTCCTCCAGGCCTCGCCGCGGCCCCGCGCCCCGGGCTTGTGCGGACCGTCAACAATGTGAGGCGGGCTGGCTTCCGTCGTGCGGATCGGTGAACATTGACGGTTGGGTGCGGGGCGCCCGACCTGAGCCCCGCGGCCTCGCCGCAACCACGCCCGAGGTGTACCCGCCGCCCAGCCAGAGAGCCCATTCCATGCGTTTCCTGAACGACCTCAAGCCCGCGTACGACCTCACGTACGACGACGTCTTCATGGTCCCCAGCCGCTCCGCCGTGGGCTCCCGGCAGGGCGTCGACCTGTCCTCGCAGGACGGCACCGGTACGACCGTGCCGCTGGTCGTGGCCAACATGACGGCCATCGCCGGGCGCCGGATGGCCGAGACGGTCGCCCGCCGCGGCGGCTTGGTGGCCATCCCGCAGGACATCCCGATCGACGTCGTCTCCGAGGTCGTCGGCTGGGTCAAGCAGCGCCACCTGGTGCACGACACCGCGCTCACCCTGAGCCCCGGCCACACCGTCGCCGACGCGCTGTCGCTGCTGCCCAAGCGCGCCCACGGCGCCCTCGTCGTGGTCGAGGACGGCCGCCCGGTCGGCGTCGTCACCGAGAGCGACTGCCACGCGGTCGACCGCTTCACGAGCCTCGCCGACGTGATGTCGCGCGACCTCCTGCTCCTCGACGAGGCCGTCGAGCCGCGCGCCGCCTTCGACAGGCTCAACGAGGCGCACCGCAAGCTCGCCCCGGTCGTCGCCGCGGACGGCTCGCTGGTCGGCATCCTGACCCGCCGCAACGCGCTGCGCGCCACGCTCTACACGCCGGCCGTCGACGCCGCGGGCCGTCTGCGGGTCGCGGCGACCGTCGGCATCAACGGCGACGTCGCCGGGCGCGCCAAGGCCCTGCTGGAGGCCGGTGCCGACGTCCTCGTCGTCGACACCGCGCACGGCCACCAGGAGTCGATGATCAGTGCCCTGCAGGCCGTCCGCGGTCTCGACCCGCAGGTGCCGATCGTGGCGGGCAACGTCGTCTCCGCCGCGGGCGTCCGCGACCTGGTCGCCGCCGGCGCGGACATCCTCAAGGTCGGTGTCGGCCCCGGCGCGATGTGTACCACCCGCATGATGACCGGCGTCGGCCGGCCGCAGTTCTCCGCCGTGCTGGAGTGCGCCGCCGAGGCGCGCCTGCTCGGGAAGCACGTCTGGGCCGACGGCGGGGTCCGGCACCCGCGCGACGTCGCGATGGCGCTCGCCGCCGGCGCGTCCAACGTGATGATCGGCTCCTGGTTCGCCGGCACCTACGAGTCGCCCGGCGACCTGCAGACCACCGCCGACGGGCGCCAGTACAAGGAGAGCTTCGGCATGGCCTCGGCGCGCGCCGTGCGCAACCGCACCTCCGAGGAGTCCGCGTACGACCGCGCCCGCAAGGCGCTCTTCGAGGAGGGCATCTCGACCTCGCGGATGTTCCTCGACCCGGCCCGCCCGGGCGTCGAGGACCTGATCGACTCGATCGTCGCGGGTGTCCGCAGCTCCTGCACCTACGCGGGCGCCTCCTCGCTGGAGGAGTTCCACGAGAAGGCCATCGTCGGCGTGCAGAGCGCGGCCGGCTACGCCGAGGGCAAGCCGCTGCACTCCAGCTGGTGACGGTGCGCGGCCCGCTGTCCGTCCGCCCGGTCCGCCCCCCGCCCGCGCCCCTGCGCGAGGGCGGGGGGCGGGTCCGTTCCGGCCGGGCGCCGGGTGCTCACCCCACCGGGGTGAGCAGGGCCCGGCTCACCATGCCGACCGACCGCGACAGCGCCGCGGCGACCGCGTCCTCCACCGCGGGTGCGTGCCGCAGCTCCCACAGGGCGAGCACGGAGGCCCAGGCGGCGTCGCGGGCGCGGTCGATGCTCCAGGAGCCGGCCATGTGCAGCAGCGGCTCGGCGGCGTCCACCGCGTCCGGGCAGGGCAGCAGCTCCTCCCGTACCTCGGCCTCCACCTGGGCGAGCAGGTCGTTGATCCGGTGGTAGTCGCCGCGGACGTCCTCCGGGGTGCGGCCGAGGAGGACGCAGGCGTCCAGCACGGCGAGCGGCAGGTCGTGCTCGATGTGGGCGTTCATCCCGGCGAGGGCGTACTGCAGCGGGTGGATGCCCGGGCGGCCGCGCAGCTCGAAGAGCGGGCGCCAGCAGTGCGCGGGGCGGCGGCCCTCGGCGACCGCCGCGACGGCGTCGAGGTAGCGGGCGGCGAAGACGGCGTCCAGCTCGGCCATGCCGTCCGGGTCGGCGAAGTGCCCCTCGGTGAGCCGCTCGCGGACGAGCAGGGTCACCCGCAGGTACATCCGGTTGAAGACGGCGACGCCGTCCGCGGGCGGGAGGGTGCCCTGCAGCGCCTCCATCCGGTCGATGACCTGGTCGACCGTCAGGGCCTCACTGATCGTCATGGGCGTACGCAGCCTTCCACGGCGGGCCGGGCGGATCGTCCGATGATAGGTCGGTATGCGGTTGATGCCGGCACGGCGCGCAGATGTCGTGGTGGTCGGCCCGGCCGGGCGTGCGGTGAGCGGCGGGCCGGCCCGCCCCGCGGCTCCGGCCCCTACGTCCCCGCCCCGCCCGTCGTACCGCCCCAGGAGCGGTAGGAGGCCACGGCCGCAGCCAGGGTGGGGAAGATCCGCTCCTCCCCGACGGAGGCGGTCAGCCCGTACGCGTCCAGCTCCGACCGCAGGTCCTGCTTGACCCTCGCCAGGGCGAACACGCAGCCGAGGCCGACCAGTTCGTCCCGCAGCGCCTCCACCGAGTCCAGTGCGGTGATGTCCACCTCGACGTTGGCCTCGGTGTTGAGGACGAACCAGCGCACCGGCTCCGGCTGCTCGGCCACCGCAGCCAGGGCCCGCCGGCGGAAGTCCTCGGCGTTCGCGAAGAACAGCGGCGAGTCGTAGCGGTAGATCAGTAGCCCGGGGATGGTCCGCGCCTCGGGGTAGTCGTCGACGTCGTGCATGCCGGGCACCCCCGGGACCAGGCCCAGCACCGCATCGTGCGGCCGGGCCACCCGGCTGAGCAGCTCGGCCACCGACAGCGCCACGGCCACCAGCACCCCGTAGAGGATGTCCAGGGCCAGGACGCCGACCAGGCACCCGAGCGCCAGCAGCAGCTCCCGGCGCCGGAACGACGAGAGCCGCCGGAAACCCGCGACGTCGATCATCCGGACGGCGGCGAAGACGACCAGGCATCCCAGGACCGCCGACGGCGTGAGCGCGAGCGCCGGGCCGAGGAACAGCAGCACGGCGACGACGAGCACGTCCGCCGTCAGCCCGTACACCTGGGTGTGCCCGCCGGCCGACTTCGCCAGCGTGGTGCGGCTGGCGCTGCTGCTCACCGGGAAGCCGTGCAGCACGCCGGCGCCGAGGTTGACCACGCCCAGCGCCAGCAGCTCCTGGTTGGCGTCCAGGCGTTCGCCGCTGTCGCGGGACTCGAAGGCGCGGGCCGTCAGGATCACGTCGGTGTATCCCACGAGGAGCACGCCGACGGCGGGCAGCACCAGCTCCCGGAAGTCGTCCAGCGACGGGAACGAGGGCCGCGGGAGCCCGGTGGGGATGTCCCCGATCACCAGGATGCCGTACTGCTCCAGGTCGAACACCGCGACGACCGCGGTGCCCAGGACCAGCGCGAGCAGGGTGACCGGCACGCTGCGCGGCAGGAACGCGGCCGCCACGAAGAGGAAGAGCAGCGTGCCCGCGCTCAGGACCACCGTGGCGACGTGCGCCTCCGGGAGGTTCCGGAAGAAGGAGACCAGCTGCGGGAAGAAACCCGAACCCTCCGTCTCGACACCGGTGAGCTTCGTCAGCTGGTCCACCCCCATGATCAGGGCGACCCCGGCGAGGTAGCCGATCAGGACGGGCTGGGACAGCAGATCGGCGACGAAGCCCAGCCGGGCGATCCGGGCGACCAGGAACATCATGCCGACCACGACCGCGAGCGCCGCCGTGAGCACGGCGTAGCGGTCCGCGTCCCCCGCCGCCAGCGGTCCCACCACGCCGGCCGTCATCAGCGCGGTCGTCGACTCCGGGCCGACCGACAGCAGGCGCGACGAACCGAGGAAGGCGTAGACGGCGAGCGCGGGCAGGATCGCCCAGAGCCCCGCGACGGGCTGCAGACCCGCCACGCTCGCGTACGCCATGACCTGCGGCACCAGGTAGGCGGCGACGGTGACGCCGGCCAGCAGGTCGCCGCGCACCCAGCTGCGGCGGTACGACCGGAGCACGCCGAGCCCCGGGACGAGCCCGGTGACGCGGCGCCGGAGACCGCCGGCCGGGTCGGTTGACTGTCCCATCGGTCTCCTTCCGCAGGGCCGACGGCAGCCGGAACCGGCCCACCGCGTCCGGCGGGATCGTGCCGGGAGCGGAACGCGGGGCCGTGCGGGACGTCGGATCCCATCGTCGGGGAGCCCCCGGGCCGCCGCCAGACGTCCCGGCCGAAAGGGTGAACCGAAGGACGGAGCCCCTGCGGCGGTCGCGTAGGGTGCGCCTCGGCCGCGACCGTCGACGCGGCCGGGAGGAGCCCCGTGGAACGTGACGGGGCCCGGGAGCGTATCCAGCTCCCGAGCCCCTGAAGTGCCACCCAATTGCGCACACCGGCACGTTGAAGGGTGCGGATCATTCTGAGATCGACGTGTTCTCCCGTTGAACTACCGTGCCGCGGTGAGAGGCACAGGCGGGACTTGAACCCGCATCCGTCGATGATCGTCCGCGCCCGGTCGATCCGGTGATCGGCGGCGGATACTGAGACTGGAGCGAGAATCTGAGATTCATGGGACGTGCCTCTGCCGCTTGGGCCACCCCGGCACGGTGTGGTGCCGGGGGAGGGATTCGAACCCCCACCGTCGTCCCGTGGTCAGCTTCAACATCAGTTTCAGCTTGCGCTCTTCAGCGCACCCCCCGCTCGCACGGGGGGCGATCATGGGGCTACCGGAACAGGTAGCCGAACACCGCGTCGCCGACCCGCTCGTCGGTGACCTCGGCGCTGTTGGCCTCCTCGCGGGCGAACTTGACGGCCTGCTGGAGCTTCTCCAGCCGCTCCGTCAGCTCGTTGACCCGCCGGGCGGGCAGTGCGCCGGAGAACTTCACGGTCGTCCAGTAGCCGACCGGGACGTCCTCGTAGTAGACCTCGACCTGGGCCGGGTGCTTCTCGGTGGCCTCGGCCTTCACGTGGTTGCGCGGCACCTTCTTGGTGCGGATGGTGCGGACCGCGTCGGTCTTCCAGGAGTCCGTGGACGGGTCCAGGTTCCACGACTCGGCGGCGTCCAGCACCGGCAGCTTGCGGACGAAGGTGTACAGGTCGGTGAGCTGCTTCTCCAGGAAGAGCAGGTACGGCACCGGGACGTCGGCCAGCAGGACGGTGCCGTCCACGACCACGTCCGCGGCAGCCGTCCGGTTAGCCCGGTCCTTGGTGGCGGTCACGTCGAACAGGCGGGTCAGCGTCGCGGCGGTGCTGCGCAGGATGTCCTCGGCCTTCACCTGCACCCGGGTGGACTCGGGCGGCAGCTGCTCGCCCTCCTCGTCCTTCGGCTGGTAGGTCCGGGAGATGCCCGCGAGCAGCGCGGGCTTCTGGAGGTCCTGGTGAGCCTGGGTCAGCTCCTGGAACGACTTGGACTTGACGCCCTTTTCGACGGCGATGATCTGGTTCAGCTTCGGCACGACACGGAAGCTACCAGCAATTGTTCGAACGTTCCGTCGATTATTCGCGACGGCCCGCCGCGGCCGTCGGCCGGGCACGGGCCTGCGGCCGCCGCCGCAGGCCCGCCCGTGCGCCCCGGCGGGTCAGTCCTCCTCGCCGTCGAAGCCGTCCAGGTCGTCCTCGTCGAGGCCGTGGTCGGCCATCACCGCGGCGGCCTCGTCGTCGGCGCCGCGGGCCTGCAGGGCGCGGACCAGCACCAGGGCCTCCTCCCAGGCCTCCTCGGGGTCGTCCAGCAGCGCGAGGCCGGCGCGGGCCGCCTCCTCGGCGGCCGCAGGGTCGCCGAGCCGCAGGTGCAGCAGGCCGAGTTGGGTGAGCACCTCGCCGAGCTGCGGGGCGACCTCGTCGGACTCCTGCTGCTCCAGCAGCGCGCGGGCGGTCAGCAGCCGTGCGACGGCGGCCCCGGCCTCGCCGGACGACCGCAGGTGGCTCGCGTAGCCGTGCAGGACGTCGGCGGTCGCCGTGCCGAGCGCACCCCTGCCGGACGGCAGCCCGGCCCCGAGGAGCTCGTCCAGGGCGCTGCGGGCCTCGGCCAGCAGGTCCGGGAGGACGTCGGCCGCGGCGGCGCCGTGCGCGGACGCGGCGCCGCCGCGAGGGTGGCGCCGCAGGGCCTGGCCGAGCGCGGACATCCGGTCGGCGGCCCGGCCCTCGGCGGCGAAACCGCGCGCCGCCGCGAGGTACCGGGCGGCCGCCTCGGGGCCGTGGCCGAGCCATCCGCCGAGGCGGGCCTCCAGTTCGGCGCGCGGCGGCAGCGACGCCGCGGGGGCGCCCGGCTTCCACGCCTCCAGCAGTTCGGCGAGGGCGGCGTTCGCGCGACGCCACTCGCCGTCCCCGCGGTAGGCGCGGGCCAGCACCCAGCGGGCGGTGGCGGCCTCCTCCTCCAGGCCGAGGCGGTCCAGCTCGCGGACCGCCTCCTCGGAGGCCTCCACCGCGTCGGCGAAGCGTTCGTCGGCCAGCAGTGCGTCGGCCGCCTCGGCCCGGCTGCGGGCCGCACCGGCCCGGTTGCCGGCCGCGGTCAGCGCCGCGACCCGGTCGACCAGCCGCCGCACCTGCTCGCCCGCGCGGGACTCCAGGTCGCGCTCGAACACCGACAGCGGGGCGGGCTCGCCGATCGGCCCCGCGCCCGACCACCCCCGCATCCGGGTGCTCTGGTAGGTGTTGCCGTTGCGCCCGTCGAAGCGGGCCGCGATGCCGAGCGCCCGTTCCCGCAGCTCCCGGGCGAGCCCGGCCACCCGGGCGTCCGGGCGGCGGACGCCGTCCGCGGCGGGGAAGCGGAGGAGCCGCTCGCCCTCGCCGCGGGCCTCCACCGCGGAGAGGACGGCCGCTGCGGCCGCGGCGAACTCCATCTCCGTCAGCGGGGTGCGCGGCCGGTCCAGCCACGACAGGTGCCGCTCGATCAGGTCGAGCCCGCGTCCGAGGTTGCCGCTGTGCACGCAGAACAGCAGGTTCGAGGCCAGCTCGCCCAGGTGGTGCGGGTTGTCGCGGATGCGGCGGTACGCGGCGCGGTGCGCCTCGACGGCCTGCTCGCCGCGGCCGGTCCGCACGTACGGCAGCAGCAGCTCGGAGTTGATCCACTGCGGCTGCTCGGTGCACCCGGAGCGCATCGCCGGCTCGCCGATCCGGATCGCCTCCTCGTCCCGGCCGAGCGCCACGAGCGTCCGCACCTGGCTGCTGGGGACGCAGCCGGAGCAGTCGGAGAGCCCGTCGCGGCGGGTGACGGCCATCTGCTCGTAGAAGTCCTGCGCCTGCTCCAGCTCGCCGGTGCTCTCGGCCACCAGGCCGCGGTGCTGGAGGACGGCGTGCAGGCTGTGGCCGCCGCGCCGGTAGCGGCGCTCCATGTCGGCCAGCAGGTCCGTCGCCCGCTGCAGCGGGATCTCCGGGAACTGGTAGACGCTGTAGATCATCCACTTGAACTGCCACAGCAGCGTGTGGTCGTGCCGGCCGCCGAAGCGGTCCGGTTCGCGGTCGTACGCGGCCAGGCACCAGGAGAAGGTGAGGAACGCCTTCGCCGGCACCCAGCTGTGCTGGAACACCGAGGTGGCCGACATCCGCACGTCGAAGGCGAACTCGACCAGCCCCAGGGCGTCGGCGTGGCGGATCACCTCCTCCAGGGCGGCGAACTTCGCCGGCCCCGACGGCATGCCGTGGCTGCTGCGGTAGAGGTCGCGGACCTCCTGCTCGGTACGGCTCACTGCGCGGCCCCGGAGACGGCCCGGCCGATCAGGCCGAGGAAGGACTGGTTGAGTGCGGCCGTGTCGGCCGGGCGGAGCGGGTGGTGGCCGAGCAGCAGGGCCTGGACGTAGAGGCCCTCCAGGCACGTCGCCTGCAGGTCGGGGTCGTCGAGGGAGAGCACCTGCCGGGCCAGCGGGTTGCGGTGGTTGAGCACCAGGCGGGGCCGGGGCTCGGCGGCGGCCTGGAAGCTGCCGAGGATCGCCGACCACGTGTCGTCCACCTGGTCGCGGGTGCCGCGGAGGTCGAGCTGGAAGGCGGTGTCGTCGTCCAGCAGGTACAGGGAGGGCAGCCCGGAGGGCTCGAAGGAGCGGACCAGCAGGTCGCAGCCCAGCCGCGCCAGCACCCGGTCGGCCACGGCCAGGAACGGTGCGAGCGCCAGCTCGTCGGCCGTCTCCAGCCGCTGGAGGTGGGTGGTGAGGTCCGCCGCGCGCAGCTGCTCGACCTCCAACTGCCGCTCCACCGTGGCGAACCGGTCGATCAGCTCGGCGTCGTAGACGTAACCCGCGTTGACGACGGCGAGTCCCTGCGCGGCGGCCACCGGCGCCAGTTGCCGGAACTCGTCGAGCAGCGGGGTGAACCTCAGCAGCCCGTAGCGGTCGGTGAACTCGGCGAGGGTGAGCGGTCCGACGTTGGTCTCCATCGGCCAGAAGTCGGCGACCAGCCGCAGCATGTCGTCGTCGTGCAGGGCCAGCGCCTTCACGCCCAGGTGGTGCACCCGCAGGAAGGCCCGCAGGCGGGCCGGATCCTGCACGCTCAACCGGACCAGCCAGCCGCGCAGCTGGTCGCCCAGGGCGTCGCGGGTCGCCTCCAGCAGCGAGTCCTCGTAGAGGGCCTCGCGGCTCGCGGTGGGGCGCAGCTCCGCGGTGTCCACGACGCAGCGCACGAAGAACGCCCACTCGGGCAGCAGCCGTTCGGCCCCTTCGGACAGCAGCATCTGCTTGAGGTAGACCCGGTGGGCCGCCGGGACGGCCGGGTTGGCCGGCATCGGCAGCACGAAGGCGACCCCGCGCAGGCCCGCCTCGGCGGTGGCGACGTCGACGACGTCGAACGGCGCGAAGCCGAACACCTCTTCGCAGTACGCCTCCAGGCGGGCCCGGCGCTCGGCCGCGCCCTCCCCGTCGGGGCGGTCCCACGGTGCGGGGCCGCCGGTGACGGGCTCGCCGTCCACGGTGACCGGGTGCGGCAGCCGGGCGCCGTAGTGGGTGACCAGGCCGGTCACCGCACGGCGGGTGAGGAGGTGTTCGCAGCCCGGGCGCGGGCGCAGGGTGACGGTGGTGCCGGTCTCCTCGCGCTGTGCGTCGGCGGGTGCGGGCTCCACCGTGTAGCTGCCGTCCGCGCGGCCGCGCCACAGCACGGTGGGCTCGCCGGCCCGGCGGGTGGTCACCTCGATGGCGTCGGAGACCATGAAGCAGGACAGCAGGCCGATGCCGAACTGGCCCATGAACTCGTGCCGGGCGAAGCCCAGGTCGTCGCGCTTCGAGCTGCGCCCGATGGTGGCCAGCAGCTCGTGGACCTGGGTCTCGCTCAGGCCGATCCCGTTGTCGCCGATGGTCAGCGAGCCGTCGCCGTTCGCCTCGCCCGAGGAGATCTCGATCCGCGGGGTGCGCGGCTCCGCCGCCCCGTCCTGGTGCAGCGCGGTGATCGCGTCGACCGCGTTCTGCAGCAGCTCGCGGGCGTACACCTGCGGGCTGGTGTACAGGTGATGGCTCAGCAGGTCGACGATGCCGCGCAGATCGACGCGGAAGGTTTGGTTCACGGGGTCTCCCAGATCGTGCATGGCAGGCACCCTAGAACGTGAGTCCGACACGTGGCGGTGAATATCGGCCGCAGGGCCCGCGGGCCGGGGCGGCAAGCCCGCCGCCGTCCGCCGTCCGCCCGCCGCCGTACGTCCGGGGGCGGAGGGCCGCAGCCGTAGGGCCGGCGCCGTAGGGCCAAGGGCCCCGTGCCGCACCGGCCGCAGGCCGATCCGCCGGGCCGGTGCGCGGCGCCAGGGTGGACCCATGGACACCACTCCGCAGCACCCCGGGGTCGCCGTCGTCACCGGCGCCTCCCGCGGCCTCGGCCTCGAACTCGCCCGCGCCCTCGCCCTGGAGGGCCGGCCCCTGGTGATCACCGCCCGCGACGCGGCCGGGCTCGCCGCCGCCGAGGCCGAACTCGCCGCGCTCACCACGGTCGCCGCACCCGCCGGTTCGGTGGTCGACGACGCGCACCGGGAGCGTCTCGCCGCGGCGGCCGCGGCCCTCGGCGGCGCCACCCTGCTCGTGCACAACGCCTCGACCCTCACCGGCTACGACCTGGCCGGCGCACCACTGCCCGCGCTCGCCGACTTCCCGTTGCCCGGCCTGCTGGAGACCTTCGAGGTCAACGTGCTCGCCCCGATCGCCCTCACCCAGCTCCTCCTGCCGCAGCTGCGGGCCCGCCGCGGCGCGGTCCTCGCCGTCAGCTCCGACGCCGCCGTCGAGGCGTACGCCGGCTGGGGCGGCTACGGCGCCTCGAAGGCCGCGCTCGACCACGCTGCCGCCGTCCTCGCCGCGGAGGAGCCGGACCTCGCCGTGTGGTCGGTCGACCCCGGCGACATGCGCACCCGCATGCACCAGGAGGCCTTCCCCGGCGAGGACATCTCCGACCGGCCGCTGCCCGCCACCGTCGTGCCGGCGCTCCTCGCCCTGCTGCACGACCGCCCCGCCTCCGGCCGCTACCGGGCCGCCGACCTGCAGGCCGCCGACCTGCGCGACGCCGCACGGGCGGGGGTCTGAGATGACGACGGCCGTGGACCCCGGCTACGACTTCACCGTGCCGCCCGAACTCTCCGCCCGTGCCCCGGCCGAGGCACGCGGCCTCGCCCGGGACGGCGTCCGCCTGCTCGTCGGCCACCGGGACGGTCCCACCGTCGCCCACCACCGGTTCACCGACCTGCCGGACCTGCTGGAGCCCGGCGACCTGCTGGTGGTCAACAACTCCGCCACCCTGCCCGCCGCGCTCACCGGCACCCTGCCCGACGGCGGCTCCGTGGCGGTGCACCTCTCCTCCGCGCAGCCCGACCCGCGCGGCCGGCACCTGGTGGAGCTGCGCCGCCCGGGCACGGGCGCGGCCGAGCCGTACCCGCCCGGGGCGTCGCCGGCCCGTGCAGGCCTGCGGGTGGCGCTGCCGGGCGGGGCGGCCGCCGAGCTGACCGCGGCGTTCACCCCCCGTCTGTGGCACGCCCGCCTCACCCTGCCGGAGGAGCTGACCGGGTACCTCGCCCGCCACGGCCGCGCGATCCGCTACGGCTACGTCGACCGGGACTGGCCGATCGAGGCCTACCGGACGGTCTTCGCCGCGGTGCCCGGCAGCAGCGAGATGCCCAGCGCCGCACGGCCGTTCACCGCCGAGACGGTGGCCCGGCTGGTCGCCCGCGGCGTGCTGCTGGCGCCGGTCACCCTGCACACCGGTGTGGCCTCGCCGGAGGCGCACGAGGCGCCCTACGCCGAGCGCTACCGGGTGCCCGGGGCGACCGCCCGGCTGGTCGGGCACGTGCGGGCGGGCGGGGGCCGGGTGATCGCGGTCGGCACGACCGTCGTCCGTGCGCTGGAGTCGGCGGCCGACGGGTCGGGCGGGGTGCACGCGGCCGACGGCTGGACGGACCTCGTCGTCACGCCCGGTCGCGGTGTGCGTGCCGTCGACGGCCTGCTCACCGGCTGGCACGAGCCGGAGGCCTCCCACCTGCTCATGCTGGAGGCCGTCGCGGGGCGTCCGCTGCTCGCCCGCTGCTACGCCGAGGCGCTCGAACACCGCTACCTGTGGCACGAGTTCGGCGACGTCAACCTGCTGCTGGCCCGCTGACCGCCGGGGTCCTCGGCGCCCGCCACCAGGGGTAGGGCAGGCCCGCCAGCCGGTTGACCAGGAGTCCCTGGGCCGCGAGCAGCGCCACCGCGAGCATCATCACGGCCAGTTGGCCGGGCGTGCGGAGCAGTCCCAGCGCGACGATGAGCGTGGTCGCCGCGGCGGGCGGGTGCGCGACGCCCAGCAGCGGCATCAGTCCGCAGGTCAGGCCGAGGGCGATCGCGGACGCGGCGAGGCGGGCCCAGGTGATGTCGGTGAGGTCCGGCGGGGCGTCGAGCAGGCCGGTGGCGGCGAGCGCCACGTAGCCGGAGACGCAGCCGACGAGGTGCCCGAGGACGGTGTTGCGCGGCGAGGCCGGCGCGGTGAGCGGCGTGTAGAACAGCAGGAAGGCGGTCGGTCCGAGGGACGGGAAGAGGAACGGCAGCCCGCTGAGGTGCGCGACCAGGGCCATCACGGCCAGGGAGACGAAGGAGTTGACGGCCGAGTACGCGGCCTTCACCAGGCTCGGGTCGTGCGTCTCGACCAGCTGCGGCAGCGCGACCCGGTCGAGGAGCCGGGTCACGGGCCTCACCGCACGTCCGAGGGCACGGTCACGACGGGGCATTCGGCGTGCCGCAGCAGCCCGTGCGGCACCGAGCCGAGCCGTAGCCCGGTGAACCCGCCCCGGCCGCGCCGCCCGACGACGACCGCCAGCGCCCCGGCCGAAGCCTGGGCCAGCTGTTCCACCGGGTGTCCGAGCACGACGTCGTGGGTGAGCGGCACGTCGGGGTGGCGCGCGGTGCGCCCGGCGGTGGCCTCGTGGAGCTGGCGGCGGACCTCCTGCACCGCGGTGTGTTCGTCGATCGGCAGGATCATCGGCGCCTGCCAGACCCACACGGCCCGCAGGGCGGCACCGCGCCGGTCGGCGGTGTCGAAGGCGTGGTCGACGGCGGCCACCGACCCGGCGCTGCCGTCCACGCCGACCACCACGTACGGCGGCCGGTCGGTGGCGGGTTCCTGCCGCCGCACGACCACGACCGGGCAGTCCGCCTGGGCGCTGACCGGCACGATCACCGAGTACGCGCTGAGCACCTCCTCCACGCGGGAGAGGTGGCGCGAGCCGAGCACGATCATCTCCGCACCGGCGCCGCGCCGGCACAGCACCTGCCCGGGGTGCCCGTCGGCGAGCACGAGCGTGGTCTCCAGCCCGGGATGGCGCTTCTCGACGGCGAGCCGGGCCTCGCCGAGGACGGCGTCACCGAGCTCGTGCAGGGAGGTCCGGTACCTGCCCTCGTCGAATCCGCGCAGGTCGCGGGCGGTGGGAGGGACGGCGTGCACCAGGCGCAGCGGCAGCCCGCGGCGGGCCGCCTCGTCGCCGGCCCAGGTGAGCGCGAGCGAGGCGGGATCCTGGGCGTCGATGCCGACCACGATGGCGCGGCGTCCGTCGGCTGACGTCATGGCTCCTCCACGGCGGCCCCGAACAGGGCCCTCGGCCCGGTCGCGGGCTCCGCGCCCTGCGGCGCGCCGGACCGGCAGGGTACGGACGTGCGGGGACGGGAAGGGGCTACCCGCTTCTCGCGGATCCTGATTGCGCGGTGCACGGTCCTGCGACCGCTGCTCCGCGTCTTCCTGGGGCCCTTCCCGTCCCCTCCAGCAGACCACCGCCGGCGTCGTTCCGCGAGCCGCCACGCCCGGTCCCGCAGGGGACGGCCGCGGCGTAGCCTCACGGGCATGGCGACGGAACGGGACGCGGAGCGTGACCGGCAGGACCCGGGGGAGAGCGGACCGCCGGCGGCGGGGCCGCCCGAGGAGGGCGGCGAGCCGGCCTGCCTGCTGGCGATGCTGTGCCCGTCCTGCGACGCGGTGCTCGGGGCGCGTGCTCCCGCACCGTGCCCGCGGTGCGGGGCCGCGCCGGAGGCCTAGCGGCCCCGTCGCGCGGGCCGGGGGCGGGCCGGGCGGGCCGGGGGCGAAAAGCGCTGGCCCGCGGGCGGTCGGGCCCCTAGGTTCGGTCCGGCCGGACACGGCCCGGCGTGCCGTCGGGCCGGCGGCACGAGGAGTCGGGCACGAGGAGTCCCGTCCGAGGACTTCGAGGGGGAGCGATGACGATCCATCTGGTGGGCGGCGGCCGCGACGCGACGGTCCACGCCGAGCTGTACGGCCCGTTCCTGGCGGAGGCCGGCCCCGATCCGGTGGTGGCCTGCCTGCTGCTCGACGAGGGCGAGCTGCCCGAGCAGTCCGAGCGCTGGACCTCCGCCCTGCGCGCGGCCGCGCCCTGCCGCCCGCGGGTGCTGCCGGTGGTGCCGGGGGAGGCCTTCGACCCGGCGGGGATCGACGGCGCGGACGCCGTCTTCGTCGGGGGCGGACTCACCCCCGCCTACGCCGCGGCCCTGGCCGGCCCGCTCGGCCGGCGGCTGGCGGAGCGGCCGCTGCCGTACGCGGGCTTCTCGGCGGGTGCGGCGATCGCCGCCGAACGGGCGCTGGTCGGCGGCTGGCTCTCCGAGGGCGTGCCGGTCTGCCCGGAGGACGCCGCCGAGGACCTCGACGAGCTCGGCGTCGTGCCCGGACTCGGACTGCTGGGCGCCGCGGTCGACGTGCACGCCGCCCAGTGGGGCACCCTGCCGCGGCTGGCCGAGGCGGTCGCGCGCGGCGCGGTGCCGTACGGGCTGGCGATCGACGAGAACACCGCGCTGGCCGTCGACGGGCGGACGGCGGCGGTGCGCGGCGCGGGCCGGGTGCACCTCGTCCGTCCGGACGGCGACGGGGTCGTGCTCCGCTCCTACCGGGCAGGTGCGGTGCTCACGCTGTGACGCACCTGCTGCACGGCACCCGAGCATCCGGCACCCCGGCGCCGGGGTGCGCGGGTGTCGTGCGGCGGGTTCAGGGGAGGGCGATGCGGCGTTCGTCCGCGGTGATCGCGAGGTCGTTGATGCTGGCGAAGCGGCGGCGCATCAGCCCGTACGCGTCGAACTCCCAGTTCTCGTTCCCGTAGGCGCGGAACCACCGGCCGTCCTCGTCGTGGTACTCGTACTCGAAGCGGACGGCGATCCGGTCGCCGGTGTAGGCCCAGAGCTCCTTGCGGAGGCGGTAGCCGAGCTCGCGGCGCCACTTGGCGGTGAGGAAGTCGACGATCGCGGGCCGGCCGGTGAGGAAGACGTCGCGGTTGCGCCACTCGGAGTCCTCCGTGTAGGCGAGGGCGACGCGGTGCGGGTCGCGGGTGTTCCAGGCGTCCTCGGCGGCCTGGACCTTCTGCCGGGCGGTCTCCTCGGTGAACGGCGGGACGGGCGGCCGGGTACCGGACATCGGGGCTCCTCGCGACAGATGGAGAACGGTCGTTCTCTGCTTGTCCGCTACGATAGGAGAACGATGGTTCTCGCGCAAGGAGGCAGCGTGCCCGTGGAAACCGACGAGGTGGCGCGCGTCCGTGCGCTGGACGCCGCCGAACAGCTCTTCTACGGCCACGGCGTGCAGGCCGTCGGCATGGACGCCGTCCGCACCGCCTCCGGGCTCCCGCTCAAACGCCTCTACCGGCTCTTCCCCTCCAAGGGGGAGCTCGTCGAGGCCTACCTCCGGCGCCGCGACACCCGCTGGCGCGCCGACCTCGCCGCGTACGTCGCGACGGCCACCACCGACCCCGAGGAACGCCTGCTCGCCGTCTTCGACTGGCTGCGGCAGTGGTTCGAGGAGCCCGGGTTCCGCGGCTGCGCCTTCGTCAACGCCTACGGCGAGCTGGGCGCGGACTCACCCGCCGTCGCCGCGGCCGCCCGCCACCACAAGGCCGAGTTCGGGCACTACCTGGCCGGCCTCACCGGCGCCGCACGGCTGCCCGCGCCGCTCGCCGGGCACCTGCTGCTGCTCGCCGAGGGGGCGATCACCACGGCCGCCGTCACCGGCGGCCCCGCCCCCGCCGACGGTGCCCGCGAGGCCGCCGCCGTCCTGCTCGCGGCGGCCGGCGGCCGGGCCGCTCACTCGTAGCGGTGCAGCAGCGACTCCCGCTCCGCCTGCTCGATGTGGGCGATCGTCAGCTCCGGGTCCTGCAGGTGCGAGAGGGTCACCTGGGCCGAGCTCGGCTGGGCGTCCCGGGCGAGCCACTGCTCGGGCTTCCACGCGCCGCCGCGCAGGAACGCCTTCGGGCAGTGCCCGTACACCTCGTCGACCTCGACCACGATCGCGCTGCGCGGCGGCTTGCCGACGGCGGTGAGCTGCTCCAGCAGGTGCTCGTCGGTGGAGATGCAGGCCCGACCGTTCACCCGCAGGGTCGTGTCGCGCCCGGGCACCACGAACAGCAGGCCGACGCGGCCCGTCTCGACGATGTTGTGCAGGCTGTCGAGCCGCTTGTTGCCGGTGGCGTCCGGGATCGCCAGCGTCAGCTCGTCCAGCACGGCCACGAAGCCGGGCGGCCCGCCGCGGGGTGAGACGTCGCACCGGCCGTCGGCCCCCGCGCTGGCGACGAGCACCAGCGACGAGCAGCCGATGAGCTGCCGTGCCACGTCGTGGATGCGGTCCACCTGCTTGCGGACGACGAGGTCCGAGGGCTGCTCGTAGAGCTCGCGCAACCCGGACACCTCCCGCACCGCGGTGGCGTTCAGGGCGTCGAAGAGGCGGCCGGGCGCCTCGGATGGGGTGATCACGTACCAGGAACCTAGCCCAGCCGGACGCCCGGCGGAACGCCTTTTCCCCGCCGCGTACGGGCCCCCGGGCGGGGCGGAGGGCCGCCGGGCGGGCCTGGACGGCGCCCGGTCCGCGGACGGTGCCGAACGGGCAAGCTTACGTCCCGCTCCGGAGGGTGGTGCTCCCGTGCAGGCTCCGTATCGTTCTCGGCACGGGACGGATGCGGACCCCGCCCGCCCGGGTCCGATCTCCTCCTCCCTCCCCTGCTGAGTCACCATCCGTGCATTGATTTGTTTTTTGCGTTACATGGTGGATTTCTTGCGCAACATTCGTATGCTTGGCAGCAATCGACGGTCGCCGTCGCTGATCGGAGTTACGTCATGACGCTGGGACTCACGCCTTTCGTTGCGGCCCCGGGTGCCGCGAAGCCCGCGCTGCCCGTACGGACCGGGCCCTCCGCGATGTCCACGAGGTCCGCGGTGCCGGGGCCGCCGGCGGGTGCAGCACCCCGTGCGGTCGCCGGGTTCGCCGCCTTCCCGCCCGTCGAGGCGCCCCTGTGGCTGGTGTCGGCCCCCACCGTCGCGCCCGACGGCCGCGCGGGCGAGCAGTCCTTCGTCGTCCCGGCCGTCACGCTCGGCGAGGCCCTCGCCACGGCCGGGCAGCGCGCGGCGACCCCGGCCGCCGCCGGTCGGCGCCGCGGGGCCCGCATCGACCTGGACCGCGCCACGGCCGTCCGTCACCGCTGAGCCGCCGGACCCGGGTCGGCGGGCCGCCTCCGGGCGGACGCGGGCGTACCGGAGCAGCACGACGCCGTTGCCGAAGGTGCGGTTCTCCACCGGCTCCGGCATCCCCCGCCGGATCCGGGCGAACTCCCGGACGGTGGCCGGGCTCGCCGGGTCGGCGTCGGCGGTCGGCCGGTGCGCCGCCATCGGCTCGTGAACGACCCGCCCCTCCAGGAACGCCCCGGCGGTGGCGAGGTGTTCGTCGGGGTGGTGGTGCAGCTCGTCGTCCACGAGATGCCGGCACGACCGGCGGTGACGTGGCGTCAGGCGCGGCCGGAGGTCTCCGCGCGGAGCCACTCCAGGTAGGCGGCGGATCCGGTGACCACGGGCACGGCGACGATCTCCGGGAGGTCGTAGCCGTGGCGTTCGCCGATGAAGGCGACGAGCCGCTCGGCCAGCGCGGCACGGGTCTTGAGGTCGACCCGCCACTCCGCGTCGGACCGCACCTCGCCCTCCCACCGGTACACCGAGCTGACGGGGTGGACCTGTGCGCACGCGGCGAGGCGCTCCCCGACGGCCGCCTCGGCGAGGGCGCGGGCCTGCTGCTCGTCGTCGTAGGTCGTCGTCACCACGAGGAATTCGGCGTGCGTCATGGGCGCCGAGCGTACGGGACCTCCGTCGGCCCCGGGGCGCAGTCGCCCCGGCCCGCCGCGGTGTTGTCGCCCTGATCCGTCACGGTGCCGTCGCGTCGCCCCGCGGTGTTGCCGTTCGCGCCGGCCGTCGGTGCGGCCCGTCCGGCCGTGCGCATGCGGAGTTCCGCTATTCCCCGTGATCGGCCGGTGGCGGAGTGAAACAGGCCACAGGGAGGCCCTCTGCTCAACGGCGGCCGATCATGGCAGAATGACGGCAGAAGTAGTGACGTTCAGCGCACTCCGGGGTCGGTGAAAATCCGAACCGGCGGTTACAGTCCGCGACCCGTCCGCAGCCAGCGGGCGGTTGACCAGGTGAAATTCCTGGACCGACGGTTAAAGTCCGGATGGGAGGCGTGCGCGGCGGACGAGCAGTTTCATGACCCGGTGACGGGTCGTGGTGTGCAGGCACAGGAGAACCCTCTTCGGCGACGGCGCCGGGGCGGGATCCCCCGGGCCGTGCTGTCCGCGTCATCTCCCCTGCCGCCCCGGAGTCCGCGCCCCAAGCGCGAGGAGAACCCGGGTGTTCACCGGCATCATCGAAGAGCTCGGCGAGGTCGTCTCCATCGAGGAGATCGGCGACTCGTCGCGGATGCGCCTGCGCGGCCCGGTGGTCTGTTCCGGTGCGAAGCACGGCGACTCCATCGCGGTCAACGGCGTCTGCCTGACCGTGGTCGACAGCCCCGAGGAACTCGCCGCCGACACGGGTGAGTTCAGCGCCGACGTGATGGCGGAGACACTGCACCGCTCCAGCCTCGGCGCGCTCGCGCCCGGCTCGACGGTCAACCTGGAACGCGCGATGGCGCTCGGCGCCCGCCTCGGCGGCCACCTCGTGCAGGGCCACGTCGACGCCACCGGTGAACTCCTCTCCCGCGAGCCCGGCGACCTCGACGCCGAGGGCCGGCCCCGCTGGGAGGTGCTGCGCTTCTCGCTCCCGCAGTCCATCACCCGCTACCTGGTGGAGAAGGGCTCGATCACGGTCGACGGCGTCAGCCTCACCGTCGTCGACGCCGCCCTCGACTCCTTCAGCGTCTCGCTGATCCCCGCGACGCTCGCCCTGACCACGCTCGGCGCCAAGACCGTCGGCGACCCGGTCAACCTGGAGGTCGACGTCCTCGCCAAGTACGTCGAGCGGCTGCTCGACACCCGCACCCTGCCCGACCACCTCACGAAGGACGTCTCGTGAACGCACTGACCGGGGTGGCCTTCACCGCCTTCGGCGAGCCGGTGAAGTGGGCCGACATGATCGGCAACCTGCTCGGCCTCACCGCCCTCGCCCTGGGCTGGCGGCGCTCGGTGCTCAGCTGGCCCGTCCAGCTCCTCTCCGGCGCCGTCCTCGTCACCGCCTACCTCGGCGGCCACGTGCCCGGCCTGATCGGCAAGCAGTTGATCGTGATCGTCGCCGCGGCCTGGGGCTGGACGCAGTGGCAGCGTGGCCGCCGCGCCACCGGCGGGATCACCGTCCGCTTCGCGACCTGGCCCGAGCGGGCCGTCCTCGTCGCGGCCACCGCCGCCGGCACCACCGCCCTCGCCCTGCTCTTCCGGGCCTACCCGGAACTCTCCTGGAGCCCCTGGTCGGACGCGTACATCTTCGTCGGCACGCTCGCCGCGATGTACGCCCAGGCCCGCGGCTGGCTGGAGTTCTGGTTCGCCTGGATCGCCGTCGACGTGGTCGGCGTGCCGCTCGCCTTCAACAGCGGCTACGCCTTCTCCGGCCTCACCTACAGCATCTACTTCGTGCTCGTGCTGCTCGGCCTGCGCTCCTGGTGGCTCAGTACCCGCACCGCCCGCCCCTCGCTCACCAAGAACCCCCAGGGAGTCACGGCATGACGATCCAGCACTCCGACACCGGCACCGACCTCGTCCTCGACCCGGTCGAGCGTGCCATCGCCGACATCGCCCTCGGCCGCGCCGTGATCGTGGTCGACGACGAGGACCGCGAGAACGAGGGCGACATCGTCTTCGCCGCGTCCGCCGCCACCCCCGAGCTGCTCGCCTTCACCATCCGCTACAGCTCCGGCGTGATCTGCGCCCCGCTGACCGGCGAGGAGCTCGACCGGCTCAAGCTGCCCCCGATGACCGCGATCAACGAGGACCGCAAGGGCACCGCGTACAGCATCTCGGTGGACGCCCGCGACGGCGTCGACACCGGCATCTCGGCCGCCGACCGCGCCCGCACCATCCGGCTGCTGGCCTCGGCGGGCACCGAGCCCGGCGACCTGACCCGCCCCGGCCACGTCTTCCCGCTGCGCGCCGTCGACGGGGGCGTCCTCGTGCGCCCCGGCCACACCGAGGCCGCCGTCGACCTGGCGCGGCTGGCCGGCCTCACCCCGGCCGGTGCCATCGCCGAGGTCGTCAACGACGACGGCACCATGGCCCGGCTGCCCGAGCTGGTCGCCTTCGCCCGCGAGCACGGCCTCGCGATCATCTCCATCGAGGACCTGATCGCCTACCGCCGCCGCACCGAGCTGCACGTCGGCCGCGCCGCCGTCACCGCGCTGCCCACGGAGTACGGCGACTTCACGGCGGTCGGCTACAAGGGCACCATCGACGGCGTCGAGCACCTCGCGCTGGTCGCCGGCGGCCTCGACGCGGACGGCCGCCTCCCCGAGGGCGAGGACGTCCTCGTGCGCCTGCACTCCGAGTGCCTCACCGGCGACGTCCTCGGCTCGCTGCGCTGCGACTGCGGCCCCCAGCTGCAGGCCTCGCTGCGGCAGGTCGCCGAGGCCGGCCGCGGTGTCGTCCTCTACCTGCGCGGGCACGAGGGCCGCGGCATCGGCCTCGCCCACAAGCTGCGCGCGTACGAGCTGCAGGAGCAGGGCCGCGACACCGTCGACGCCAACCTCGACCTCGGCCTGCCCGCGGACGCCCGCGACTACTCGATCGGCGCCCAGATGCTCGCCGACCTCGGTGTGCGCTCGCTGACGCTGCTCACCAACAACCCGCACAAGCAGGCCGCGCTCACCGAGCACGGCCTCAAGGTCAAGGGCCGCCTCCCCGTGGAGGTGCAGGTCGGCGAGCACAACGAGCGCTACCTGCGCACCAAGCGCGACCGGATGGGCCACGACCTGCCGTGGCTCGGCACCGACTCCTGACCACCACCCCCTTCCACCCGCACGACCCACCCGCACGACCCAGAGACGAAGGAAGTACGCACGTGAGCGGCCACGGAGCCCCCGAGCTGACCATCGAGACCCCCGCCGGCCTGAAGGTCGCGGTGATCGCCGCGCAGTGGCACGAGCAGGTGATGAACGGCCTCCTCGACGGCGCCGACCGCGCCCTCAAGGAGCTCGGCATCGACGGTGCCACCGTGCTGCGGGTGCCCGGCACCTTCGAGCTGCCGGTCGCGGCCAAGCGCCTCGCCGAGGCCGGCTACGACGCCGTCGTCGCCCTCGGCGTGGTCATCCGCGGCGGCACCCCGCACTTCGACTACGTGTGCCAGGCCGCCACCGTCGGCCTCACCCAGGTCAGCGTCGACACCGGTGTGCCGGTCGGCTTCGGCGTGCTCACCTGCGACGACGAGCAGCAGGCGCTCGACCGGGCCGGTCTGCCCGGCTCCGCCGAGGACAAGGGCCACGAGGCCGTCACCGCCGCGGTCGCGACCGCGGCCGTGCTGCGCGCCGTCGCCGGGGCCGGCGCCTGACGGTGTCCCACCGGACTGTCCACGGTCCGGAATCGTTTACCGCCGGTCAGCCCGCACACCGTAAGGTGAGGTCATCATGGCTTCGAAGACATTCGAGGAGCTGTTCACCGAGCTCCAGCAGAAGGCCGCCACCGGCGACCCCTCGTCCTCCCGCACCGCGCAGCTCGTCCAGCAGGGCGTCCATGCGATCGGCAAGAAGGTCGTCGAGGAGGCCGCCGAGGTCTGGATGGCCGCCGAGTTCCAGTCGGACGACCAGACGGCCGAGGAGATCTCGCAACTCCTCTACCACCTCCAGGTGATGATGATCGCCCGCGGGCTGACGCTCGACGACGTGTACGCGTACCTCTGACCGCCCGGCCGGCCGCCCCCGTGTCAGCCACCCCTCCCACAGCGAAGGAAACGTCCTCCATGCTCCGCATCGCCGTTCCCAACAAGGGTTCTCTCTCGGGTCCGGCGGCGGAGATGCTGCATGAGGCCGGCTACCGCCAGCGCAAGGACCCCAAGGAACTCGTGCTGGTCGACCCGGAGAACCAGGTCGAGTTCTTCTTCCTCCGCCCGCGCGACATCGCCGTCTACGTCGGCTCCGGCCGCCTCGACGTCGGCATCACCGGCCGTGACCTGCTGCTCGACTCCGGTGCGGACGCCGAGGAGGTGCTGGCCCTCGGATTCGGCGGCTCCACCTTCCGCTTCGCCCGTCCGGTCGGCGTCGGGGTCGACGACGTGCAGGGCCTCGAAGGCATGCGGATCGCCACCTCGTACACCGGTCTCGTCGAGCAGCACCTCGCCGAGCACGGCGTGAAGGCCACGGTCACCAAGCTCGACGGCGCCGTCGAGACGGCCGTCCAGCTCGGCGTCGCCGACGTGATCGCGGACGTCGTCGAGACCGGCACCAGCCTGCGCAACGCCGGCCTGGAGGTCTTCGGCGACCCGATCCTGGTCTCGGACTCGGTGGTCGTCCGTCCGAAGGGCGCCGGCGAGGACGCGCGGGTCGAGCAGTTCCTGCGCCGCCTCCAGGGCGTCCTGGTGGCCCGCCGGTACGTGCTGATGGACTACGACATCCGGGCCGAGCGGGTCGGCGACGCCGTGTCGCTCACCCCCGGCCTGGAGTCGCCGACCGTCTCGCCGCTGCACACCGAGGGCTGGGTCGCCGTCCGGGCGATGGTGCTCCGCAAGGAGGCCCAGCGGATCATGGACGACCTGTGGGGCATCGGCGCCCGCGCCATCCTGGTCACCAACATCCACGCCTGCCGCCTCTGACGCCTCCGGCGTCCCCGGCGGCACCTGCCGCGTACGACCGATCCCGAGGGCGGGGGCCTGCCGGCCCCCGCCCCCCGCACTGGAGCCACCCGTTGTCGACCTCCGCCCCGCCGCCGGCGCCCGTCCTGCCGCTCACCTGGTCGCCGCGCCGCAACCGGTACGTGCTGCTGCCGCTCTGCGGCGTGATGGTGATCGTCTTCACGGTGCTCGCGTTCGCGCTGCCGCCCAACTGGCACGCCAACGACCGGGCCGCGATGGTCGTCAGCGGTCTGGTCTTCGCGGGTCTCGCGCTGATGCTCGCCCGGCCGCGGGTGAGCGCCGACGAGACCGGCGTCACCGTCGTCAACTTCGTGCGCAGCCGCCGGCTCGCCTGGGCCGAGATCGTCCGGGTCAACCTGCGCGCGGGTGACCCCTGGGTGATCCTCGACCTCGCCGACGGCACCTCGCTCGCCGCGGTCGGCATCCAGCCCGGCGCCGGCCGCGCGCAGGCGGTCACCGCCGCGCGGGCGCTGCGCGACCTCGTCGACGAGCGTGGCACGGCGCGTCGCTGACCCCGCCGCCGGAGCAAGATCCCTACACTCGTTCGGTATCGTCTACGCTGGTGACGGCTGGTAAAGCCGGGGCAAAGGGCCCGAGAACCCCCGTACCGACCTGAGGAGTGACTCTCCCCGTCCATGGACGATCCGTCCGGTAGTACCTGCGCCGCCTCGCATCCGACCCTCGGAAGGCAGGCGGCACCGTGATCACCGCCTGGCTGCTGCTGCTTGCGGCCGTGCTTCTCATCCTCGCCAACGGCCTCTTCGTGGCCGCCGAGTTCGCCTTCGTGACCGTGGAGCGCGGCAGCGTCGAACGCGCCGCCAAGGCCGGTGACCGCCGCGCGGAGGGCCTGCTCACGGCACTGCGCCACCTCTCCTTCCAGCTCTCCGGTGCCCAGCTCGGCATCACGATCACCTCGCTGGTGGTCGGCATGCTCGCCGAGCCCGCCCTGTCGGTGCTGCTCGCCCCGCTCTTCGAAGCGGTCGGCCTCTCCGCCTCCGCCGCCCGCGGCACCGCCCTCATCACCGGCATGGTCGCCGCCACGGTGCTGCAGATGGTGATCGGCGAGCTCGTCCCCAAGAACTGGGCGATCTCCCGGCCGCTGCAGGTCGCGTACGCGGTCGTCGGACCGCAGCGGGCCTTCTCCGCCGCGTGCCGCCCGCTCATCAGCTTCCTCAACGGCTCCGCCGACCGCATGGTCCGCGCGCTGGGCATCGAACCGCAGGAGGAGCTGGGGCACGCCCGCACCCCCGCCGAACTCGTCTCGCTGGCCCGGCACTCCGCCCGCGAGGGCGCCATAGACCAGCAGTCCGCCGCGCTGTTCGTGCGGACCTTCGGCCTCGGCCGGCTCACCGCGGAGAGCGTCATGACGCCGCGGGTCGACGTCGTCGCCCTGCACCACGATGCCACCGCCGCGGACGTCCTCAACCTCGCCCGCGCCACCGGCCTCTCCCGCTTCCCGGTGTACGTGCACAACCTCGACGAGATCACCGGCACCGTCACGCTGAAGGACGCCCTCGCGGTGCCCGACGACCGGCGCGGCGGCACCCGGGTCGCCCGCCTCGCCGTCGACCCGCTGCTCGTGCCCGAGACCCTGCCCGCCGAACAGCTCCTCGACCGGCTCCGCCGGCAGCAGCCGATGGCCATCGTCGTCGACGAGTACGGCGGCACCGCCGGCGTCGTCACCGTCGAGGACATCGTCGAGGAGATCGTCGGCGAGGTGCAGGACGAGCACGACCCCGACGACGTGCCCGACCTGCGGCCCATGCCCCCGGAGCGCGGCCTCCCGGTGTGGGACGCCGACGGCCTCACCCGCATCGGCCAGCTGGAGGCCATCGGCCTCCAGGCCCCCGACGGCCCGTACGAGACCCTCGGCGGCCTGCTCGCCGACCTGCTCGGCAAGCTGCCCGCCGTGGGCGAGCAGGCCGAGCTGCCCGGCTGGCGCTTCACCGTGCTCGCGGTCGACCGCCACCGCACCGGCCGGGTCCGCATCCAGCGCACCGACCCCGGCCTGGCCGGCGACGAGGAGACCGGACCGATGACCACGGAGGAAGGCCGATGACCGCCCTCCAGCTCGCCGCCGCCGTCCTGCTGCTGCTCGGCAACGGCTTCTTCGTCGGCGCCGAGTTCGCCGTGATCTCCGTACGCCGCAGCCAGATCGAACCGCTCGCCGAGGCCGGCAACAAGCGGGCCCGCACCGTGCTCCACGCGCTGTCCAACGTGTCCGCGATGCTCGCCGCCGCGCAGCTCGGCATCACCGTCTGCTCGCTGCTGCTCGGCGCGCTCGCCGAGCCGACCATCGCCCACCTGCTGGAAGGCCCCTTCCACGCCCTCGGCGTGCCCGAGTCGCTGATGCACCTGCTCAGCTATGTGGTGGCGCTGGCCGTGGTGGTCTTCCTGCACATGGTGGTGGGCGAGATGGTGCCGAAGAACATCGCCCTGGCCGGCCCCGAGAAGGCCGCGCTCTGGCTGGGCCCGCCGCTGGACCGCCTCGCCCGCGTGCTCTCGCCGGTGATCGCCTTCCTCAACGCCTTCGCCAACGCCGTGCTGCGGCTCTTCAAGGTCGACGCCAAGGACGAGGTCGAGTCGGTCTTCGACAGCGAGCAACTGCTCCACCTGCTCGCCGACTCCGCCGACGCCGGACTGCTCGACGAGCAGCGCCAGGAGCGGCTGGAGGACGCGCTGGAGCTCGGCCGGCGCCCGGTCACCGAGGTCCTGCTGCCGCCCGAGCAGCTCGTCACCGTGCCCGCCGGGGTGACGGCCCGGGAGATCGAACGGCTCGCCGTCCGTACGGGCTTCTCGCGCTTCCCGGTGGTCGACGGGGAGGGCGTCGTCCAGTGCTACCTCCACGTCAAGGACATCCTCGACCTGGAGGACCAGGACGCGCCGATGCCGGAGCGGCTCCGCCGCCCGATCCCCGTGCTGCGCCCGGGCCTGCCGCTGGACGACGCGCTCGGGGCGATGCGCCGCGCGGCCGCCCACCTGGCGGCGGTGGCCGACGCCGACGGCCGCCAGCTCGGCCTGGTCGCCCTGGAGGACGTCCTGGAGGAACTGGTCGGCGAGGTGCACGACCCCGACCACCGGCGGGCCGCGCTGCAGTAGCCCGCCCGTCACGACGCCTGTCCGTCACGACGCCCGTCCGCACCGGCACCTGCTGCCGCCGCGGGCGGGCGTTCGCGCGTTCCCGGCCGCCCGCCCCTCCGCCGTCCGGCCCGTTCCCCGGCTGCGGCGGGGAGTCCGGGTGGCGGCGGTCCGTGCCCCGGCGGCTAGGGCCGGTGGTCGCCGTCGGGGCCCCGGGACACGGCGGGGCGGGCGGCCTCCCGCCGGAAGAGTTCCGCCGAGAGCAGTTCGGCCGCGGCCGCGACGAGCAGCGGCACGGCGGGCCGCAGGTGCAGCAGCAGGGCGCCGGCGATCGCCCCGGCGGTCATCGCCACTGCTGCGGCGAGCTGGCGTTCGCGGGAGTCGAGGGCGGCGTGCACCCTGAAGAGGCCGGTGAAGCCGCGGGTGAGCACCGTGGTGGGCAGGCCGGGCACGGCCAGCCGCAGGGTGGTGGCGTTGCGCCAGCCCATGGCGAGCGCCAGGACGGCGATCACGAGCAGGTCGCGGCCGGTGGGGGCGCCGTACTGCCGCGGCAGCCCGAGTGCGGTCAGCGCGGCGGCCAGCAGCAGGACGGCGACCCCGGCCACCGCGACGGGTGTCCAGCGCACGCCGTGCCGTTCGACGAGGCGGAGGTTGACGTGGTGCCCGCCGAGCGCGCCGAGCGCGAAGGCGACGACGGCGGTGCCCGACCCCACGACCGACAGGTCCTCGCCGGCGAGGCCGAAGCCGAGGAAGAGCACGTTCCCGGTCATCACGGCGGTGAAGACGTGGCCCAGCCCGAGGAGGCTCGCGGCCTCGACGATGCCGGTGACCACGGTCATGAGCAGCAGGGGGACCGTCTGCGGATCGGGCCGCCGGAAGGTGGGGGTCACCCTTGTTGGTAGCAGCCCGGGCGGGGCGGGTGCCCGCGACCGGGCCGTACGGCGGCCCGCCCCTCACCGGGACGGGTCAGCCGGTGCGTCCGTCGATGAGCTCGCCGTAGGCCTGCAGCAGGTCGGGCAGGCGGAGCGTGGCGAGGTCCTCGCGGCTGGGCGGCTCGCGGTGGGTGCTGAGGCGCAGGTCGCGGTAGGCGCAGGACTTCTCGTACAGGGTGCGGACGAAGCGGCCGTTGCCGAGGTCGTCTATCCAGCCCTCGGTGACGACGTGCCCGCAGATCGACGCGAGTTCGTCGCCGGCGTCGTCGTCCCAGCCGTCGCCGCCGGCGAGGGCCAGGCTGCGGCCGATCGCGGTGAGTTCGGCGGGCCGGTAGCTGGGGAAGTCGACGCGGGTGGTGAACCGCGAGTTGAGTCCGGGGTTGGCGGCCAGCAGCCGGTTCATGCCCTCGGGGTAGCCGGCGAGGATGACGACCAGCCGGTCGCGGTTGTCCTCGGCGCGTTTGAGCAGCACCTGCAGCGCCTCGTCGCCGTACGCGTCGCCCTTGCTGTAGCCGGAGTTGGAGAGGCTGTAGGCCTCGTCGATGAAGAGCACGCCGTCGAGGGCGGAGTCGATCAGCTCGTTCGCCTTGACGGCCGTCTGGCCGAGGAACTCGCCGACCAGGTCGGCCCGCTGGGCCTCCACCAGGTGGTCGCCGGAGAGCAGCCCGAGGGCGTGGAAGACCTGTCCGAGGATGCGGGCCACGGTGGTCTTGCCGGTGCCGGAGGGCCCGGAGAAGACGAAGTGCCGTTTCGGCGGCTGCAGCGGGAGGCCGCGCTCGGCCCGCAGCCGGGACATCCGCAGTTGCGCGGAGAGCGCCCTGACCTGCCGTTTGACCGGTTCGAGGCCGACCATGCGCTCCAGTTGGCCGAGAGCGGCGTCGAGTTCGTCCTGCAGGCCGGGGCCCGGCGGTGCGGGGGAGGGCGCGGTGCCGCCGGCCCCGGCGGCGGCGCGCGGGGGAGCGGCCGCGCCGGTCTCCCCGGCGGCGGAGCGCTCCGCGAGCGGTTCGGCGGGCGGCTGGGCGGCGGTGCCGGGCGTGCCCGCGGGTGCCGTCCGCCCGGTCGGCGCCGCGAAGTCGTAGGGCGCCGCCAGGTCGTACGGGCCGGGGAGCTCGCAGGAGCCGGGCAGGTCGTACGGCTCGGTGAGGTCGGCGAGGTCGTAGGGCTCGTCGGGGGCGGGCCCGGACGGCGGCTGGAGGGCGGGCGGACCGGGGTCCGCGCCGGGGGTGAGGTCGGGGGCGACGTCCGGCACCAGGTCGGCGAGGAGACCGGGGAGGGGGTCGCCGATCGGGCCCGGCAGGAGGTCGCCCGGCAGGAGGTCGCCCAGCAGGTCGGTCGTCGCCGGTCCGGTGAGGGCGGTGTCCTGCCGGGTGTCGCCGTCGAGGAGTTCGTCGAGCACGCCGTCCTCGGCGGTGATCGCGGCGAGCCGGGCGGCGGTGTCCATGAAGGCGGGGTCGGCCCGGTGCACGGAGCGGTAGAGCGGCAGGGCGGCGGCGGAGCGTCCGGCGCCCTCGTAGGCCCGGGCGAGCCAGTAGCGGAGCTCCTTGCGCTGGGGCTGCTCGGAGCGGCAGCGGGCGAGGGAGGCGGCGAGCGGGGCCTGGGCCTGGGCGCACATGTCGAGGCGCACCCGGGCCATGCCGCCGAACAGCCCGGCCTCGATGCCGAGCAGCGGGTCGTCGAGCAGCCGGTCGGTGTCGCGGATCAGCTGTTCCCAGTCCTTGACGAGGTAGGAGCGGCAGGCGTGCAGGAAGCGGACGGACGGGTCCTCGTCGGCGGGCGGGCAGGCGGCGAGGGCGCGGTCGAGCTCGGCGAGGTGGCGCCCGTCGAGCCAGTGCGAGGCGTGGGCGAGGGCGAGGTCGCGGGCGTCCTCCAGGACGGGCTGCACCCACCAGCCGAGCCAGTACCAGGAACTGAGGGGGCGTCGGTGACGCAGGCGCTGCTCGCCGAAGCGGTGGCGGTGCCGCTGCATGGCGAGCAGGGCGGCGGAGGTGTCGCAGCGCAGGGCGTGCAGGCCGAGCCAGGCGTCGGCCATGCCCGGGTCGAGCCGGACGGCGGCCCGGAACTCCTCCTCGGCGCCGCTGTAGGAGCCTGCCGCGTAGGCGTCCATCGCCCGCTGCCAGGCGCGGTCGGCCTGCCTGTGCGGTCCTGTGCTGCCGGAACCGTTGCCGCTGTCCACCGTCACCCCACGCCCCCCGCAGTGTGCATCGAGGCCCGGTCGGCCGACGGATCGCCGGACGGACCGTCCGTCAGTTCGCGCAGCCCCCGGGGCGCATATGCGCCTGCAAGGAATCGTACCGGGGAGGAGCTGATCCGGAAGGGTGCCGCGCCGGGTCAAATATCCGCGGGCGCCGGGGCGTTGGGCCGGGGCTCGGGCGGCGCGCGCGGCGGGGGAGGAGAGGCGGCATCTCCGGCTCACGGGGGAACAAGTCGGAGATGCCGCGTCTGTTGTTGCGTGATCAACAGATCTCGCGACGCCGAGAAACCTAAATCCTTGAGACACCCCAGGTCAAGAGCGTGGTGAGGGCTCACCGTGGGTGCTGCGGAGGATTCGTCCGGTGATCCCGTCGACGGCCAGATCCGCGTGCGGGCGGCTCGGATCGGCGGCGAAGTGCGCCCGCTCCGCACGGATCCAGCCCTGCCAGAAGGAGGCCAGTTCCGGGCCGTCGCGCAGGAGTCCGCGCTCGTTGGCCGACACGGCGTCGAGCTCCATCCACAGCAGGTGGGCGAGGACCGGGCGCACCGCCCGCCGCCCCGCGCCCACGCCCTCGACGAGCACCACGGGCGCGGCGGGCACCGTCCGCGGCGCGCCGAAGCGGTGGAGCGTCCAGTCGTAGACGCGGTAGGCGCCGTCCTCGCCGCGGGCGAACGGTGCCAGCACCTGGTCGTGCAGCCGGCCCGTCCAGCCGAACGGCTCCTCGTGGGTGGCCAGGTCGTCCAGGTGGACGACCGGCGCGCCCCCGAGTGCCGCCGCCAGCCGGTCGGCGAAGGTGGTCTTGCCGGAGCCGGCGTGCCCGTCCACGGCCACCAGCCGGACCGGCCCCACCGACGGCGGCAGCGCGGTGAGGAGCGCCGCCAGGTCGCCGAGTTCCGTCATGGCGACAGCCTACGGCCGTGCAGGTGGCGGTGACGGGAGGCCGCGTTTCGGGCATACTCGCATCGCCGGATGTGAACGGCCGTTCACCGAGACCCGGTGGCGACCTGCCCGACCGGCACTTTTCCCACGTGCCGCCCGCAGACCCGGGCCGGACCCGACCGAGGAGACGCCCGCCATGAGCCTTCCCGCCACCGAGCCGGTGGACCGCCAGCTGCCCAGCGACGAGGCGCGCGAGCTGCTGACCCTCACCCGCGACCTGGTGCAGCGCGAACTCCTGCCGCGCGCCGCCGCCGACGAGGCGGCCGACCGGTTCCCGCGCGAGGTCTTCACCACCCTCGGCAAGGCCGGGCTGCTCTCCCTCCCCTACGGCGAGCAGTACGGCGGCGGCGAGCAGCCGTACGAGGTCTACCTGCAGGTGCTGGAGGAACTCGCCGCCGGCTGGCTCGCCGTGGGCCTCGGCGTCAGCGTGCACACCCTCTCCTGCCACGCGCTCGCCTCCTTCGGCGCCGAGGAGCAGCGCGAGCGCTGGCTGCCCGCCATGCTCGGCGGCGACCAGCTCGGCGCGTACTGCCTCTCCGAGCCGCAGTCCGGCTCGGACGCCGCCGCCCTGCGCACCCGCGCCGACCTCGACGGCGACCGGTACGTCGTCAGCGGCACGAAGGCGTGGATCACCCACGGCGGGCACGCCGACTTCTACAGCGCCCTCGTGCGCACCGGCGAGGACGGCGCCCGCGGCATCAGCTGCCTGCTCGTCCCGGGGGACGCGGCGGGCCTGACCGCCGCGCCCGCCGAGCACAAGATGGGCATGCGCTCCTCGCCCACCGCCCAGCTGCACTTCGACGGGGTGCTGGTCGACGGCGACCGGCTGATCGGCCACGAGGGCCAGGGCTTCCAGATCGCGCTGTCCGCGCTCGACTCCGGCCGCCTCGGCATCGCCGCCTGCGCGATCGGCGTGGCCCGCGCCGCCCTCGACCTCGCGGTCGGGTACGCGGGCACCCGGCAGCAGTTCGGCCGCCCGATCGCCGACTTCCAGGGCCTGTCGTTCATGCTGGCCGACATGGCCACCCGGATCGAGGCCGGACGCGCCCTCTACCTGGCGGCGGCCCGCCGCCGCGACGCCGGGCTCGCCTTCTCGAAGGAGGCGGCGATGGCGAAGCTCTTCTGCACCGACACGGCGATGCAGGTCACCGTCGACGCCGTCCAGGTGCTCGGCGGCTACGGGTACACCCAGGACTTCCCCGCCGAGCGCTACATGCGGGAGGCGAAGGTGCTGCAGATCGTGGAGGGCACCAACCAGATCCAGCGGATGGTCATCGGACGCCACCTCACCGGGCGGTAGCGCCGGACCGGACCGTCCGGCGCTGCCCCTCCCCGGGCCGTCAGCGCCGGGCGGAGCGGGCGCGCTGCGCCGGGATCCGCGGGGCCTGCCCCTCGGCGGGGGCTCCGGCGTGCGAGAACGGCTGCCGGCGCCAGTCGAGCTCGGCGGGCAGGAAGAGCAGGGCCGCGAGGCCGGCCCCCGCGTCCTCGGCGGGCTCCTCGCACTCGGCGAGCTCGTCGGTCAGGGCGCCGGTGCCGGGGCACAGCGCCGCGGAGAAGGGGTGCCAGGCGGTGGGCAGCACCGCGTGCTGCGGCAGCCGCTCCTCGTCGCCGATCAGGGCGATCGGGCGGTCGCAGTCCGGGCAGTGCACCCGGACGATCTCCCACGTGTCGGCCTCGCCCGGGTCGGCCCCCAGGCTGTACTCGGGCTCGGTGCGTTCCTCGTCCTCGCTGCGCGGACGCCGGTCAGTAGCAGGCATGTGATCCCCCTCGGATCCGGCCCGGCCTTCGTCGGCCCGGCCAACAGCAGCACTTCCCTGCCCAGGGGGGTCATAACCCTGCGGACCGGCGCACAGTGATGCACGGACTGTGGCCTTCGCCACATTCCCCGGGCATGTGCCCGGCGGGCTGCGCCCGTGCGCCCTTGACGGCCCCGCCCGGAGCGCCCCCTGAGCCGGTGGCGCAGACGCCGCCCCGCGGATCGAGTAGGTTTGCGCGTTGTGGAGGATCTCGACCAGCGCATCGTCCAGCTGCTCCTTGAGGACGGCCGGATGAGCTACACGGACCTGGGCAAGGCCACCGGCCTGTCCACCTCGGCGGTGCACCAGCGCGTGCGCCGCCTCGAACAGCGCGGGGTGATCCGGGGCTACACCGCGATCGTCGACCCGGAGAGCGTCGACCTGGCGCTGACCGCGTTCATCTCGGTCAAGCCCTTCGACCCGAGCGCCCCCGACGACACCCCGGAGCGCCTGGTCGGCCTGCCCGAGATCGAGGCCTGCCACAGCGTCGCCGGCGACGAGAACTACATCCTCAAGGTGCGCGTCGGCGCCCCCGGCGACCTGGAGGACCTCCTCGCCCGGATCCGCACCGCCGCCGGAGTCTCCACCCGCACCACGGTCGTGCTGTCCACCCCCTACGAGGCGCGCCCCCCGAAGCTCTGACCTGCCCCTCCCGGGGTGCAGACTTGCCCCCATGACCGAACGCACCGACCGGACCGTGCTGCTCAGAGGCGGCAACGTCTACAGCCCCGCCGACCCCTTCGCCACCGCGATGCTGGTCGAGGGCGCCCACATCGCCTGGGTGGGCAGCGACGGCGCGGCGGAGGCGTACGCCGCCACCGCCGACGAGGTGGTCGACCTGAACGGCGCGCTGGTCACCCCGGCCTTCGTCGACGCCCACGCGCACGCCACCTCGGCCGGCCTCGCCCTGACCGGGCTCGACCTCACCGGCTGCCCCTCGCTGGCCGACGCGCTGGACCGCATCGCCGGGGCGGCCCGCACCGCCGACGGCGTGCTCATCGGCCACGGCTGGGACGAGACCGGCTGGCCCGAGGGCCGCCCGCCGACCCTCGCCGAGCTCGACACCGCCGCCGGCGGCGCCGCCGCCTACCTGTCCCGCACCGACGTGCACTCCGCGCTCGCCACGACCGCGCTGCGCACCCTCGCCGACGGGCTCGCCGCGCAGCCCGGCTTCGACCCCGACGGCCCGCTCTCCCAGGACGCCCACCACGCCGTACGCCGCGCCGCCCTCGCGCACCTGACGGCCGCCCAGCGCCGGGCCGCCCAGCAGGCGACCCTCGCCCGCGCCGCCGAGCTCGGCATCGGCGCGCTGCACGAGTGCGCGGGCCCCGCCATCTCCTCCGAGGAGGACCTCACCGAGCTGCTCGCCCTCGCCGCCGAGGGCACCGGCCCCGAGGTCTTCGGCTACTGGGGCGAACTCGGCGCGGTCGACACCGCGCTGCGGCTCGGCGCGGTCGGCGCCGGCGGCGACCTCTTCGCCGACGGGGCGCTCGGCTCGCACACCGCCTGCCTGCACGCCCCCTACGAGGACGCCGGGCACACCGGCGCCGCCTACCTGACGGCCGCGCAGATCGCCGACCACGTCGCCGCCTGCACCGAGGCCGGCCTCCAGGCCGGGTTCCACGCCATCGGCGACGCCGCGGTCGACGCCGTCGTCGAGGGCGTCCGCGCCGCCGCCGACCGGGTCGGCCTGCCGGCCGTCCGGGCGCTGCGCCACCGTGTCGAGCACGCCGAGGCCCTCGACGAGGAGTCGATCGCCGCCTTCGCGGAGCTCGGCCTCACCGCCTCCGTGCAGCCCGCGTTCGACGCCGCCTGGGGCGGCCCGGACGGCATGTACGTGCAGCGGCTCGGCGCGAAGCGGGCGGCCGCCCTGAACCCGTACGCCGCGCTGCTGCGCGCCGGCGTGCCGCTGGCCTTCGGCTCCGACGCCCCGGTCACCCCGCTCGACCCGTGGGGCACCGTGCGGGCGGCCGCCTTCCACCGCACCCCCGAGCACCGGATCTCGGTGCGGGCCGCGTTCACCGCCCACACCCGCGGAGGATGGCGCGCCCTCGGCCGCGACGCGGACGGCGTGCTCGTGCCCGGCGCGGTCGCCAGCTACGCCGTGTGGGCCGTCGAGGAGCTCGTCGTCCAGGCGCCGGACTCCCGGGTGGCCGGCTGGTCCACCGACCCGCGCTCGGGCACGCCCGGGCTGCCCGACCTCACCCCGGGGAACCCGCTGCCGGCCTGCCTGCGCACGGTCGTCCGCGGCCGCACCGTCCACCTGGCCTGACCGGGCGCGACCGCCCGTCGCGCCACCACCGGACCCCGGAACGGACGCACCTCCTCCGTTCCGGGGTCCGGTGCGTGCACGGCCGACGACCGGCGTAGTGTGCGTACGAAACCGTTTCGTTCAGCACCGTTCGCCGGGAGGTCGCCGCCATGACACCGGACACCGCACCCGCAGCCCGCCGCGGCAGGCTCACGGAGGACCGCGAGGCGCTCCTGCACGCCGCCGTCATCGACCTCCTCCGCGAAGCCGGCTACGACGCCCTCACCATGGACGCCATCGCGGCCCGCGCCCGCGCCAGCAAGGCCACCCTCTACCGGCAGTGGGGCGGCAAGGCCGAGCTCGTCGCCGCCGCCCTGCGCAGCAGCCGCCGCGGCGCGGCCGAGATCGACACCGGCACGCTCCGCGGCGACCTGCACGAACTCGTCCGCCGGCGGTGCGGCAGCTCCGTCCACGACGCCGGCCTGCTGCGCGCCCTCGGCCAGACCCTGCACAAGGACCCGGCGCTGATGCGGGCCTTCCGCACCCAGGTCGTCGAACCGGAGAACGCCGCGCTCGCCGCGATGATCCGGCGCGGCGCCGACCGCGGCGAGATCGACCCGGACCGCCCCGCCGCCCGCTTCGTGCCCCACATGGTGCTGGGCGCGCTGGTCGCCCGTCCACTGATGGAGGACGCCGAGGCCGACCCCGCGTACCTCACCACCTACGTCGACGCGGTGGTCCTCCCCGCCCTCGGCCTCTGAGCGCCCCGCGCCCCATGACCCCGCCCGACAGGACACCCATGCCCGCCGACCCGCCCGTCCCCGCGGCGCCCGCCGCGCCGGACGGATCCGCCGCCCGCCCGCCGCTGCTGCGCGAACTCCTCCTCGTGGGCGCGCTCTACACCGTCTACCGGCTCGGACGGACCGCCGCCGAGGGCCACGTGCCGCGGGCGTTCCGCAACGCCTCCGACGTGTGGCACCTCGAACGCCTCCTGCACCTGCCCTCGGAGGGCGACATCCAGCGGGTGCTCCTGCACAGCGACGTCCTGGTGCACGCCGCCAACGCGTTCTACGCGACCGTGCACTTCCCCGCCACCGTCGCCTTCCTGGTGTGGACGTACTGGCGCCGCCCGGCGCACTACGTGTGGATACGCCGCGTCCTGACCGCCCTCACCGGCGCCGGCCTCGCCCTCCACCTGCTGCTGCCGCTCGCGCCGCCCCGCATGCTGGAGGCCACCGGCCTCGTCGACACCGCCCGCGTCTACGGCCCCGCCGTCTACGGCGACCCGGCCACCGACAGCCTCTCCAACCAGTTCGCCGCGATGCCCTCCCTGCACGTCGGCTGGGCGCTCACCGTGGCCGTCGGCCTGATCGCCGCCACCCGGTCCCGCGGCCGGTGGCTCTGGCTGCTGCACCCCCTCGTGACCTTCCTCGTGGTCGTCGGCACCGCCAACCACTACTGGCTGGACGGCATCGTCGCGATCGCCCTCACCGGCGCGGCCCTGCTGCTGCTCCGCCCGCCGGCCCGCACCCCGGCGCCCCCGCAGGGCCGCCCGCCCGCCGTGCCGGGCCCGCGCAGCCCGCTGGGCGTGCAGGCGCCCGCCCACTGACCGGAGCCGCACCGGCAGAGGCCCCCCAGGCCCGCCGAGCAGGGCCGATCGCGGCCCGACCCCGTCGCCCGCCCGGCCGCCGATCCGGGGTACCGTCTTCGCACGGCACCCGAACACGGGCGGCCCGACGACGTGGGCGGCACAGCCAGAGAGATGGTGCGCAGGTGGCACTGCCGGTGGAACAGGAGCGGCCGGTGGCTGACGGGGCCCGGACGGAGGACCGCGCCAGGCCGGGACTCCCGGCCCGGATCAGGGCCGGTCTGCCGCGGACGGGACTCGCCCTGCTCGGCGGCCTCCTCATGGTCGCCGCCTTCCCCCCGTACGACCTGTGGCCGCTGTCGGTCGCCGGTGTCGCCGCCCTCTCCCTCCTCACCCGCGGACGCACCCTCCGGCAGGGCGCCTGGACGGGCTTCGCCTTCGGCCTGCCCTTCTTCCTGGGCCTGCTCGCCTGGCTGCGCGTGGTCGGCTGGGACGCCACCGTCGGGCTCTCCGTCGTCGAGGCGCTGTTCGTCGCCGCCCTCGGCGCCGGTCTCGCCGCGACCTCCCGGCTGCGGGCGTGGCCGCTGTGGGCGGCCTGCCTCTGGGTGACCCAGGAGTGGGCCCGCGACCGGCTGCCGCTCGGCGGCTTCCCGTGGGGGCGCCTCGCCTTCGCCAACACCGCCAGCCCCTTCACCCCGCTCGCCGCGCTCGGCGGGGCGCCGCTGGTGACGTTCGCCGTCGCGCTGTGCGGCACCCTGCTCGCGTGGGCGCTGCTGCGGCTGCGGCGGGGCCCCCGCCGCTCGCCGCGCGCCGCCGCCCTGGCCGGGCTGGCGGCGGTGGCCGCGCTGCTCGCCGGGCTGCTCGTGCCGGTGCCCACGAAGGGCGACGACACCGTGCAGGTCGCCCTCGTCCAGGGCAACGTGGCCCGGCCCGGGATGGACTTCCTCGGCCGCCCGATGCAGGTGCTCGACAACCACGCCCGCGTCACCGAGCAGCTCGCCGCCGACGTCGCGGCGGGCCGCGCCCCGAAGCCGGACGTCGTCATCTGGCCCGAGAACGCCTCCGACCTCGACCCCTTCACCGAGCCCGAGGCCTACGCCCGGATCGACCAGGCGGTCCGCGCCGTCGGCGTGCCCACCCTGGTCGGCGCGCTCGTCGACGGGCCGGACCCGCAGCACGTGCAGAACGAGGGCATCGTCTGGACCCCGGGGACGGGCCCCGGCGCCTCCTACACCAAGCAGCACCCGGTGCCCTTCGGCGAGTACGTGCCGTTCCGCGCCGAGCTCTCGAAGGTCGTCGAACGCCTCCAGCGGGTCGCCCGCGACTTCTACCCCGGCGACCACAACGGCGTGATGCAGCTCGGCCCGGCCCGCATCGGCGACGTGATCTGCTTCGAGGTGGCCTACGACGAGATCGTCCGCGACACGGTCAACGGCGGCGGGCGCGTCATCGTCGTCCAGACGAACAACGCCACCTACAACCGCACGGGCCAGACCGAGCAGCAGCTCGCGATGAGCCGGCTGCGGGCCGTCGAGCACGGCCGGGCCGTCCTGATCGCCGCGACCAGCGGCATCAGCGCCGTCGTCGCCCCCGACGGCTCGGTGGTCTCCCGCACGAAGGAGCTCACCCCCGCCGTGCTGAACGCCGCCGTGCCGCTGCGCGACGCCCGCACCGTCGCCGACCGGGCCGGTGCGGCCCCGGAGTGGGTGCTGGCCCTCGCGGGCCTCCTGGCCTGCGGTGCCGTCGCCGTGGGCGCCGTCCGCCGCCGCCGTCCCGGCGGAACACCGGCCGCCGCCGAACCGTTGGACCGTACGGTGCCGTAGTCGCGGCCGGAACGGCCGGCCGGCGGAGAGCACCCCTGGAGGCCCCCGCCGTGACCGAGCAAGCGACCCCGGCCCGACCCGCCCGCCGCAGCACGCTGCGCCGCGTGCTGCCCCTGCTGATCGCCGGCTGGCTGGTGCTGGAGATCTGGCTGCTGATCGTCGTCGCCGGGGCCGTCGGCTGGTTCGCCGTCCTGGTGCTGCTGCTGGCCGGCGTCCTCCTCGGCGGCTCGCTGGTCAAGCGCGCCGGGATGAAGGCCTTCTCGGCGGCGGTCGAGCAGAGCCGCGACCCGAAGCCGCAGCAGACCGGGACGGCCACCAGCCTGACCGTCCTCGCGGGCGTGCTGCTGATCCTCCCGGGCTTCCTCTCGGACGCCCTGGCCGTGACGCTGCTCCTCCCGCCGACCCGCGCGCTGTGGCGGGCCGGCGCCCGCCGGCTGACCGCGGGCGTGCTGCGGTCCACCGCGCCGGTGGGCGCGGACCCGTTCGCCGACGCCGCCCGCCTCCAGGAGCAGTTCCGCATCCACCGCCCGGACGGCAAGGTCATCCAGGGCGAGGTCGTGGAGCCCGGTGCGGGGCCGCGCCCCGACACCGGGTACCGGCCGCCGATCGGCGGCTGACAGGCCCGTAAGGCCCGCCGTACGGCGGGCCTTACGGGCACGGGCCTTACGGGCCTTGCGGGACGCGCCGGGAACGCCGAAGGGCCCGGGCGTGACGCCCGGGCCCTTTCGGTCACCGTCCCGGCCGCACCGGGGACGGTGTCACGCGCTCTTGCGGCTGTCCCGAGGGTGGACCGCCAGGTTCATCCCGCCGGATCGGAGCACGGCCAGTCGTTCGGCCAGCACCTCCTCCAGCTCCTCACGTGTCCGGCGCTCCATCAGCATGTCCCAATGGGTACGCGTCGGCTTGGTCTTCTTCTCCTCCGGCTCCTCGCCGTCGAGCAGCACGGCCTCCTGGCCGCAGAAGCGGCATTCCCACACCGAGGGGATCTCCGCCTCGACGGAGAAGGGAACCTCGAATCGGTGTCCGTTCTGACATGCGTACTCGACGGTCTGGCGGGGAGCCAGATCGATTCCACGGTCGGTCTCGTAGCTAGTGGCCCCGAGTCGCGTGCCGCGGAGAGCTCGCTCGCTCATGAATCGTGCCTCCCGGGCTTATGGCCCACAGGACTAGTGGTCGCTGTCTTCGTCGTCCGGTCAACGCTCGGCCGTCGACGATGATTCCCGTCCGAGGACATGCGTCGCCTGTCGTGCCGCCCATGTTTGTACCCATAGGCGCCCGATTTGTCACATCTGATCGGGGATGTCACCCTCCGTGCCACTCCTGGAGCGCACAGCGATCGGCCGAACGCCACATTCCGGGCACCCGTCCGGGTGTTCACCCCACCGGGCGCGGGCGGGCGCCGCCGGGCTCCTTGCTCAGCCGGTCGCCGAGTTCGGCGACCAGCTCCTCCGCGCGGTCGACGGGGGAGAGCGGCACGGCGGGCGCGGCCGCCTCCGTCCGGGTGTCGCGGTGCGGCAGCAGGGCGATCACGGCGTCGCGCAGCGGGGCCGGCGCGTCCTCGTCGAGCGGGTCGACCGTGGCGGGCACCTGCAGGCGGACGGGCGCGGCCGTGCCGATCCGGGCGTAGCCGCGTCCGGCCGGGGTGTGGGCGGCGGGCGTGATGTCCAGCGCGGCGCCGAGCGCGGCCCGGCCCAGGTCGGAGCTGGTGGGGCCGAGCACGACCTTCGCCCGGGCCGCGGCGCGCACGACGGGCCGGAGGCGGTCCAGCGCCTCGACGTCCTCGGCGACGACCACGGTCACCCGGGCGGCGCGGCCGTGGCGCAGCGGCACCTCCAGGAGGTCCTGCGGGTCGGTCCGGCCCTCGGCCTGGGCGAGCTCGCTCAGCTCGGTGGGGTGGTCGAGCAGCAGCCACAGCGGCCGGGTGGTGTCCTCGGGGGCGGCGATGCCGGACTGCCGGGCGGCCGTCAGCAGGGCCAGCCGCCGCTCGGTCTCCTTGGCCGCCCACTCCAGCGCGGCCACCGCGCCGTGCAGGCTGGTCTCGACGGTGTGCACGCCGGGCCGGTTCACCAGGCAGGCGTGCTCGCCGGTGCCGGCGCCGTCGATCACCACGAGGTCGCCCAGCTGCAGGGCCTGCAGGGCGATCGAGCGCAGCAGCGTGGAGGTGCCGGAGCCGCCGGAGCCGAGTGCGAGCAGGTGCGGCTCGGCCGAGCGCGGTCCGACCCGCCACACCACGGGCGGCTGCTGGGCGGTGCTGCCCGCCTGGGTGACCGGGATGGTGCGGCTGCTGCCGAGCGCGTCGGTGAAGCCGAGCACGATCTCGCCGGGCGCGGTGACGAAGAGCTGCGCGGCGATGTCGGTGGCCAGCGGGGCGAGGGCGGTGACCCGCAGGCGGTTCGACTCCTCGTCCCAGTCGAAGCGGTACTCGCGGGCGCGGCCGGCCTTGCCCTGCACGACCTGCTCGATCCGGGCGCGGGCGGCCGGCTCGGTGTCGGTGAAGTACGGCGGGTACGCGATCTCCAGGGCGGCCAGGCGGCCGTCGGCGTCGAACTCCCACCCGGCGAAGGCGGTCTTGTACTGCCCGTCGAAGCTGTAGAGCGGGCTCATGTCGTCCGGCCCGGCGAGGTAGGGCGTCAGGGCCGCGTAGAGCGCGGACAGCTTGACGTCGGCGACGTCCGGCTCGGGGTCGGCGGCGGCCTTGGTGCGGCGTCCCGCCCAGGCGGCGCTGGCCATCAGGGCGATCAGGGCGAACAGCAGGCCGTGCGGCAGCAGGAAGACCCCGAGGACGACGGCGGCGGTCAGGAAGAGCGTGGGGCCGCGCCGTTCCCGGGGGGTGGCGGCCCACTGCTTCCTGGCCCAGTCGGCGTGGTGCCGGAGCCCGCGCCCCAGGAGCGTGAGCGGGGCGAACATGTCGGCGGCGTGGTCGCCTGCGGTCCGGGCGAGGTCACGGCCGCGGCTGAGATGGCGGGTGAGGGACAAGGCGGGCTCCCCGAGCGTGGGACGGCGGGCGGTGGAGGGGGGGAAGGCCCGGGGGCGGTGGGATCCGCGCCCGGGCCGTGGAGGTGCGGGCGGATCAGAAGTTGATGCCTCCGATGAGTCCGGCGAGACTCGCGCCGCCCGCCGTGATGCTGGGGGCGATCGAGGAACCTGCGACGTAGAAGCCGAACAGTGCGCAGACCAGGGCGTGCGAGACCTTGAGTCCGTCCCGGCGGAAGAAGAGGAAGGCGATGGTGCCGAAGAGGACGATGCCGGAAATGGAGAGGATCACGTGGTCAGCTCCTCGTGGAGGGGTGCGGGGGACAGTGTGACGGAAAGCGTCATCATCGTGACAAAAAGTAAAAGATGATGGAGTGTGGCAAACGGGTGGATCTGCTCCGGACCGACACATCGGAGGTATGCGCACCGAGCCTCGGCCGTGCGCTCACAGGCGTCCCCCCACGGAGTGATCGCGTTCGGCGCACACGGGAAATTCGCTCGAACGGATGCGTGACCATCCGGCCCCGGCCTCGTCCGCTACCGTGCGTACGACACACCCGCGCAAGATCGGCACCCGCCGGTGACCCAGGGAGGCTGCTCATGGCCGACGACAGCAGGACGACGCCCGACGCCGGGGTCGTCGCCCTCGCGGGCAGGCTCTTCGACGCCGCGCGGGCCGGCGACGCCGGCCTGCTGGCCGCCTACCTCGACGCCGGGGCCCCCGCCGACCTCACCAACGACCGCGGCGACACCCTGCTCATGCTCGCCGCGTACCACGGCCACGCCCCGGCGGTGGAGGCCCTGCTGGCGCGCGGCGCCGAGGCGGACCGCGCCAACGACCGCGGCCAGACCCCGCTCGCCGGCGCGGTCTTCAAGGGCCACGACGACGTGTGCGCGGCCCTGCTGGCCGGCGGGGCCGACCCGGCCGCGGGCACCCCCTCGGCGCTCGACACCGCCCGGATGTTCGGCAAGGACGAGCTGGTGGCCCGGTTCGAGGAGCGCTGACCTGCACCCCGTACGCTTGGTGACCATGTCGAACATGTCGGGCATCGAGATACGGACCACCGGCTACGGGCACCCCGACGCCGCGAAGCTCGCTGCCGAGGTGCAGCAGGAGTACGTCCGCCGCTACGGGGACATCGACCACACGTCGATGCACGAGGACCACTTCGACCCGCCGTACGGCCTCTTCGTGGTGGGCTACCTCGACGACGGCCCGGTCGCGTGCGGCGGCTGGCGGGCCAAGGAGGGCGACGCGGACGGCCTGCGCGACGGCGACGCCGAACTGAAGCGGATGTACGTCGTCGAGCACGCCCGCGGGCGCGGCCTCGCCCGGGCGGTCCTGCGGCACCTGGAGTCGGCCGCCGTCGGGGCCGGCCGCACCCGGCTCGTCCTGGAGACCGGCACCGAGCAGCCCGAGGCGATCGCTCTCTACACGTCGGAGGGCTACCGGCCGATCACGAAGTTCGGCTACTACAAGGACTCCCCGCAGAGCGTCTGCCTGGGAAAGACGCTCGACGCCTGACGCCGCGGCGGTCCAGCACGGGCGGGTGACCGAGCCCCTCCCCGTGACGCCCGACATCCATCCCGCCGTCCGCGCCCTCGCCGGGCGGCTCGCCGCCGTCGACGGGCGCACCACGGGCCGGCCGGTCGGCGTCACCGAGCCCGGGGCCCGGTGCGCCCGAGCGCTTCGCCGGCCGGGCGCACGGACTCTTCCGCGCGGAGCCCGGCACCGCCCTGACGGACGCGGCCCGGCCGGCCGACGAAGCACTCGGGCCCGCGGTCACTTGAACCAGTAGCGGACGCCGCCGTGGTGCGAACAGGTGCCGGAGAAGCTCGTCGAGTACGAGACCGTGCCGTCCTTGCACTCGGCCATCTCGGAGGGGGACACCGGGGTGAGGCCCGCGTCCCAGCCGCAGGAGCCCACCGTGTGGTGCGCGCAGGAGCCCGCGGCCTTCGTCGTGACCGGGGCCGCGGGCCGGGTGGTGCGGGCCGGGGCCGTCGTCCTGGCCGGCGCCGTGGTGCGGGCGGGCGCGGCGGTGCGGGTCGCGGGAGGAGCGGTGGTGGGCGGCGGCGGGGCCGTGGACGGGGAGGCCGGGGCCGGCGAGGGCGACGCCTCCGCGGAGGACTCCGCCGGAGCCGGCGCGGAGGGGGTGGGCGTGGGGCTCGCCGCTGCCGCCGTCGTGGCGGTGCGGGCCGGGGCGGCGCCGGTGGTCGGGGCGGCGTTCGGGTCGCAGGCCGCGGTGAGGAGGGCGAGGGTCAGCAGGGCAGCAGCGGGCAGCAGTCGCCGGCCGGATCTGGGGGTGGTCACGGCCGGTCAACCTAGGGCACGCAAAGAGTGATACGGACGGGTAATCGGATATCCGTACCGAACTGCGATCCGGGTGCCGACCGCGGTCTCCCGTCGCGTCCCGTCGTCTCCCGGTGCCGCCGAACGGCGGAGATCCGCCCCCGGCCGGAGCGCCGTACGGACCGGGCCGCGGCCGGACCGGGCATGGTCGGCGGGTGCATCCCCTCCTCGGCCACCCCCTTTTCGGCCGCCTCCTCCGCGGCCTGGCCTGCGGGCTGGCCGCGTACGGCTGCAGCGCCGGGTTCGTCCCGCCGGCAGCCCCGGCCCCCGCGCCGCCGGACGGCCCCGGGCCCGGCCACCCCGAGCGGTTCCGCCCGGACGTACCGCTGACGGCCGTCGAGGCGGCGCTGGACCGCCGGCTGTCGGGCAGGTTGGCGAGGTCCGGGAGGTCCGGGAAGTCCGGGAGCAGAACGTGACATGACGGGACCACCGCCGAAACGGGGCCGGTCCGGAGGCAACCCGATCGGGTAGCGGATCGGCGGACCGCGCCACGCAGGACCGGCCGTCGGGAGATGATCCGTACGTGACAGACGACTGGTGGGCCGGACGGCGCAACGACCTCCTCGCCACCATCTCCGCCGAGCTCCGGTTATGGGGCGAGGACGACCTCGACGACCCTGGTACGAGTGAACTCGCCCGCCTCACCGCGGTCATCGGCGTCGAGGCCGCCGCCGACCACCGCTGCCCCGCCCTCGCCGAGGCGGGCCTGCTGATCACCGCGGCGTCCGCCGAACTCGGCTGCGCGGACCGCTTCCTGGGCACGTTCCTGCCGCAGGTCGTCCGCCACCTGCGGGCCGCGCACACGCTGCTCCGGCAGGCGCGCGACCGGCTGGCGGACCAGCCCGGCCCGCTGCCCGCGGCCCGGCGGGCGGAGCGCTGCCCGGCGCCGGACTGACCGCCGCGGTCCGGCTCCCGGAGCGACGCCAAGGGGCGCCACGGGACGCCACCGGTCAGTCCGTGGGCCGCAGTTGGGGGCGGCCGGCGTCCTGGTCGGCGTCACCGAGGGAGAGGTGCGAGACGATGCGGTAGCGGTCGCCGCGGTAGAGCGAGTGCACGTACTCGACCGGGCGGCCGGTGCGGTCGGTGGTGAGGCGTTCGACGTGGAGGGCGGGGGAGAGGACGGGCACGGTGAGCAGCCGGGCCTCCTTCTCGCTGACGACGGTCGGCTCCATGGACTGCTCGGCCTCGTGCACCCGCACGTCGTAGGCGTCGCGGAGGAGTTCGTAGAAGTCGCCGCTCTCCATGTCGGTGGACTGCAGCCCGCTGACGAGTGCGGCCGGGATGTGCAGGTACTCGATGGCCATCGGTTCGCCGTCGACGAGGCGCAGCCGGGCGATGTAGACGATCTCGACGGCGGGGGAGATGCGCAGCTTGCGGCCGACCCGGGCGCCGGCCTGCACCACGGAGAACTCCAGGACGCGGCTGGCCCAGATGCCCGCGGCGCGGGGGAGGACGAAGGTGTGGTCGTCGGTGGCCGCGGCGAGCTGCTGGGTGATCTTCGCGGGGGCGACGAACATGCCGCGGCCGTGCTCGCGGACGATCAGGCCGGTGGAGACGAGCTCGTCGACGGCGGAGCGCAACGTGGGCCGGGAGACGGCGAGTTGCTCGCAGAGGGTGCGTTCGGAGGGGATCGGGTCTCCGGGCGACCGGGCCTCGACCAGATCGCGCAGGTAGTCGCGGACCCGGGTGCGCTTGTACGCGGGACCGGCGGTCTCCCCAGCCATGTCCACCTCTTCCTGTACTGGTGCCGGCGGGGCTTGGCCAGCTGTTGACCAGTCTGCACCAATCTCCCCGTACGAAGCAAAGTATTCGCGTTACCAGGTGGTTTCGAGCCTTGACGGCCCGACTGGTCTATGCCACCTTCTCTTACCAGTAGCAGGCCAGTCCGCAAGTGGTAAGTTTTCGCTCCCTTCCCCGAGGTGACCCCCTCCGTGAGACCTCCCATGTCCTTCCGCGCATTCGCCGCCGTCGCCGCCCTCTCGCTCGCCGGGCTCACCGCGTGCAGCTCCTCCGACGGAACCACCACCGGCGGCGACGCCGCCGCCCCCGCCGAACTCACCGTCTGGATCATGCGCGACAGCGTCTCCGACGGCTTCCTCAAGCGCTTCGAGGCCGACTTCGAGGCCACCCACGCCGGCACCACCCTGAACATCCAGATCCAGGAGTGGGACGGCATCGGCCAGAAGATCACCAGCGCCCTGGCCAGCAAGGACGCCCCCGACGTCATCGAGGTCGGCAACACCCAGGTCGCCCAGTACGCGGCCAGCGGCGGCGTCAAGGACCTCAGCGACAAGGTCGCCGACCTCCAGGGCGCCGACTGGATCCCCGGCCTCGCCGAGCCCGGCAAGATCGACGGCAAGCAGTACGGCATCCCGTGGTACGCCGCCAACCGCGTCGTCATCTACCACAAGGACCTCTTCGCCCAGGCCGGCATCACCGCCCCGCCGAAGACCCGCGACGAGTGGCTCGCCGACACCGCCAAGCTCAACACCGGCGGCAACGACGGCATCTACCTCACCGGCCAGACCTGGTACGCCCTCGCGGGCTTCGTCTGGGACGAGGGCGGCGACCTCGCCACCAAGGGCGCCGACGGGAAGTGGGCCGGTGCCCTCGACACCCCGCAGGCGCAGGCCGGCATCGACTTCTACAAGAAGCTCCAGGCGCTCGGCAAGGGCCCCAAGGACTCCGACGAGGCCAAGCCGCTGCAGGCCGAGGTCTTCGCCAAGGGCCACAGCGCGCAGGTCATCTCCACCCCCGGCGGCGCCAACGCCATCATCAAGGCCAACCCGGCGCTCAAGGACAAGCTCGGCTTCTTCCCCATCCCCGGCAAGACCGCCGACAAGCCCGGCGCGGTCTTCACCGGCGGCTCCGACCTCGTCATCCCCGAGGCCTCGCAGCACCAGGCCGCGGCCTACGAGGTGGTCAAGGCGCTGGCCGGCGAGAAGTGGCAGAGCGACATGGCCAAGGAGATGAGCTACGTGCCCAACCGCACGTCGCTCGCCGGGGTGCTCGCCGGCAACGACGGTGCGGTCGCCATGGCCGCGGGCGCCGTCAACGGCCACGCCACCCCCAACTCGCCCAACTGGGCGGCGGTCGAGGCCAACAACCCGATCAAGCAGTACATGACCCAGGTGCTCACCGGCGCCGACCCGGCCACCGCCGGCAAGGCCGCCTCCGACGCCATCACCAAGGCCCTCAACAGCACGTCCTGACGGGAGTACCACGCCGTGCCCACCGCCCCCCTGGCCCCGCTGCGCCGGGTCTGGCCGTATCTGCTCGTCGCCCCCACCCTGGTGGGCGCGGCGTACCTCCTGGTCTACCCGCTCGTCCGCAACCTGCTGATGTCGTTCCAGCACTTCCGGCTCGCCGAACTCATCCGCGGCGGTGCGCCGTTCGTCGGCACCGACAACTACGCCGAGGTGCTGTCCGACCCCGAGTTCTGGACCGTGGTGCGCCGCACCCTCGTCTGGACGGCCCTCAACACCGTGCTGATCACCGGGATCGGCACCCTCATAGCCCTCATGCTCGTACGCCTCGGGCGGCGGATGCGGCTCGCGGTGATGAGCGCGCTCGTCCTCGCCTGGGCCACCCCGGTGATCGCCGCGACCACCATCTTCCAGTGGCTGTTCCAGTCCCGCTTCGGAGTGGTCAACTGGCTACTTGACCAGTTGGGGCTGCACGGGTACCGCGAGTACGCCTGGTTCGCCCACAGCAACGCGACCTTCGCCATCCTCGTGATGCTGATCGTCTGGCAGTCCGTGCCGTTCGCCGCCCTCACGCTCTACGGCGGGCTCACCACCATCCCCGGCGAGCTCTACGAGTCCGCCACCATCGACGGCGCCGGCCCCTGGCAGACGTTCCGGCTCGTCACCTTCCCCACCCTGCGGCCGCTCTTCGCCCTCGTCACCTCGCTGGAGGTGATCTGGACCTTCAAGTGCTTCGCCCAGATCTGGGTGGTCAGCCAGGGCGGCCCGTACGGCGCCACCACCACCCTGCCCGTGTACGCCTTCCAGATCGCCCAGTCGCTGCACAAGTACGACCTCGGGTCGGCGGTCTCCACGCTCACCGTGCTGATCCTGCTCGCCGCCCTCGTCTTCAACCTGCGCCGCATGTTCCGCCAGGAAGGGGAAGCCCTGTGACCGCGCCCGCCGTCCCGGCCGCTCCCGCCGCACCGCCCGCCCCGGCCCCGCGGCCCGCCCGCGAAGCCCGTACCGCCAGGACCTCCGCGACCGCCCGCACCGTGCGCCGCGCCCTGCGCAGGCTGCCGCTCAACCTCGCCGCCCTCGCGGTGCTCGCGGTCTCGGCCTTCCCGGTCTACTGGATGGTCACCACCGCGTTCAAGCCGACCGCGGAGATCCAGGCGGACACCCCGACCTTCCTGCCGCTCCACCCGACGGTCGCGCACTTCCGCACCGCCGTCGACGCCGAGGGCTTCGGCACCTTCTGGCGCAACAGCCTCGCCGTCACCCTCGGGGCCGTGCTGCTCGCCCTCGTGGTGGCGCTCCTCGCCGCGTTCGCCGTCGGCCGGATGCGCTGGCGCGGCCGCCGGGCCTTCATCCTGCTCGTCTTCACCGCCCAGATGGCGCCCTGGGAAGCCCTGCTCATCCCGATGTACGTCATCGCCCGCGACACCGACATGCTCGACAGCCTGAGCATGCTCACCCTCGTCTACTTCATGACGACCCTGCCCTTCACCATCGTCACGCTGCGCGGCTTCCTCGCCTCCATCCCCGCCGAACTGGAGGAGGCCGCACTCGTCGACGGCTGCACCCGGCCGACCGCCTTCCGCCGCGTCACGCTGCCGCTGCTCGCCCCCGGCCTGCTCGCCACCTCGCTCTTCGGCTTCATCACCGCCTGGAACGAGTTCGCCTTCGCCAACACGCTCATCATCAAGAACCAGGACGCCCGCACCCTGCCCGTCTGGCTCTCCTCCTTCGCCAACGTCTTCGGCACCGACTGGGGCGCCACCATGGCCGCCTCCTCGCTCTTCATGCTGCCCGTCCTGCTGGTCTTCCTCGTCCTGCAGAAGAACGTCACCACCGGAATGACCGCCGGCGCCGTCAAGGGCTGACCGCGTCCGAACCCTCCCGGAGAGACCCGAACCCGTGATCATTCCGACTCCCGTCCACCTCGCCGCCGGCACCGGCCGGCTCACCCTCGACGCCCGCACCACCCTGAGCGCCGACGCCGCCGCCGAGGACGCCGCCCGCCTGCTGCGCACCCTGCTCGCCCCCGCCACCGGCCTCCCGTTCGTCCCCGCGGTCGAGGGCACCGTCGACCTCGCCGTCGACCCGGCCCTCGCCCCGGAGTGCGGAGAGGAGGGCTACCGGCTCACCGTCACCCCCGAGCGGGCCGTCCTGCGGGCCGCCCGGCCCGGCGGGCTCCTCAACGCCGTCCAGACCCTGCGCCAGCTCCTCCCCGCCGAGGCGCTCGCCGACCACCCGGTCACCGGCACCGCCTGGACACTGCCCTGCGTCACGATCACCGACCGCCCCCGCTACCCGTGGCGCGGCCTCATGGTCGACGCCGCCCGCCACTTCCAGCCGCTCGCGCACCTCCTGCGCACCGTCGACCGGATGGCCCTGCACCGGCTCAACGTCCTGCACCTGCACCTGACGGACGACCAGGGCTGGCGGATGCCCGTCGACGCGTACCCGCTGCTCACCGAGGTCGGGTCCGTGCGGGCCCGGTCGATGATCGGCCACGCCGGCTCCACCCGCTACGACGACACCCCGCACGGCGGCGCCTACACCAAGGACGAGCTGCGCACCCTCGTGCGGTACGCCGCCGAACGCGGCGTCACCGTGATGCCCGAGATCGAGATGCCCGGCCACGCCCGCGCGGCCCTCGCCGCCTACCCGCACCTGGGCAACCGGCCCGAGCAGCGGCTCGACGTCTGGACGGAGTGGGGCGTCTGCCCCACCGTCCTCGGCGTGCACGACGCGGTGCTCGACTTCTGCCGCACCGTGCTCGACGAGGTGATGGAGATCTTCCCCTCCCCGTACGTGCACCTCGGCGGCGACGAGTGCCCCACCGAGGAGTGGGAGAACGGCCCCGCCGCCCTGGCGCGCACGGCCGAACTCGGCCTGCCCGCACCGAAGGCGCTGCACGGGTGGTTCCTCCGCCAGGTCGGCGCCCACCTGCTCGCCGCAGGGCGCCGCCCGGTCGTCTGGGCGGAGGACAGCACCTCCACCCTGCCGCCCGAGTTCACCGTGATGCCCTGGCGCGACGGCGACCACGGGCTGGCCGCCGCCCGCGCCGGCCACGACGTGGTGATGACCCCGCACCGCTCGACGTACCTCGACTACCCGCAGTCCGACCGTGCCGACGAACCGCTCGGGCAGGCCGGCGCCGTCGTCGACCTGCACACCGTGCACGCCAACGAGCCCGGCCCCGGGCACTGGACGGACGCCGAACGCGCCCGCGTGCTCGGCACCCAGGCCCAGCTGTGGAGCGAGTTCGTCGCCACCCCCGACCAGTTCGACTACCTGGCGTTCCCGCGGCTCCTGGCCCTCGCCGACCGCGCCTGGAACCCGGCCAGCGACTGGACCACCGACTTCCTGCCGACCCTGCGCGGCCACGCATCCCGCCTGGCCGCGCTGGGGATCCACCGCACCGCCCTGCTGTAAGCCCTGCACCGTGCAGCAGGTAGTCCCGTACCGCCCCCACAGGAAAGGGATCCACCGTGTCAGGAAAGCTCCGCATCCCGCGCCGCACCCGCGCTGCGCTGGCCGTCTGCACCGCCGCCGGCCTCGCCGGCGCGGCGCTGGTCACCGCCCCCACCGCGTCCGCGGCCGAGGCCCTGAGCGTGCAGTACCGCACCAGCGCCACCGGTGCCACCGCCGACCAGGTCGAGCCGTGGTTCGAGGTGGTCAACACCGGCTCCACCACCGTGCCGCTCTCCGACCTGAAGCTGCGCTACTACTTCAAGTCGGACGGTCCGTCGGTCTCCTACCGCTTCGCCTGCTCGTGGGCGGTCAAGGGTTGTGGGAACATCACCGGCACGTTCGGCACCCTGGCCAGCCCCACGGCCACCGCCGACCGCTACCTGGAGATCGGCTTCACCTCCGGCGCAGGCTCGCTCGCCCCCGGTCAGAACACCGGCGACATGCAGCTGCGCTTCTACCGCGCCGACTGGCAGACCCTGACCCAGTCGGACGACTACTCGTTCAGCGGCACGCAGACCGCGTACGCGAACTGGAACAAGGTCACGCTGCAGCGTGCGGGCGCGCTCGTCTGGGGCACCGCCCCGGCCGGGAACAACCCCACCACGCCGCCCACCACGCCCCCGACCAACCCGCCCACCACGCCGCCGACCGACCCCAACGCCCCGGCGCTGTTCGACGACTTCAGCTACACCAGCAGCACCGAGCCGGCCGTGCAGCAGCACGGCTGGACGGTGAAGTCGGGCCAGGGCGGCCCGGGTGTGCCCGGCGCGACGTGGTCGCCGGCCGACATCACCTTCAGCAACTCGATCATGAACCTGCGGCTCACCACCAACGGCACCGCGGCGGGTACCAAGGAGACCGAACTCCAGACCACCGCACAGAAGTTCAAGTTCGGCACGTACGCGGCCCGGGTGAAGTTCGACGACACCCCGACCGGCGGCCCCGACGGCGACCACGTCAACCAGACGTTCTTCGCCTTCACGCCGCTCAACGCGCCGATGGACCCCAACTACGGCGAGCAGGACTTCGAGTACCTGCCGAACGGCGGCTGGGGCGAGCAGGGCAACATCATGTACGCCACGTCCTGGGAGACCTACAACCCGGACCCGTGGAACGCCGTCAACGCCCACACCGAGAGCCGCATCTCCTACGACGGCTGGCACGACCTGCAGATCACCATCGACTCCAACGCCATCACCTACTACATCGACGGCCAGGTCTTCGGCACCCACGGCGAGCCGTACCTGCCCGAGACCGGGCAGTTCATCGACTTCAACCACTGGCTGATCGACCTCAACGGCCAGACCAGCACCACCGCACGGTCGTACGACCAGCAGGTCGACTACGTGTACTTCGTCAAGGACCAGGTGCTCACCCCCGCCCAGGTGGCGGCGAAGGTCACCGGCTACCGCACGGCCGGCACGACGTTCACCGACACCGTTCCCGGTAGCTGACCCCCCGGCGGCGCCGTGCCGCCGGCAGCAGCTCCCCCAGGCCCGCCCGGCCTCCCTGCACCGCCGGGCGGGCCCCGGTGCGTCCGGGGCCGGCTGCGTTCCGTGCGGGGCGGGTGCGGGGCCGGCGCGGGGTGGGGTTCAGGCGGCCCGGTGGTACGCGGCGCCGTCCCGGGTGCGGACGAGCAGACCCGCCTCCACCAGGTAGCGGCGCAGCGCCGGGTGGTCGTCGTGGACCGTGCGCAGCACCTCGTTGACCTCCGCCTCGCGGTACGTCCGGCCGGGCTCGAAGAGCGTCCCGGCGAGGTGGGCGAGCAACTGCTCCCGGCGGGCCGCCCGGCGGGGCACGGCCGTCAGGCGCCCGTGCGAGAAGAGGGCCGCGATCTGCGGAGGAGCGGTGGAGAGGTGGTCGGGCATGCCGCCGAGCGTGCCCCGGCCGCCCGCCCGTGGGCAAGGGGTTTTCCGCGGTCGGCGCGCCCGTGCGCCCGGCACGGGGCAGCCACCCGGGCGACACGCTCCGCACACGGGCCGGTAACGCTTCCGCAAACCGTTCGGTCTACCGGCAGGTACCTCGGTAGACCTGCTCCTCGTCCGCTCTGCCCGCAGAGGACCCCGCCGGCGCGGGTGGCAGGACGAGGACCCGCAGCCGCTTCCCTCCGGCCGTCCTGCCGCCGCGCCACCACCTACCCAGGAGCACCCGTGCGCCGCGCCCTCGCCCTCACCCTCGTCCTCCTCGCCGGTGCCACCGGCTGTGCCGGAGGCCCGGCCGGTGCCGCCGCGCCGGTCGCGGCGTCCCCCGCGCAGGGCGGGGCGGGCGGGGCGGGCGTGTCCCGTGCACCGGCGTCGGGCGGTGCGGTGGCACCGGGCATCCTGCCGGAGCCCGACGCCGCCACCGCGGCGGCGTACGTCGCCGCGCTGGACGCGATCGATCCGGAGATCGTCGGCGGTCAGGCCGGCAAGGCCGTCGACCGGGGGCTGAACCAGTGCAGTTCGATCAGGCAGTACCCCGGCAACCGTCCGCGGCTGGTGGAGCTCACGCAGGTGCGCTTCACCGGCCCCGCCCACCCGGACGGCTTCGGGCCGGACACCGCCGCCAGAATCCTGGACGTCGTGCACGCCGGCCTCTGTCCGGCCTTCTGACCGGGGACGGCCCGCCTGCGGGCTCGGGCGCGGGCGCGGCGGGTCAGCGGATCAGCCCGCCGGGCGGGGCGGCGGGTCAGGCCACCCAGCCGGCGGTCAGACCGGTGACCGCGGAGCCGTCGAGGTCGGCGAGCTTGAGGCCGGTGAAGGCGCGGGCCCGCTCCGAGGTCTGCACCCGCAGCGGCGGGCGGTCCGCGCCGAGCACGCCGACGATCACGGCCGCCGCGTCGGCCGCCGACTGGGCCGAGGCGAACGCCTCCGCCGTACGGGCCAGGTAGGCGCGCAGGGCGGGCCCGTACGGCCCGGACTGCTCGGCGCGCTCCTCCAGGCCGTCACCCGCCCCCGCGGTGCGGGCGAACTCGCTGGCGACGGCGCCGGGCTCGACGACGGTCACGGCCACGCCGAGTCCGGCGGCGACGGGGTGCAGCGACTCCATGAAGCCCTCGACGGCGAACTTCGCCGCGCAGTACGCCTCGTTGAACGGCTGGCCGACGACGCCGCCCACGCTCGTGACCGTGACGAGCCGCCCGCGGGCGGCCCGCAGGTGCGGCATCGCGGCCTCGGTGACGGTCAGCACGCCGAAGAAGTTGACCTCCATGACCTCGCGGGCCCGGGCGACACCGTCCAGCTCCAGGGTGCCGACCCGGCCGGCCCCGGCGTTGTTGACGACGGCGTCGAGCCGTCCGTGGTCGGCGGCGACGGCCGCGACGCACGCCCGCGCCGACGCCGCGTCGGTGACGTCCAGCGGCCGGACCTCGATCCGTCCGGCCACCCCGGCCTCCTCCGCGGCGCGGCGCAGGGCCGTGCCGCGGCCGGGGTCGCGCATCGTCGCGACGACGTGCAGGCCGGCGCGGGCGGCGCCGATCGCGGTCTCCAGGCCGATGCCGCTGGAGGTGCCGGTGATCAGGACGACAGGGAGGTCGGTGGTCATGGGTGTGCCGCTCCGTACGGTCGGTGCGGGCCGGTCCGGCGGGGGCGGCCACGCGGTTTCGGGGTGCCCTCATCGTCGGTGCTGGAGTGCACTTCATGGCAAGTCGTCGTGCCGTGGAGGCCACTGGTGCAGCCGTCCGGAGGTGCCTGCACCGGGCGGGACGGGCCGGGGGCTACGGCGTGAGCCGGGCGGCGAGGACGGTGACGTCGTCGCGCTGCCAGTCGATGCCGTGCCGGTCGACGGCGAGGTAGAGGCCGGTGATGGCGCTCGCCGGGTCGTCGGCCCCCGGATCCTGCAGCACCCGCGCCACCCGGTCGGCGCCGAACTCCTCGCCGCGCGGTCCGCGCGCCTCGGTCAGGCCGTCGGTGGCGAGCACCAGCAGGTCGCCGGCGCCGAGCGAGGTCCGGGCGGTCCGCCACGGGCGGTCCGCGGGGTCGACCACCGCGCCGACCAGCGGTCCGGTGCCCCCCAGGTACTCCACCGTGCCGTCGGCCCGCCGCAGCACGGGCGGCTCGTGGCCGGCGTTGACCCACTCGACCGTGCCCGCGGCCGGGTCGACCACGACGACGGCGAGCGTGACGAACCGCTCGGCCTCCTCCGCCACCGCTCCCCACGCGGACTCCACCGCGACCCGGGGCCCGTGGCCGAGGCGCAGCGCCGAGGAGGCCCTCGCCTTGGCGGCCGCCCCGAGCAGCCCCGCCTGCACGCCGTGACCGGAGACGTCGCCCTGGACGAGGCCGGTGGCGCCGCCCGGCAGCGGCAGGACGTCCCAGAAGTCGCCGGCGACGAGGCCCTCCGCCGCGACCAGGTGCCCGGCGGCGTCGACCCCGGGGCCGGGGCCGGTGTGCGAGACGAGGAACTCGAAGACGCCGAGCGCCGCCTCGCCGTGCTGCACGAGCGCCTCGCGGTGACGGCGGGCGTCCCACCGCAGTTCCTTCATCCGGGTGTGGACCTGCTCCACCTCGGCGAAGACGCCGCCGAACCAGCCCGCGTGGGCGTGCGACCCGCCGCCGGTGTCGCCGCGCGCCGCCTCCTGCACCCGCCGCTCCAGGGCGGTCAGCGGCGTCACGAACCGCCGGGAGCCCAGCACGAACAGCAGGGCCACCGCGGTCAGCAGCACGGCCGTCAGCAGGGTGACGACCAGCAGCATGCTGCGGTGCTCCGACGAGGTGGCCGACTGGAGGGACCGCTGCTCCTCGATCAGCCGTTCGGTCATGTGCCCGGTGGTCGCGAGCAGCCGGTGCGGATCCCCCGCGTGGAGGGCCGCCGCGCTCACCCGGTCCGGTCCGGCGTACGCCGCCGGTGCGCCGGCCGGGTCCAGGCCGCTCAGCCAGGTGGCCAGTTCGTGCTCCAGCTGCGCGAGGTCGAGGTGGAGGCCGGGTACGGCGGTGGCCCGGCTGTTGAGCTCGGCGAACGTCTCGGCGGCGTCCGCGGTGCCGGCGTTCAGCTCGGCGAGGTAGAGCGGGTCGCCGGTCAGCAGGTAGCCGCGCTGCGAGGCGGCCTGCCCGTTGACCAGGCTGCCGAGGTGCCGGGCCGCGGTGGTGGCCGGATCCAGGCGTTCCCGGATCACCTCCACCGTCCTGGCGCTGCTGGCGTGCAGGTCGGCGAAGACGAGGCTGCCCACGGCGGGCGGGACGGCCAGCACGGCTGCGCCGAGCACGATCGCGGCCCGTGGCGAGAGGCCCGCCGAGGGGTTTCCCGACGGGCTGCGGCCGATCCGCATGGCACTTCTCCTGTCCTGACCGGCCGGAGCTGCGTCCCTGTGCTCCGTCGGTGTGTCGATGCTCCTTCGTCCCTCCGCGTCCGGGCGGGGCCCTCTTCCACCATGCGGGGTGCCGCCCCGGCGGTGCAGGGGCCGAAGGTCACCTGTGCCCGGGCACCGCCGGTGGCCGCGGGCCGCGCCGGGCGTCCCTCAGCCGGCGGACTCCGGTGCGTGGCGGCCGAGGGCCAGGCCGACGACGGCGCGCCAGCCCGCGGCCGGGGCGGCCGCCCGGGTGCCCGGCCGGTGCACCGGGACCAGGACCCGCAGGGCCCCCGGCCGGACGGTGCACGTGACGGGCGTGGGCAGGTGCAGGGCCTCGCCGTCGACGGCCACCGGGATGGTGGGTGCGGCGGAGCCGACGGTGACCTCCGGGGCGGTGAGCACGTGCAGGCCGTCCGCGCGGGTGCCGAGCACGGCGAGCTCGGCCGCCGCGGCGGCGCTGCCGACCCGCACGCCCACGACGCCCAGGACGCCCAGGTCGAGCCGGAGTCGCCGCCCGCCCGCGCCCGTCGGGCCCGGCAGGGTGTACGGGTTGTTGCTGATCAGCAGCGCCTGCTGGGACTCCAGCCGGGTGGTGCCCGCCGAGGCGTCGAGCGGGTGGCCGGTGTAGCCGAGCAGGAGGTCGGGCAGGGCGGCCAGGATCGTGCCGGTCTTGGCCCCGCGGTACTCCGGGCGCTGCACGATCTGCGCGTAGACGCCGAACGAGACGGTGTTGACGAAGGCCCGCCCGCCGGCCGTGCCCAGGTCGACCCGGAGCTCCTCGCCCTCGGTCAGCGCCTTCAGGGCGCGGGAGGGGTCGTCCCGGTCGAGGCCGAGGTCCATGGCGAAGTGGTTCCGGGTGCCGGCCGGGAGGGCGAGGAACAGCAGGCCGTGCTCGGCCGCGACCTCGGCCACCTGCGCGATCGTGCCGTCGCCGCCCGCGACGCCGAGCAGGTCGGCGCCCCCGGCCACCGCCCGGCGGGCGAGTTCGGCGACGTCCGTCTCCACGGTGGTGTCCAGCAGGACCACCCGGGCACCCAGCGCCTCGGCCTTGCCCACCAGGCCGAAGCGGCCGACCTTGCCGCCGCCGGACTTCGGGTTCATGATCAGCACCGGATGCCGCGGCGGGGCGCACGCCCGTGCGGGCATGCCGGACGGTGCCTCCACCCGGCGCACCGCGGCCTGACCGCAGGCCGTCGCCGCCGCCAGGAGGAGCAGCGCCGCCAGCGAGACCGGCCACAGGCCCGCACGGGCGTAGAGCACCACCACGGCCAGCGGCGCGCCCACCGCGAGCACCCCGCCGGCCACGCGGACGGCACCGCGGTGCGCGAGCGCCCACCAGGCCCCGGCACCGGCGAGGGCCAGCGCCGCCAGACCGAGGGCGGCGATCAGCAGGCCGGCCGCACCGGACTCCGCGGCCAGCACCACCACGGCGGCGGCCGCGCAGACCAGGGCGAGCCGGGCGAGCCGCCGGGCGGGCGCCGGTGCACGGGAGGGGGAGGGTGCCATCGCGCTCCTTCGGTCCACCCCGATGATGACTCCTCGCCCGCCCCCGCGCGTGTCCACCACGCGGGCGGGGCCGCACGCCGCGGCCCCCCGCACCGGCCCGGGGCGGGGGGCCGCGGCGGGCCGGCCGGTCCCGGGCAGGAGTCCGCCGGGACGTGGCCGCGCATGCCGAGCTGCGCGCACAGGGCGGCGACCAGGCCGACCACCCCGCACAGCAGCCAGATGCCGTTGTGGAACGCACCCCAGGCGAGCACCCCCAGGGTCGGGCCGAGGGCCATGCCGAGACCGAAGGTGGCCTGGTGCGCGGCGACGTACCGGGCCCGGACCGGGGCCGGATGGGTGGACGGGTGGGCGAACATCGTCGGGCCGCTGACCATCACCCCGGACACGAAGACGGCGGTGCAGAGGATGAGCACCACGCCGGAGCCCGCCTCCAGCCCGTACCCGGCCGCGCCGAGCGCCATCAGCGCGGTGCCGACCGCGCCCGCCAGGTACGGCTTCCAGTGCCGCACGTAGCTGGTGATCTTCAGCTCGCAGGTGATGAGGATCAGGGAGGAGGCGGTGAGCACCATGCTGTACAGGCCGGTGGAGTGGCCGTCGGCGGTGATCTTCAGCGGCAGGGCGACGGTGCACTGCACGTAGATCACCGAACCCAGCAGCACCGACGCCAGGAAGAGCAGGTACTTGTGGTCCCGGGCGAGCACCGCGTACGCGGAGCCCCGGGACGGCACGGGCCTGGCGTCGGCCGGCTCGTCGGCGCCGCCGGCCGTGGCGGCCTCCGCCGGCGGCTCGGCGGGCAGCCGGGGCAGCAGGGCGAACGCCAGCGCGGCGTAGGCGATCGCGGTCGCCGCGTCCAGCCAGAACAGCAGGTCCCAGTCGACGAGGATCAGCCCGGCGGCGATCAGCGGGCTGATCGCCGCACCGATGTTGAGCGCGATCCGCAGCATGGAGAACGCCATCACCCGGAACTCCTGCGGCATCAGCTCGCTCAGCATGAGCGCCGCCGCCGGGCGGTACGCCTGGGTGGCCAGGCCCGCGGCGGCGACCGCGGCCAGCAGCAGCCCGAACATCGCGGGCCTGCTCAGGAAGGGGATGAGGCCGAGGATGGCCGCGGAGGCCGCCATCGCCCCGCCGATGGTGGTCCGCGGGCCCAGCCGGTGCGTCAGCTCGCCACCGAGCAGCGTGCCGAGCACCGCGCCCGCGCTGTACGCCGTGAGGGCCAGCCCGGCCCGGCCGAACGACATGCCGCGCGCCGTCAGGTACAGCACCAGGAAGGTCTGGACGAAGGCGCCCATCTGGTTCACGAGCACGCCGCCCAGCAGGTACCGGACCGGCGCGGGCGTCGCCCGGAGCGCCGCGAGGACGCCGGGCGGGCGGGCCTCCGGCTCGGTCTTCGTCGCAGTCGTCACACTCACAGCTCTGCCCTCGTCTCCTCGGATCCCGTATGCGGCCTCGCCTCTGACGGAGCGGCGCGGAGCGCCACCGGGCACCCCGCGCCGCCGTCCGTCCCATTGCAGCCCGCCGGCCGGTTGATCGACACCGCCGGGCGGAACCGCCGATCAATCAGTCCGCGAACACGCCGTTGAGGGTGCCGAAGTCCAGCGCGCCCTCCAGCGCGCCGTAGCCGCCCTCGGTGAGGAGCTCGACGGCAGCCCGGTGCACGGCGGAGTACGCGGCCTGGGTGACGGCCGTGCCCACGCTGACCCGGCGCACGCCGGCCGCGGCGAGCGCGGCGACCCCGGGCCCGCCCGGCCCCGCCATCGCGTTGACCGGCAGCGGCGACCGCCCGGCCAGCACGGCGAGGGTGTCGAGGTCGAGCAGGCCGGGCACGAACAGCGAGTCGGCGCCCGCCTCGGCGTACACCTTCGCCCGGGCCAGCACGTCGTCCAGCCGGCCCTCGGGCGCGCCGATCCCGAACAGGAACACGTCGGTCCGCACGTTGACCACCAGCTCCGGCAGGCCCGCACGGGCGGCCGCCTCGCGGGCCGCCCGCAGCCGCGCCGCCTGCTCCTCCGGGCCGAACAGCCCGCCACCGGGAGCCCCGGAGTCCTCCAGGTTCACCCCGACCGCGCCCGCCGCCACGACCGCCTCCACGGTCGCCGCGACATCCTCCGGCGCGGGGCCGTACCCGCCCTCGACGTCGGCGGTCACCGGCACGTCGACGGCGGCGGCGATCCGCCGCACCTGCTCGACCATCTCGTCCCGGGTCAGCCGCTCCCCGTCGGGGCGGCCGAGCGACCACGAGACACCGCCGCTGGTCGTGGCGACGGCCCTGGCCCCGGCCCGGGCGATCAGCACGGCGCTGCCCGCGTCCCACGCGTTGGGGAGGACGAGCACCCCGTCGGCGTGCAGGGCGCGGAGGGTGTCCGCCTTGGCCTTCTGGTTCTGCATTGCGTCAGTTCTCTCTTCTCGATGGTGTGTGTCCGCAGGCCCGCGCCGACCTGGGGCGGACCGCGTCCTGCGGACGATGGCATGCACAACGGCCCGGCACGGCGTCACGTGTCCGTCGGTTCGGTCATTCCGATGGGCGCTCGGCGGTCACCACCTTGATGGCGTTCAATGCCTCCTCGGCGACCGCCATCGCCGCACCGGAGGTCGCACCGCGGGCCGTCACCGAGCCGACCCTGTCCCAGGAGCTGCGGAACTCGCCCACGGTGTCGCCGGGCCCGTAGCCGACCGAGGCGTGCAGGACGCCCGGCAGCGCCCCGGCCGCCTCCACCCCCTCGACCCGGATCACCACGCCGGGGTCGGTCCGCAGGAAGCGCACCGCTGCGCCCCCCTCCGCCCGCTGCGGCAGCGGTGGGGGCTGCTCGCCCCGCATCACCGTGTAGTAGTGGGTCGCCAGGTCGACCGGGTACGCCTGCTCGATCAGCATCGGGATGCCGTCGCCGGGGAACCGCCCGGCGCACTCGACCAGGTACGGCAGGCCGTCGCTGACGATCCACTCGCAGTGCACGATGCCGCTGCCGAACCCGACCGCCCGCAGCACGGCGGCGGTGCCGTCGGTCAGCCGCCCGCCCAGCTCGTCGGAGACCTCGGCCGGGACGAGGTGCCCGAGCTCGATCGGCCGGGGGCCGGGGAACAGCACCTTGGCGGTGATGTTGGTGAACAGCGGGACGCCGTCGCGCACGAGCATCTCGACGCTGTACTCGTCGCCCCGCACGTACCGTTCGACCAGCATCCGCAGCTGGACGTCGCGGTCCGGCACGAGGTAGCCCTCGTCCTGGGCCACGCACTCCGCCCAGGCCAGGTCGGTCCCGGCCGGGTCGTGCAGGATCTTCGTGCCCACCGAGGCCTGCCGGTTGGCGGGCTTGAGCACGACGGAACCGGGGTGCTCGGCCATGAACGCCCGGACCTCCGCCGGGCCGTCCACGGCCCGGGACTCCGGGTTGCGGACGCCGGCGGCGGCGGTGACCCTGCGCAGCAGGGCCTTGTCGCGCAGGATCCGGGCGGCCCCGGCCCCCGCGCCCGGCACGCCGTACCGCTCGGCGAGGCGCGCCGCGAACGGTGTCGCGTACTCCAGCAGCGGGACCACCGAGAGCGGGTCGAGGTCCGGGTGGGTGTTGAAGAACTCGTCGGCCGAGCCGTCGAGCTGGTACTCCCAGGCGATGAGTTCGCGCAGCATCGGGGCGCCCTCCAGGGCGTCCGCGAGGTGGCGCTTGCGGATCACGTCGGGCTCGTCGACGAGGATCACCGAACCGGGCTCGAAGTGCGGCACCGAGCGCAGCACGTTCACGTACCCGACGATGATCAGTGGTCGTTGCGTCATGTCGTCACTCCGGTCGCGGGGGTGTCACGGGCGGTCGGCGGGCGCCGGACGCAGTTCGAGCGTGCAGCACTTGGCGCTGCCGCCGGCCTTCAGCAGTTCCGAGAGGTCGACGCCGACCGGTTCGAAGCCGCGCTCGCGCAGCTCGGCGGCCAGGCCGGTGGCGGCCTCCGGCAGGACGACGTGCAGGCCGTCCGAGACGGCGTTGAGGCCGAAGACCGCGGCGTCCCGGTCGTCGGCGAGGATCGCGTCGGGGAACAGGCCGAGCAGCACGGCCCGGCTCTCCGGCGTGAACGCCGCCGGGTGGTACATGATCTCGTCGTCGTCGAGCACGGCGAGGGCGGTGTCGAGGTGGTAGTAGCGGGGGTCGACCAGGTCGAGGCGGATCACCGGCCGGTCGAACAGCTCCTCGGCCTCGGCGTGCGCGCGCGGGTCGGAGCGGAAGCCGGTGCCGGCCAGGATCGCCCGGCGGGTGGTCAGGTAGTCGCCCTCGCCCTCGTTGGGCCAGGTGGCCTGGACGGCCGATTCGAAGCCGTTCGCGCGGAACCAGTCGAGGTAGTGGGCGGATTCGCCGTCCCGCTGGGGGTGGCGGAACCGGGCGACGAGCGCCTTGCCGTCGATCACGGTGGCGCCGTTGGCGGCGAAGACCATGTCGGGCAGGCCGGGGCCGGGAGCGATGACGTCGACCCGGTGGCCGAACGAGACCAGCAGGTCGTGCAGCACCTCCCACTGGGCCAGCGCGAGGGCGGTGGACGTCGGCTTGGCCGGGTCCATCCAGGGGTTGATGGAGTACCGCACGTCGTAGTGCGCGGGCGCGCACATCAGGTAGTGGCGGAGCCGGACCCGGCGCCGGGCTGCGACGGGGACGACCGGGACGAGGAGGTCGGTCATGGGGGTTTCTCCCTCTTCGGAGTGGTCGGGCGGACGGGACGGGTCAGCCGGTGATGCCGAGGCTCAGCGCGAACTCCGGCCTGCCGCCGAGGAGATGGGCACCGGCGGACTGCAGGATGCGGTCCTGGGCGACGATGTGCTGGCACATGGTGGTGGTGTCGCGCAGCCAGCGGTCCAGCGGCGACGGGCGGTAGACGGAGGCGGTCTGCATCAGGTCGTACAGGCGGGTGACGATCGAGCGGGCGGTGCGGAAGGCGTGCAGGCGCGACAGCGGGAGGGCGGCCCGCTCGTCCGGGGTCAGGTCGGCGAGGGTGCCGCCGGCGGCGAGCACCTCCCACTGGCGGTGCAGCGCCCCGTACACCGCGGCGCGGGTGGCGTTGAAGTCCGCCTCGCACGCGGCGAGGGTGGTCTGGGCGCGCCAGTCGTCGGTCCACCGGCCGCCCTCGGTGATGGCCGCGCGGACGTGGTCGAGGGCCGCGCGGGCCACGCCGAGCGGCACGCCCGGCATGTTGCGCATGTGCACCTCGGGCTGCGCGAGCGGCCCGGCCCCGCCGTGCACGGTGTCGAAGGTGAGCGCGTGCTCCTCGGGTACGAACACGTCGGTGATCCGGTAGTCGCAACTCCCGCTGCCGGCCAGGCCGGTGGTGTGCCAGGTGTCGAGGATCTCGACCTCGCCGCGGGGCACCATCAGCAGCCGGGAGTCCTGCGGGCCCTCGGCGGGCTCGGGCCGGCCGTCGGCGAAGATGAACGCGCCGGAGATGACCCAGTCGCTGTGGGTGATGCCGCTGCCGAACTGCCAGTGCCCGGTGAGCCGGTAGCCGCCGGGGACGCGGTCGGCCCGGCCGGACGGGAAGAGCAGCCCCGCCGTGATCATGTCGAGGTGGGGGAACATCTCCTTGGCGGTGGTCTCGTCCAGGAACGAGGCGTACAGCCCGGTGTCCATGCCGATCATCGCGCACCAGCCGGCCGAGGTGTCCCCGTACGCCAGGGCCTCGACCACGGCGGTCTGCTCCATCGAGGTGAGCTCGGGACCGCCCCAGCGGCGGCCGAAGCCCATCCGGAACACCCCGGTGGCGCGCAGGAGTTCGACCACGTCGGCGGGCAGCCGGCGCGCGCGTTCGATCTCCTCGGAGCGCTCGCGCAGCGCGGGGGCGAGCGCCCTGGCCCGGGCGAGGATCCCGGCTCCGTCCGGCGTACTGGTCATGTCGCTGTCCCTCTCTCGGGTTCGGGCGTGCGGGGGGTGCCGGGCTGTGGTGCCGGTGCTGTGGTGCCGGTCGTCCGGTGCCGGTGGGGCCGTTGGTGCCGGTGCCGTTGGGGCCGTTGGGCGGCGGCCCGGTCAGGGGGCCTGCGGGAAGTCGAAGAAGCGGTCCGGGTCGTAGCGGTGCTTGATCTCGCGCAGCCGCCGGAGGTTGGGGCCGTGGTAGGCCGGCCCCCAGTCCTGCAGGTCAGGGTCGGCGAAGTTGAGGTAGGCGCCGCTCCCGGCGAAGTCGCCCATGGAGTCGTAGAGTCCGGTCAGCCAGTCGAGGTTCGCGCGGACCGTCGAGGCGCTGTCGCCGACGCCCCAGGACGTGTCCATGGAGACCAGGAAGAGCACGTCCCGGTGCGGGAAGGCCGTTGCGGTGGCGGGCACGCGGTTCATCGCCCCGCCCCAGGTGAACAGCGCCACGCCGGCACCGTCCGGGTTGCTGCTGCCGGGCCACTTGTCGAGGGCGGTGAGGACCGCGCTGACCGCCTCGGCGCCGAGCGGTTCGGTGACCGTCCTGGTGCGGACCGCGAACGGGTCGCCGGAGGTGTTGTGGTGCAGGTAGTCCTTGGCCTCCCAGTACGTGCGGTCCTCGATGTCCGCCCTGTACGGGGCGGCGACGGCCAGGGCGGGGGCCAGCATCCGGCGCAGTTCGCCGGCCGGGCCGAGGTGCTGGCCGATCACCGAGACGACGGTGGGCCCGTCGGTGGTCCGGTTGACGCCGATCCGGGCGGAGAAGGCGTCCGGGGCGTCGCGCATGACCTCCTGCATCCGGGCGAGCACCGGGGCGGCGTCCTCGCCGTGCCACAGCAGCAGGCAGGTGGAGCTCGGCCGGGTCGGGCGGGTGCGGAAGGTGAAGGAGGTGTTGACGCCGAAGACACCGCCGCCGCCGCCCCGGCAGGCCCAGAACAGGTCGGCGTTGCGCTCCTCGTCGCAGGTGAGCACGGTGCCGTCGGCGAGCACGATCTCGGTCTCCACCAGGGAGTCGCAGGTCGCACCGAAGGCCCGGGAGACGGCCGCGACGCCGCCGCCGAGCGTCAGCCCGGCCACCGACACGTCGTCGGAGTTGCCCAGCGGGATCGCCAGGTCGTGTTCCTGGAGCACGGCGTACAGCGCGTTCATCCGGGTGCCGCCGCCGGCGGTGACCAGCCCGGTGGCGGGGTCGACCGTGATCGTGTCGAGCGCCCGCAGGTCCAGGACCAGGCCGGTGGTGACGGAGGTCCCGGCGTAGCCGTGCCCGCCGCCGCGGGCGACCAGCGGCACGCCGTGGGTACGGGCCCAGCCGATCGCGGCGACGACGTCGGCGGTGTCGGCGGCGGAGACGACGAGGGCGGGGGCGGTGGTGGCGAAACGCTTGTTGAAGGGGGCGCTGGCCTCGGCGAAGCCGTCCTCGCCGGGGCGGCGGACGCGGCCGCGGACACGGCTCTCCAGGTCGGCGGTCTGCCGGTCGGTCGGTGACATCTCAGCGCACTTCCTCGAGGTAGGAGACCCCGCTGGCCGTGTGGCGGCCGTAGCGCTCCCACTCCTCGCGGAGCACCAGCCGTCCGTCCGGGGCGGGTTCGGGGGTGTTGACCGTCGCGCCGGAGATCACCGCGCCGTCGGCCATGACCAGGGTGTAGGCGAGGTGGAGGCGGCCCTCGGGGTCGACGGTGCCGTTGACGGTGCCCCGGCGGACCGGTCCGCCGGTGAAGTCCGCCCAGACGAGGTCGCCCTCCTGGTGGTAGCAGGCGACGACGCCGTCGCCGCCGCCGGCCTTGCGGAAGCGCCGACCGTCGTAGTCGATGCTCATGCGTCCACGTCCAGGAGTCCGGCGGGCATCTCCAGGGCCGTGCCGGCCTGCTTGGCGGTCAGCGGCTCGGCGTCGAGGACGACGAGCGCGGCGGCGGCCTCCAGCTGCTCGGCGCACTCCTCCGGGGTGTCGGCCGCGCAGACGACGTACGAGTGGCGGGCGATGTAGCCGCCGGGCGGCAGCCGGAGTTCGGTGCCGGGCCCGGCCATGACGGCCGCGTCGACCAGCCCCGGCGCCTCGTCGGGCAGGGTGACCGAGCGGACGGTGGAGTCCTCGGCCGGGTAGCCGAAGCGGATGCCCGCGACGGTCTGCCGGAGCTGCTCGACCTCGGGCCGGCGGCCGAGGGCGAGGTCGACGAGGACCTCGCCCGGGTCGATGCCGGTGGCGGTGCGGCCGAGGAGGGGGATGAGGTCGCCGCCGAGGCGGCCGTTGATCTCGATGATGACCGGTCCGCGGTCGGTGAGCTTCACCTCGGTGTGGGTGATGCCGTTCTCGACCCCGATCACCCGGTGGGCGCGGGCGAGGGTGTCGATCAGCACGTCGTCGGCGAGCAGCGGGTCCGCGGCGTCGACGATGTGGCCGACCTCCTCGAAGTACGGGTGGTGGCCGGTCCGTTTGCGGGCGACGAACATCGGCAGGTACTCGCCCTTGAAGACGGCGGCGTCGACGCTGATCTCCGGTCCGTCGGCGAAGCCCTCCACGATGGCGCCGCCCCGGTAGGGCTCGTCGCCGACGAGGCTGGCGCCGGACGCCGTCCGGTAGGCCGCGTCGAGCGCGGCCGCGTCGGCGGCGAGGACGACGCCCATGCTGGCGCCGAGCGCCCGGGGCTTGACCACCACGGGGTAGCCGATCCGGGCGGCGGCGGCGCGGGCCTCGTCCGGGGTGGCGGTCATCGTGAACCCGGGCTGCGGGAGGCCGGCGGCGGTGAGCAGCGAGCGGGTGCGGTACTTGTCGCGGCAGCCCTGCACGCCGGCGGTGCCGAGGCCCGGCACGCCGAACTCGGCGGCGAGTTCGGCGGCGGGCATGACCAGCGGCTCGTCCCAGCAGAGCACGCCCGCGATGCTGCTGCGGGCGGCGATCTCCCGCGCGGTCGCGGCCAGCAGGCCGTGGTCGAAGACGTTGACCACGGTGATCTCGTCGACGTACTCCTGCTGCCAGGTCGGTCTGATGTTGTTGATCAGCACCAGGCGCAGTCCGGCCGCCCGGGCCCGGGCCGAGACCGATCTGACGAGGTATTCGCGGTAGACCCTCAGCCCGCTGCCGATGATCAGCAGCACGTTGTCGGTGTCGCTCATGGTGGATCTCCTCTCCGGTTCCAGGTGTTCAGTCGGGCAGTCCGTCGGCGGCCCGGACGATGCGGTCGGCGACCAGCGGGGCGGTGCGGAAGCCGTCGCCGCCGCTGGCGGACCGGGCCCACACGGCGGGGCCGATCTGCTTGAGGTGGGCCTCGCCGGTGCCGGCGTCGACCAGGTAGTGGCAGCGCCTGACGTCCATCACCCGGTAGCGCTCGGGGTCGGTCACCATGGACTCCGCCATGATCAGGTCGGCGAACGGCGCCTCCTCCTCGTCGGGCCGGTCGGTGAGGCCGTCGACCTCCCGGCAGACCGTGTGGGTGCTGACCTTCAGCAGGGCGCCCCCGCCGGGCGGGAGCAGCCAGCCGCGGCCCGCGGTGCCCATCTGGCCCGCGCTGGGGGCGTTGTTCCACCAGGAGGCCAGGTCGGGCGGCGGTTTGAGGTAGAGCATGGTCTGCCGGAGCATCACCATGGGCAGTTCGACGAGCTCCTTGGACCACGGCCCGGCGGCGACGAGCACCAGGTCGCCGCCCAGCACCTCGCCGTCGGCCAGCACCACCTTGGCGGCGTCGGCCTGGACCTCGGTCACCTCCTGCCAGGGCCGCAGGGTGACCCCGGGCTGGCGGACCAGCCACTGGGCGACCGCCCACAGCACGTGGTCGGCCAGCAGGACGCCCGCGTCGTGCTCCAGCACGCCCACCGAGTCGGCGGGGAACCGGATGTGCGGGAAGTCGGCCGGATCGACCACGGTGATCGGCAGGTTGGCGGTCGCGGCCACCCGGGTGACCGTCTCGGCGCGGGCGGCCGGCCATGCGGTGAGCGCGCCGACCCGGCGGTAGATGGTGCTGCCGAGCAGTTCCTCCAGTTCGAGCCAGCGCCAGTGGGCGCCGGCGAGCCGGCGGCTGGTGTCGAGGTCGTCCGGGTCGAGGGAGCGGATCGCCCGGTGCTGGTCGTACGAGGTGGACTCCGGGTTGGGGACGGCCCCGCGGTCCACCACCGTCACCCGGTGGCCGGCCCGGGCGCACCGGACCGCGGTGAGCAGTCCGGTGACGCCGGCGCCGACGATCAGAACGTGCCGTGGGTCGGCCTTCATGTCATCCTGCCCGGCCGATCAGTCGGGGCAGGCGACGGGGGACGATCGTGGCGGCCTCCGCCGCGGCCCGGAACGCGGTGTCCGGCAGGGCCTGTTCGGCGAGGTCGGGCAGGATCGGGGCGGCGCAGCGCAGGACGGCTTCCACCTGGTGGCAGTAGTCGCCGGCCTGGTCCGGCAGGGGCTCCCAGTCGGCGAGCCTGGCGAGCTGGTCGGCGAGCGTCTCGGTGGCCCGGACGAGGCTGAAGCCGGGCAGCTCGTACGTGGCGGCGAACCGTTCGGCGATCCGGGCGGCGGCCTTGCGGGAGCGTTCGGAGACCGGCAGTTCGCCGGCCTCCGCCCAGCGGTCGACGCGGGCGGCGATCCGGTTCCAGGGTTCGACGAGCCGGGTGCCGGTGACGCGTTCGAGTGCGCCGCGGCTGAAGTCGCTGCGCTGGAACTCGGGGCTGGTCGCGGCGAGATGGAAGCGGATGAGGTCGCGGGGCACCTCGGCGGCGAGTTCCCGGCCGCCGATCGTGTGGCCGCGGCTGGTGGAGAACTTGAGGTTGTCGAGCTCGTAGAACTCGTTGGTGACGAACCGGTCGGGCAGCCGGTAGCGGCCGTCGTACGCCAGCAGCATCGCGACCCCGGCCACCGCGAACGGGAAGGTGTTGTCGAAGCCGAGGAAGTAGACCACCTCGGAGTCGGCCGCGGGCAGCCAGAGTTCGTCGATCGAGCCGAGTACCGCCCCGCGGGCCTCGGCGGAGCGGGCGGTGACGTAGATGCTCCACGCCATCGTCTCGGCGTTGGAGTTGACGGTCTGTCCCGGCATGGCGGGGAAGGGGATCCCCCAGGCGATCGGGTAGGTGATCTGGAAGTCCGGCAGCGGCCGGGAGAGCAGGTCCTCGACGGCCTGGGCCATGTGCGGGCGCATCGCCGCCGCGTGCTGCGTGTAGTAGGCCCGCAGCCGGTCGCGGTACTCCTCCAGCGGCAGCACCAGGACGGTGGCCTCGCGCCGCTCCAGCACGTCGTCGGGGTGCAGGGTGGAGCGCGGGTCGATGAGTTCGCCGGCGGCGATGGGGTGCCCGCAGCTCTCGCACAGGCCGGCGCAGCCGTCGGCCAGGCAGTGCGGGCAGCCGCCGCGGACGTGGCCGTCGACGAGGTACTCGCCGGTGCGCGGCGAGTACGGCAGCTGCACGGTGCGCTCGGTGAGCCGGCCGGCCTCGTGCAGCCCGGTCATGAAGTCCACCACGAAGCCGGTGAACCGCGGCTCGTCGCCGGTGTACCCGTCGACCGCGATGCCGAGCGCCGCCAGCGACTTGTCGACGTCGCCCGCCGAACGCGCCGCCAGTTCCTGCGGGGTGATGCCCAGCCGGTGCGCGGTGGTGACCACGTACGTCTGGGTGTCCTGGACCCCGGTGCCGAAGAGCACCTCCCGGCCGACGGCGCGGGCGTAGCGGGTGTGCACGTCGGCAGCGAGGAACGGGCCGGCCAGGTGGCCCAGGTGGAGGTCGCCGTTGGCGGTGGGGGCGGGCGAGATCACCACGGTGCGCCTGCTCATGTCGTCTCCTCCTCGTGGCGGGCCAGGAACCGCTGCGACATGTCGGTGTCCCACCAGACGGAGTAGAACTCGAAGTCCTCGGCGGACTCGTTGACCACCTTGTGGTGGCTGCCGGGGAACAGGTGGGCGATGTCGCCGGCGGCGAACGGACGGGTCTCCCCGTCGCTGACGAGGACCGAGGTGCCCGTCATGGCGACGAAGATCTCGTACTCGTGGTGGGAGTGCGCGGTGGACTCCTCGCCGGGTGCCACCACGCACCACGCCCCCTCGAAGGGTGCGTTGAGGGCCGGCCAGGGCAGCAGCCGCTCCGAGGCGAGGCCGTACGCGCGGGTCAGCCCGGCGCGGTCGAGTCGGCGGATCTCCATCAGGCGGCCCTCGCCATGGTGACGGTCCGGCGGTCGAGCATGTCGGCGAGGATGTCGCCGGAGCGGTGCGCGAGGACGCTGAGCAGGGAGTCGGCGATGCCGTGGGTCGCCTCGTTGACGCCCTGGAGGTAGAGCGCGGCGTGCGCGGACTCGCCGAGGTCCACCCGGTAGCGGCGGTCGACGGCGATGTCGTCGAGGCCGAGGCGCCCGGCGAGGTCGCGCACCAGGGCGGGCATCGCCGGCTCGTAGCCGGTGCCGAGCAGGACGAGGTCGCAGCGGAGCGGCTCGGTCTTGCCCGTCCGGCGGTCGCGGAGCTCCAGCACGATCTCGTCGCCGTCGACGGCCGCCGCGAGGATCTCGGTCATCGGCCGGACGGAGGAGCGGTCGACGCCGTCGAGGCGCTGGCGGTAGAGCATGGAGTACAGCTCGTCGAGGAAGGGCGCGGCCAGGCCCGCGTAGTTGGTCTGCCGCATCTCCTCCAGGATCTGCGCCCGCTCCTCGGGGGCCGTGGAGTAGAACTCGTCGATGAAGGACGGGAAGAACAGCTCGTTGGTGAACTTGCTGGTCTGGTAGTTCTGCAGGCCGATGGAGCGGACCAGCAGGGTCGGCCGGCTGCGCGGCAGGTCGTGGTGGACGGCCATGAACATCTCGGCCGCGCTCTGCGCCCCGCCGATCACGACCACCCGGGTGTCCCGGTCGGTGGGCTGGCGGGCGATGCGCGAGGCGTACTGGGTGCTGTGGATCACCTTGTCGGCGGGCAGGCCCCGGAAGACCTCCGGCACCCGGGCGTCGCGTCCGGCGCCGACGACCAGGTCGCGGCAGCTGACGGTGTCACCGCCGGCCAGGGTGACCGTCCAGCCGGTGAGGGTGCCGTCGGCGGCGCGCCGGGGCTCGATCCGCTCGCTGCGGGCGTTGCACCGCACTCCCACGTGCTCCAGGGAGGCGGCCACCCAGGCGAGGTAGTCGGAGATCTCCTGCCGGTAGGGGTTGAAGGTGCCCTGGTTGACGAATTCGTCGAGCCGGCCCTTGCTGCCGAGATAGCTCAGGAAGGAGAAACGGCTCTGCGGGTTCCGCAGCGTCACCAGGTCCTTGAGGAAGGAGACCTGGCTGCGTGCCCAGGGCAGCAGCAGGTTGCGCTGCCATCTGATGTCCTCGTGCTGCTCCAGCACCAGCGTGTTCCTGGCCAGCCCGTGGGGGCCCGACTCCTCGATCGCCACCGCCAGCGCCAGATTCGACGGGCCGGCCCCGATCGCCAGGACCTCGACCTCGTGGTCGGTCATATCCACCCCGATTCTCGCGAACTGCTCCGGTATTTCCTATGACGAGAAGTCAATCCGACGGGATTGTTGATCGACAGGACCGGTCAACGGAGACAATCAAATGACCGGCACCATCTGGTCGGCGTAGCGCGTCCGGTGGTCCGCGGTGTGCCGCCGCCCGGCCCAGGACGGCCCGCCCGGCGCGGCCGGCAGCCGGTACGGCGCCGGGTCCGCCACCAGCGCCCGGACCAGCGGATCCATCCGGTACACCCCGGAGCCACGGCCCCGGCGCAGCATCCCGGCGTCGGCGAGCTCCTCCAGCAGCTCGTCCTCGACCAGCACCGCCGAACCGCCCGCCTGCGGCCCCGGACGCTCGGGGGCGGGCCCGGCCAGCCGGTCGAGCAGGTCCCTCGCCCGGTCGTCCAGCCCGAAGTACGCCGAGAGCAGCGAGTCACGCACCGACAGGTCGCCGATCCGCAGCCAGTCCAGCGCCGCGCCCGGCTCGCGCAGCCACCCGGTGACCAGGCGCAGCGGCAGACCGGGCCGGGCGGCGAGCCGGCGCGTCGCGATGTCCAGGGCCAGCGGGAGATCGCCGCAGAGGGCCGCGAGCCGGTCGCACTCCCCGGGCTCGGCCTCCGCCCGGTCCGGCACCCCCGCGGTGATCATGGCGATCGAGTCGGCCCTGGGCAGCACGTCCAGCCGCAGCCGCCGGACCCCGCGCAGCCCCAGCAGCGCGGCCCGGCCCACCACGACGGTGACACTGCTCCGCGCGTCGGCCAGCAGCGGCCGCACCTGCTGCTCGCAGCTCACGTTCTCCAGCAGCACCACCAGCCGGCGCTCGGCGAGCAGCGAACGGTACAGCCCCGCCCGCTGGTCCGCGCCGAACGGCAGCTGCCCGTCGGGCACGCCGAGCGCCCGCAGGAAGCCGTCGATCACCGTCCGGGCGGCCGAGCCGTCCGGGCCGAGCAGCCCGAAGTCCGCGTACAGCTGGCCGTCGGCCGCCGCCACGTCGTGCGCGTGGTGCAGGGCGAGTTCGCTCTTGCCGACCCCGGCCGGCCCGCTGATCACCACCGGGGCGGTGGACGCGGCGCCCAGCCGGCGCAGCTCCCCGGTGCGGCTCACGAACCCGAACGGCCGGATCGGCAGCTGCGCGGGCCGCGGCAGCGACGGCCGGACCACCGCCAGCGGCTTCGCCGTGCCGTGCTGTTCGCCGGCCACCTGCTGCCACCGCCGCTGCCAGCCCTCGCGGTCGCCGCCGCAGGCGGCCACGTAGGCGAGGGCGACCTGCAGGGTCGGCAGCCGGTGGCCGCTCGCCGCGCTCGACAGCACCGAGGCGGAGTACATCGCGGCCCTGGCCATGTCACGGTAGGTGGGGTTGCCCGCCCGCACCCTGAGCAGGCGGAGCTCGCTCGCGAATTCGGCGACCGCCCCGCCGGAGGCGTCGACAGGTCTCTCCGGTCTTCCCATGATGGGCCCCTCGAATCGATCGTCCGGGAACTGGGATGAAAGGCATCGGCACCACCGCGGGACTGCCGGCGGAGGGCGGGTGCGGCCGGGTCACGCACCCGGCAGGTGGTCGTCCTGAGGATCGAAGGGCGTGCACGCCGCGACCGTCCAGCCGGCCAGCAACGGCGCCGTGCGGCTCACGCGTTCACAGAGGCCGCGGGTCGCACGCAGCGCCTGCCGGCCGTCGGTCGAGGCGACGAACAGGACCAGCCCGATCCCCCGCGGGCCGACCCGGGCCCGCAGGTGCTCCAGCCGGTCCTCGCTGCGGGCCAGCGGCCAGAAGACCTCCTGGACGAGCGTGGCGGTGGGCCACGGCGCCGTGACCCCGGCCGTCGGCAGCAACTCGGCCTCGATGATGTACAACGCTCCTCCTCCCCGGGCACCTCGATCGGCCGGCGGTCGCCGGGGCCGGTCAGCCCCAGGAGAAGCCGTCGTTCGAGGACGGCGACGCCGAGACGGCCGGGGCGGCGGTCGCCGGGGCCTGCACGGGCACCGCGTCGCCGGCGTGCAGGCTGTGCGCCGGGCCGCCCGTGCCGGCGAGCGCCGCACCGAAGGTCAGGACGGCGGCGGCGAGACCGACGGCCGGGGCGATGCGAAAGGCACGGCTCATGACAGACTCCTTCTGCGGAACGGAAAACAGGGAATTCGGACGGGGTTTCTGCGGGGAATTCCCGGGACTTTCCCGGGACTTTCTCCGCCGGGTTCCTCGTACATCCCCATGATCTGTCCGCCCGACATCGGTGTCACCACGTCACGGGTGGCGCGAACCGTCCTGGCGCGATGGTGCACCGCCGCCGGACCCGCGGCACGCCCACGGCCTGCACGGACGCCGGGCTGGCACGGAGTGTCCAGGCACCCTCAGGCCAGCTCCGGCCGCGGCGCGGCCGCACCATGCACATCCGCGACCCGGTTATGGAAGGCCCGCGCCCGGACGCCCCGGGCCGCTTGTGGCGCCGTCGCACCGTCCGGCAAGATTTTCGGAGCGTGAGGCATCGCCCGCTCATCCCGTCGCAGACCCTGGAGGGACTCGGTGCTCGAAGCTCTGGGCCTGCAGCCCTCGACCGAGACCGTCTACCGTCTCGTGCTCGACGAACCCACCTGGGGCGTCGGACAACTGGCCGCCCACCTGTCCTGGACCGAGGAGGCCGTCCGCGAGGCCCTGGACGAGCTGGCCGACCTGCGCCTGCTCCGGCCCGGCCGGGAGAACCCGCCCCAGCTCCGGCCGGTCAGACCCGAGTTGGCACTCTCGGCCCTGCTCTCGCGCAGCGAGACCGAACTCCTCAGGCAGCAGCGGCAGATCGAGGCCACCCGCGCCGCCGTCGCCGAGTTCGCCGCCCGCTACGCCCCGCGCCGCGAGTACGTCGCCGACCTCGTCGAACGGCACGAGGGCCTGGAGGCCGTCCGCCGCCGCCTGGAGGAACTCGCCCAGTCGGCCTGCCGGGAATGCCTCTCCTTCCTGCCCGGCGGCGCCCAGAGCCCCGACACCATGGACGCCAGCAAACCGCTCGACCAGCAGGCCCTCGAACGCGGCGTCGTCCTGCGCAGCATCTACCAGGACAGCTTCCGCAACGACCCGTCCACCATGCAGTACGTGCAGTGGCTCGCCGGCCTCGGCGGCGAGACCCGCACCGTGCCCTCCCTGCCCATGCTGATGGTCGTCGTCGACCGGGAGGCCGCACTGATCCCCCTCGACCCCGCCGACGGCCGGGCGGGCGCGCTGGAGATGCGCAGCCCGGGCGCCGTCGCCGCGATGACCGCACTCTTCGAGCAGTTCTGGTCGATCGGCGTGCCCTGGGGCCGCACCATGCCCCGCAACGACCGCGGACTCTCCCCGCAGGAACAGGAACTGCTGCGCCTGCTGGCCGCCGGCAACACCGACGAGATCGCCAGCCGGCGGCTCGGGGTGTCGCTGCGCACCGTCCGCCGGATGGCCTCCGACCTGATGGCCCGGCTCGGCGCCCGCAGCCGCTTCGAGGCCGGCGTCCGCGCGGCCCGGCAGGGCTGGCTCTGAGCCCGGCCCCGGCTCCGGCTCCGGCTCCGGCCCCGGCTCCGGCTCCGGCCCCGGCTCCGGCTCCGGCCCTGGCTCCGGCACCTACGCACGCGGGCCGGTGCCGGTGCTCCCGGCCGCCCGGCGCCAGGACGGGACGGCCGGCGGGCAGAGCGTGACCAGGAGGTACGCCCCGCCGAGGACGACGAGGGCCGTCGTCAGCCCGGCCCGGTCCACCAGGTAGCCGCAGGCGAGGCCGCCGAGCGGCGCCGCCGTCAGCACGCCGGCTGCCAGGACACCCGTCACCCGGCTGCGCAGGGCGTCGGGCACGAGCTCGTACAGCACGGTCGAGACGATCGGGTTGAGGATCCCGGCGGCGACGCCCGCGACCGCCAGCGTCACGCCCAGGGGCAGCAGGCCGGGCGCGAACGCCGCGACCAGCATCCGTGGACATCCGCCGACGATCAGACAGCAGATGCAGAGCGGTCGTCGGGGAAGCCGCTCGCCCAGCGCCGCGTGCAGCAGCGCGCCGGTGAGCGCACCGGCCGCGAAGAGGCCGGCGAGCAGGCCCAGGTCGATCGGTCCTCCGAGATCGCGCTCGGCGTGCACGGGCAGCAGGACGGCGCTCCAGGCCTGGTCCAGGCCGTTGGTGACCATCAGCAGCACGGTGACGCCGAGCAGAAGCCGCTGACGGAGCAGGAAGACCAGGCCTTCGCGCAGTTCGTCGCGGTACGTCCGCAGGCTGGTCGGGAGCGCGTTCCGCCGGGGCGCGGCAGCGGGGACGCGCCGGACGCCGAGGGCGATCAGCAGCGCCGAGACGCCGAAGGTCGCCGTGTCCAGGAGCAGGACCGGCCCCGCCCCGAACAGCGAGATCAGCACGCCTGCGGCCGAGGCGCCGAGCAGCCTGGCGCCCCGGGAGGCGCCGGTGCACAGGCTCATGGCCCGGGAGAGCGGGACGCCGCCGTGGTCGGCGAGATCGGGGGCGAGGGCCTGACGCGCGGTCTCCCCTGGCGCCTGGCAGAACCCGTTGACCGCCATGATCAGACACAGCTGCCAGAACCGGAGGGCCCCGGCCCGGTGGAGCAGCGGGATCAGCCCGACGGCCGTCCCGCACAGCACGTCCGACAGCACCGATGCGCGCAGGCGTCCGATCCTGTCGATCGCCGGGCCGCAGGTGATCGCCGACACCGCCAGCGGCAGCATCCCGCAGAAGGCCACCACACCGGCCCGGGAGGCGCTGCCGGTGGTCTGCAGGACGAACCACGGCACGCCGATGCCGGCGAGGGCGTTACCGGTGATCGAGACCAGGTTCGCGGCCAGCAGGGCGCCCAGGGGCCGGCGGTCCGGGGTGGCGCGGGCCTTGCCGGAGAGGTCGGGGGCGGCGACGGTCACGGGCGTGCCTCCGGGCGGTTGTCGGGACGTCAGTTCTTCGGCAGGGGAAAGGCGTGCAGGTGGATGCGGACCGGGACGGCCTGTGCCTCGTCGGCGTCGGCGTCGGCGTCGTTGTCGGAGGCGGTCCGGTCGCGGAAGCTCTGCACGAGTTCGTGTGCCCGGCCGGCCAGCTCCCGTGCGAGTTCGGGCGTCAGCCGGACGGTGAAGTCGCTCATGTCCCAGCTGCGGCGCCACTCCTCGGGCCAGTCGCCGGTGCCGGCGAGCCAGCCGCTCAGCTCCCGCGCGTGGACGGCGGCCACCTCGTTCAGGAACACCCCCATGGCGCCGCGCACTTCGGGGTCGGGATGCTCCGTGAATTCCTCAAGGCTGTCGAACCGGTGGCCGCGGTGCTCGGCCCGCCACCACCGTTCACGGCGGGTGCCGCGGTCCGGATCCTCTGCGATGAAGCCGTGCACGCCGAGTTGTCGCAGGTGGTAGCTGACCGACGCGGACGACTCGCCGAGCCGGGCCGCCAGCTTCGTCGCCGTGGCCGGGCCGTGCTCCCGCAGCGCGGCGAGCAGACGCATCCGCAGGGGGTGGGCGAGACCGCGCAGCGAGCGCGCGTCCAGACTGCGTACCGCGGGCCGGGGTTCCGTCACGGCCGGCAGGCTAGCGGGTGCCACCGTTTCGTTGCAAAGAAGTCTTTGCACTCATGGAGGCCGCGTGGACCGCGCCACGCGGACGGCCCGGCCCGTCGCCCTCACGCACGAGCCCGGGGGAGCGACGGGCGGGTGCGGGCGGTGATCGGCGATGTACTGCGCGAGTTCCGCCCCACGCCCGCTCGTGGCCGTCCCGGGCGTGCACGACCGGCGGGGCCGGCGTGCCGACCCTCCGCGGATCACCGGCCCGGACCGCCGCCGATCAGATCAGCGTGCGCCAGCGGAACCAGGAGTGACACGCCGCCGACCTGATCGGCAGCGTCACAACCAGGAGCTGTGACGACCTGCGGAAACTCGTCGTCGACCGTCAAGGTCGAGTGCCGCCGAGCACCCTTGCGCGGCCCACAGGCGGCTCAGAGCGGGCGGCTTTACAGACCGCTTCACAATCCGAGCGAACACGTCGGCTGAGCTGCGACGCTGTGAACCTACGGGGTTGCACTCCCGCCCTCGGTCCGTGACTGGTCCGGATCTTGGCCAGCGAGACTGGCCCCCACTTGCAGCCTCGGCGCGCGGCGCAGCTCTCGCGCCTCTTCTTCCGTGCGGACAAAGCTCTGCACGGCATCATGGAGCGCACGCCCTGCCTCTTGAAGCGATCGCTGTCGCCTCGTCGCCCCCTCCCGGACCTCAGCGCTCCAACCCACAACGGGGCCGTTGGACCTGACAAAGCCGGCCATCGCAGCCTGAGCCTGGTAGGCCGATCGCTTAAGAGCCACGAGTTCGTCCGGCGCCTGCATGCCGGCATCGTGGCCGCACGGCATTCGGTTCCGCGCGCACTGGCCCCCTCGATGCGAGCTGCCAGCGAGGCGGTCGCTGGAGTCCGCATGCGCTAGTTAACGCGGTCAGGACATCTCTCCACGCGAACGTGACAGGCGTTCAGTCTCGTTCTGAACTAATCGCCAACCTGGCCCACCGGGGCGCTCAACCGCTATCGCCGGTAGCGGTTTTCCGTGTCACAACCTGACCTGTTACGAATACGCCGGCCACTCCAACTACATCGATCCCTGCAATTGCTGCCGCCCATGATGCTTGCCCGAGACTTGCCACATAGCCAGCCAAAACCATTACTAACAGGACTGCAAGAAAACCGAGATGCTGTCCTCTTCGAGCAGTGTCATCCGCCCGGCGTACAATTTCTATTCCGTCATTCTGCTCCTTCTCGGCCAAATTCATGAGCCGCGTCCGCAAATCGCCCTCTGCGGCTAGCGCAGCGTCTGCAAACTGCATGGCCGGAAGCTTTCGCGCCGGACTTGCGGGGCGCCTCCTTGGCGCGGCGGCTCCTACAGTCTTTCCGCTCGGGGAGGTCATTGCTCTCCCTCCGTGTCATCCCAGGTGTCATATCCTCGATCTGTATATAAATCTTCCGTATCGACCCCGCGTGCGCGATTGTACGCGTATGCCAAGCCCTGAGCCGTGGCACTGGCATGCAGATCCAGCAGTCCCCCAATTGCCAGAACGCCAGCCATCTTCCGCCAGTACCGCTGCCTGCGCTCACCGATTTGACTGGCCGAGGAGTCGGCATATGAATCGACCGACTCTTCGCCTTGAATTTCCCCGTCGCCCGCGCCGGGGAATTCTTCCGACTTGACTTTCCTTGATGGTTCCTGAGCGTGGAAGTCGGCCTGAAAACTTGCATCTACCGCAAGCCGTGAAACCACTTCAGTCAAAGCGTGGACGGTTGCGGAAAGCTGAGGCAATGTTTGACCAGGGGGCTCCCCTTCTCCAGTCAAAAGCCGACTCACGGCCTCCTCTGCATGATCTCTCATCAGTGAGTTTTCTGCCCGCGCTCGCGCCAATTGCAATTCAAGATCTTCAAGGCGCCGCTTAAGCCGTCCGGATTCAGCGGCAAGCGTGGCGTCGTAGCCGATCGAATATCCCGTAATCTCTCTCGGCATGGGTGGCATCTCCCATCTTCGGGGTCACGTTTATCTTGGCGTGGGAGTCTCTTGCGCCAGCAGGTTCGTATGCCAACTTCAAGCTTAGGATGCTTCGCCAGAGCCGTACAGTCAGCAGAAGAAACACTCAGAGTGATATGCCCGAAGGCCTGTGCCTGTCGCCTGACTGGAACATGGTGGAGACAGTGAACACGTCTGCCAGGACGGAGAAGGTGCGCATCGTCGCTGAGTTGTGGCCCGCCCCCAGCCACGCTCAGGTTTGGACAGGTCCTCCTCCTGCCTATCCGACGCCCGACGCGGCCGGCTGCCGCCGAAGCGAGGCGAAGGCAGGAGCGGCGGCGATCCTTTGATGAAGTAACGAAACTTGTAACAGCCCCGCTTGCCAAGGTCAGAGGTCGCCTGAGCACTCACAGCGGGTTCGCGCACCCCCGACGCTGGCCCTATTGGGGCTGTAAGTTGCAGCCTCGGCTGGAGCAGTCTGTGCGTTTCGGCGAGGACACCGGGACAGGACAGGACACCCGACCTGCCCGGGCCCTGTCCGGTTGACCTTCGAAGGTCAGGGCCCACGCCAGGACAGCCGGACAGCCCGGCCAGCAACCCCCTGCCATTGGCTGTCCGGGTTACTGGCCGGCCCCGCTCAGGGCGTTCAAGTGCTCCAGGGTGCACCCGCGTTCCGGGCTCGCTGCCGTACTGCTTGCTGACGAGGCCCGCCAGTTCACGGCTCACGGCCAGTAGCGACGGGAGTGGCTGCCGCTCGCCCCGCAGGGCCCATTCGCCGTAGTCCAGGGCGCTGTCCAGGTCGCCGTCCCGGGTAGCAACGACGCCCAGTGTCAGCCGTGCTTCCGCGATGCGCATGGGAGAGCGTTCCGTGCCGTCGTAGTCGGTGCTGGCCCGGATGACTTCCTCCGCGAGGGTGGTGGCGAGTCTGTTCTCACCGAGCATCCGGTAGCAGTCCATGGCGTAGAAGTCGTACTTCGGCGGGTCCACCACGAAGTGGTTGTCCAGGTTCTCGGGGTACGGCATGCCTTCGAGCAGGCGGCGCCCACGGTCGAGCGCGACCTCGGCCTGCCGGCGGTCGCCGAGGCGGGCCCACGCCTTGGCCTCCTGAGCGGCGAGCTGCACCGCGACGCCCTGGTGCGCCGCAACCTCGGCACCCGCCCTGGACGCGGCAATGACACCCCGGTAGTCGCCGGTCGTCAGCGCGAACCAGGCCCGCATCTCGTTCGCCCAGCCCTGGATACCGGCGTGCCCGGCTTCGGCCCCGAGCGAAAGCGCTGCCCGACGGGTGGACTCGGCCGCCCGCTTGTCACCCATGTCGTACTCGACACAGCCCACCAGCAGAGCCAGCCAACCGGACATGGCCAGCACCTCCCGGTGCTGCGCAAGCGTCAGCCGCTGCGCCTGGAGCCCGACCACCCGCTTGAGCCACTGCCGCCCTTCTACGGCGAGCTGCGCGCTCGGGAGCAGGGCGTACTCCGAGCAGAGCCGGTCGGTGGTGATGCGGAGCGCGTCCATCGTCGCGTTGTCCACGTCGGAGGCTTGCAGGCGGCTGATGATGTCGAGCGTCTCCATCCCGCTCGCCGCGGCGATCACCCTCCGGACCTGCGCACACCTCATGCCGAGCAGTCCGGGCAGGACCCGTCGGGCCGTGGACGCCCTCCACAGGAGCCCGGGCGATCGCCCGGACGGCCCGTAGACGGCCCGGCGGTGACGCCCTGATGGCTCCCACCTCGGAAACCGCAGGTGGGAGCCGTCAGGGATGGTGCGTCAGATCAGGGTGCGCCAGTAGAACCAGAAGCGGTTCAGCACCAGCAGGGTGATGCCGAGGTACCAGAGCGCCGGGCCCGACCAGGGGAAGCGGGCGGGCCCGGCCCACCGGCGCGGGGCCGGCAGCACGCCGGTGCGCAGGTTGTGCAGGGTGACGTACCAGGCCAGTGGTCCGACGACGGCCCACACCACCATGCAGTACGGGCAGAGCGCGCCGATCACGTACAGCGCCTGGCCGATCAGCCACACCACGAAGGCGAGTCCGGCGAGGCTGCCCGCCTGCAGGCCGAGCCAGAACCAGCGGCGGTAGCGGGCCCCGGCGAGCAGGCCCGCGCCGACGGCCGTCAGGGCACCGAAGGCGACCAGGCCGATCAGCGGGTTCGGGAAGCCGAACACCGCGGCCTGGCCGGTGCGCATCACCGAGCCGCAGCTGATCACCGGGTTGATGCTGCAGCTCGGCCGGTAGGCCGGGTTCTCCAGCAGGCGGAGCTTGTCGAACGTCAGGACGGCGGACGCGGCGAGGCCGATCAGGCCGCCGGCGAGGAGCAGCCGCGCGAGGCCGCGCCCGGCGCCGACCGGGGCGGTGGTGGTCACGGCTCAGCCCCCCGTGGCCTGGCGGACCAGGGTGGTGAAGCGGTCGCCGGTCACGGGGCTGCCGTCGCCGCCGATCACGTTCAGCGCCTTGCCGTCGAGCAGCACCGTCGGGGTGCCCTGCGCCCCGGAGGCGGAGAACGCCGCGTCGACCTTCGCGGCCCACGGCCGGTAGGTGCCCTCGGTGACGGCCTTGGTGAAGGCGGCGGTCCGCAGGCCGGGCACCCGGCCGGCGAGGTCGAGGATGCGGTTGACGTCACCGAAGCCGTCCGTGCTCTCCGCGGGCTGGGCGGCGTAGAGCACGTCGTGGAACTTCTTGAAGGCCTCGGGGCCGCCCTGGTCGAGCGCGGCGCCGGCGGCGGCCAGCGCGGTGTGCGAGCCGCTGCCGCCGAGGTTGCGGTCGAGGAACGCCGCGAGGTGGTACTCGATCCTGTACGTGCCGTCGTCGGCGAGCTGCTGCACGGCCCGGCCCGCCGAGGTCTCGAACGCCTTGCAGACCGGGCAGCGGAAGTCCTCGTAGACCTGCAGGGTGTGCGGGGCGTCGGCCCGGCCGTACACGACGACGGTGCCGCCGCCGCCCGAGGCGTGCGCCGGGGTGACGACCGCGGCGCCGGCCGCCGGGTCGGAGCCGGGCGCCGTGGCGATCGCCACGGCGGTGCCCGCCACCACGGCGACCGCGGCGACGACACCCACCGCCACGGCGGTGCGCCGCCGGGTGGTGGCGGCCTTCTGCTCGCGCCGGTGCGCCTCGCGCAGGCGCTCGCGGGCCGGGCCGGCGGAGGGCCGGGGGGACTGCTGGTGCGGAGTGGTCATGGTCGGGTGCGTCCTCGCATGCGGGCACGCCACCGGGCCGAAGGCCGCGCGGTGGCACACCGGAAGGAAAAGGGGTCCGTGCTCGGGCCCGCCGGCCGCCCGTGGGCGTCAGCGGGCGAGGGCGTACCCGGGCGGGCCCCGCCGCGGCGCGGGCGTGGGCACCACGGACACCGGCCGGGGCGGCACGCCCACCGCACCCGGCGACGGCGCCAGCACGGCCGGGCAGGCCGGCAGCGGCGCGAGGAGCAGCAGCAGGAGGCGGCGGCACGCGCTGCCCGCCACCGCACGGGCGGTGCGCAGCACCGCGGCGGCGCCGCCGACCGCGGCCTCGCCGAGCCGCAGCCAGAGTGCCGCGGCGAGGGCCAGGCCGAGATGGACGAGCAGCACGGTCACGCGTACCGTGCCGCCGCCGGGCCCGACCGGGCCGGACAGCAGCGGGCCGGACGGCACCGAGCCGCCCCCGCAGACCAGCAGGTCCATGCCGTGCGCGCGGGCGGAGGCCGGGGCGCAGCCCGCCTGCCCGAGGTTGAACGCGGTGGTGAGCAGCAGTTGCACCGGCAGCATGAGGGCGGCGGCACGCCACGGGCCGGGCCGCCCGTCGCACAGCGCGAGGCCGAGCAGCAGCACGGCGGCGGTGCAGCCGAGCAGCAGGAAGGCCGGCAGGGGACGCCCGGTCAGCACGACCTGGCCCAGGGCGGCGAGCGGCACGGCGAGCGCGGTGAACACCGCTGCCCGCAGGGCCCTCGTCGCCGGACTGCCGATCATGGGCACCGATTGTGGCAGGCCGCCGGTCGGTGCCGCGTAAGTGCCCGCGGCGGGCTGACGGCCCGTCTGCCGCGCCGCGACGGGCGGTCCCGGCCTACCCTGGGAGGTCCGGGGGACGTACGCCGGAGGAGGCTGGTCAGGGTGCCGCACACCGCCGACCCGCCCGGCCCCGCCACCACGCGGGCCGCCACCACGAAGGACGCCGTCCCGCGGGCCGCCACCACGAAGGCCGCCACCACACAGGCCGCCGTCGCGCGGCCCGGAGAGCCGGCCTCCCCGGGCCGGGACGGACCCGGCCCGACCGCGGCGGACGTGCTGGGCGCGTGGATCGCCGCGCAGACCGCCACCCTCGCCGGGCTCGCCGCCGACGTCCGCGCGGACCGGCCCGACGCGGTGCACCGGATGCGGGTCACCTGCCGGCGGCTGCGCAGCACCCTGCAGGCGTACCGGCCGCTGATCGGTGCCGACACCACCGCGCTGATCTCCGCCCTCCGGGCGCTGGCGGCCGCTCTCGGCACCGCCCGCGACACCGAGGTGATCGCCGAGCGGCTCACCACCGCGGCGCGCGCCCTGCCGCCCGAGTGCGGGCCGCAGGAGGTCGTCGCGGCGATGGAGCACTGGGCGGCCGGGCGGACGGCGCAGGCCCGGCCCGAGACGCTGGCGGCGCTGGACGGCCCGGCCTTCCCGGCCCTGCTGGCGGCGCTGCGCTCCCTCGCCGGGCAGCCGCGGTTCACGGCCCGCGCCGAGGGGCCGGCCCTCCCCGTCCTCGCCCGGACGGCCCGCCGCCAGCAGCGGCGGGTGGCGCGCCGGCTCGACGCGGCCGGCACGGCCGAGCCGGGGGAGGCCGTCGCGGCGGCCCTGCACGAGGCACGGAAGGCCGCCAAGCGGGCCCGGTACGCGGGCGAGCCGGCGGGCGTTGCCGCGGAGCGCTTCACCCGCGGCATGAAGGCGTTGCAGGACATCCTCGGCGCGCACCAGGACGCGGTCGTGGCCTGCGGCACGCTGCGCGGCCTGGCCGCGGACGACCCGGCGCACGCCTTCGCGTACGGGGTGCTCCACGGGGGGCAGTCCGACGCCGCGGCGCAGGAGCGGGCCCGGCTGCCGGAGGTGTGGCGGGAGGCGGGCCGGAAGCCCCGGTTCCGGGGGCCGGTGCCGGCCGCGGCGGTCACCGCAGGCCCGCGGACTCCGCGGCGGTCGCGAGGAGGTCGCGCAGCATCGCCGGGGTGAGCCGGCCGGTGTACGTGTTGCGCGGGCTCACGTGGTAGCAGCCGAGGAGTTCCAGCGGGGCACCGCCGTCGGCGGCCGGCAGGGTCACCCGGGCGCCGTGCCCGAAGACCGGCCGGGGACGCGGGATCCGCCAGTGGGCGGCCAGCACGGGCAGTGCGGCCTGCCAGGCGAAGCCGCCGAGTGCGACGACGGTGCGCACGGTGGGGCGCAGGTGGTCGAACTCGCGGGCGATCCACGGGCCGCAGGTGTCGCGCTCCTCCGGGGTGGGCCGGTTCTCCGGCGGGCAGCAGCGCACCGGGTCGGTGATGCGGACGCCGTGCAGCACCATGCCGTCGTCGCGCCACGTCGCGTGCGGCCGGGAGGCGAGGCCGAGCTCGTGCAGGGCGGCGTAGAGCAGGTCGCCGGAGGGGTCGCCGGTGAAGATCCGTCCGGTGCGGTTCGCGCCGTGCGCCGCGGGTGCGAGGCCGAGCAGGACGAGCGGCGCGTCGGCGGGGCCGAACCCGGGGATCGGCCGGGCCCAGTAGTCGTCGGCGAGGAAGGCCCGGCGCTTGGTGCGCGCCGCCTCCTCGCGCCAGGCGACCAGGCGGGGGCAGGCCCGGCAGTGGGTGACGCGTTCGTCGAGGCCGGCGAGCGTGGTGCAGGCCGCCGCGGCGGCGGCGGGGTGGCCGGGGTGCTGCGGGTCGGTCCGGGCGGTGTCGTCGGCGTGCGGCTGGCGCTCCATGCCGCAGATCGTAGGCGCCGGAGTAGCGTGGACGGTGGGGGTCACTGGGGTGCCCGAGGTGACGAGATGATCCTTCTCGACGTGGTTCTGGGGGCGCTGGTCGTCCTGGCGGTGTGGGCCGGGCTGAGCGCACGGGTGGTGCAGCAGTTCCAGCGCGGTGTGGTGTTCCGGTTCGGCCGGGTGCGCGAGGAGGTGCGCGGCCCCGGGCTGGCGGTGATCCTGCCGGTGGCCGACCGGATGAAACGGGTCAACGTGCAGATCGTGACGATGCCGATCCCCGCGCAGGAGGGCATCACGCGGGACAACGTGACCGTGCGGGTCGACGCCGTCGTGTACTACCGGGTGGTCGACCCGGTGCGCGCCACCGTCAACGTGCAGGACTACAACTTCGCGATCTCGCAGGTCGCGCAGACGTCGCTGCGGTCGATCATCGGCAAGAGCGAGCTCGACGACCTGCTGGCCAACCGCGAGCCGATCAACCAGGGGCTGGAACTCATGCTCGACAGCCCGGCGTTGGGCTGGGGCGTCGAGATCGACCGGGTGGAGATCAAGGACGTCGCGCTGCCCGAGTCGATGAAGCGCTCGATGTCGCGGCAGGCGGAGGCCGAACGGGAGCGCCGGGCGCGGATCATCACCGCGGACGGCGAGTACCAGGCGTCGTCCCGGCTCTCCGAGGCCGCCGCGATCATGAGCACGACCCCGGCCGCCCTCCAACTGCGGCTGCTGCAGACGGTGGTGGAGGTCGCGGCGGAGAAGAACTCGACCTTGGTGCTGCCGTTCCCGGTGGAACTGCTGCGCTTCCTGGAGAGTGCCACGGAGAAGGCGCAGGGCGCCGCCCCGTCGGAGGCGCCCGCCGCCGCACCGGTCGACCTGGCGGATCTCCCGCCGCTGGAAGAGGTGTTGGCGCAGTCGCCGCTCGCCCCGGTGGACGGCGCGCCGGACGGCGAGCGGCCCGAGGTGGCGTCGCCGCGTGCCGGGGACCACGATGGAGGGGCGGGGGTCTGAGGCACGGCGGGAGGCCTGACCATGACCACAGCCAGAGAGATCATGCACCCGGGGGCGGAGTGCGTCGGCGAGTTCGAGACCCTGGCCGACGCGGCCCGCATCATGAAGGACCGAGGGGTGGGCGCCCTGCCGATCTGCGGGGAGAACCAGAAGCTGCTGGGCATCCTCACCGACCGTGACATCGTCCTGAAGTGCGTCGCCGAGGGCCTCGACCCGTCCATGGTCAAGGCCGTCGACCTGGCCGTCGGACGTCCGACGGTCATCGAGGAGGACGAGGACGCCGAGCAGGTCCTGCGCATCATGGAGCAGCACCTGGTCCGGCGGCTGCCGGTGATCAACCATCCCGACCACAAGCTGGTCGGGATGATCAGCGAGGCGGACATCGCCCGCCACATGCCGCAGGAGCGGGTCGCCGAGTTCGTCTCGGTGATCTGCGCCGACGACGAGTAGCCGGGTCCTGGCCGGTCGCGCTGCGCCGGGGTCGGTCCGGCCCGGTGGCGGGTCCGGCCGGGCGGGTGCCACCGCCCGGCCGGACCCGTCGCCGTGGGGTCAGGGCCGCGGGGTCGGAGCCGCCGGGGTCAGAGCAGCGCCAGGAAGGTGTCGGCGATGACCTGGTAGCCGGCGTCGTTCGCGTGGATGTCGCCGCGCGCCATGGCCGTCCACTGCAGGATGCGGGCGACGTTGGCGGGCACCTTCGTGTCGCCGAGGGGCACCATCGGCAGGAAGGTGTTGGTGCCGAAGGCCCGGGCGACGTCCGCGGTGGGCACGCCGTGCGCGGCGTCGGTCAGTGCGATGACGGCGTTCAGCGCGTTGGAGAGCGGCACCGAGGCGAGGGCCGTGGCGCGGCCCTGCTCGCCGGTCGGCCATGCGGCGAGGAACGGGTCGTAGAGGTTCATGCCGATGATCCGGGTGCGCGGCCCGGCGGCGTCCCGCAGCTGGGTGAGGATCCCGGACAGGCCGCGGCCGGCGGTGGCGATGCCGGCGAGGGTGCAGGGGACGTCGATCGAGCCGCCGGCCGCGCAGCGGTTCACGTCGTTCGCGCCGATGTCCAGGGTGACCAGCACGCGTTCGTCGCGGTGCTCGCGCAGGAAGCGGACGGCGGCGGCGAGTTGGGAGTCGGCGTACGGATGCGGGTAGGGGCATCCGCCGCCGGCCATCGTGCCGGTGGTCTCGCCGGGGCAGCCGAGGTCGGTGAAGTCGAAGGCCCGGCCCCGGGTCGCGGCGCGGTCGGCGAGAGTCCTCGCGATGTCCTGGGCGTAGCCGCGGCCGACCACGTGGCCGCCGTCGGGGGTGGACTGGTAGCCGGCGGCGAGCGAGTCGCCGAGGGCGAGGTAGTGCCGTGGGACGTCGTCACGTCCGGCGGTCGCGGTCGCGGCCGTGGCCGGGGCGGTGCCCAGGCCGAGCACGGTGGCGGTCAACAGGGCTGCGGCGACGGCGAGTCGGCTGCGTCCGGGCATGAGGGTGCGCATCGGGCCTCCGGTGGTGGGGGCTGCACGTGGGGGTGCGGCCCGGCGAGGCTACTGCGCGGTAGGACCGGTGGGTAGGGGTCGGGCGCGACGAACCGCCCGGCGGGCGGGGCCGGTTGGGCCGGGCGGCCGGGGCGATGGGTGCAGGGTCGGCCGGGTCGGCTGGGGAAGGCGTACACGGCGGTCGCGTGGGCGGCGGGCTCCGGCCCGCCCCCGGCGTCATCACCCCGACGGGTGGCAGTGCCTGACCTGCCGTGCGGAGTCCGGGCCGGGCCGGGCCACCGACCGGCGGCCCGGCCCGGCGTACGGGTTCAGCGGCGGCCGGTCACCGCGCCGCGGGCGATGTGGGTGAGCTTGGCGACCTCGAAGGCCGCGTAGGCCCCGCTCGCGAGCAGCGAGAACTTGACGCCCTCGCGGCCGTCGGGCCGGCGGTAGCCCTCCGGGAGGTGGCTGCGGTAGTGCTCGGAGGCCCGCTGGAAGAACTGCGGACGCTCGGCGCGGTCGACGCACCCGGCGAGGTCGAAGACGAAGAGCAGGTGCCGGATCATCCGGGTGAAGAGGTGGGGGCGCAGCACGTCGGCGGCCGGTGCGGCGCCGAGGAGGTCGAAGCTGCGGGCGTACTGGTCGAAGAGGTCGAACTGGCTGGCGCCCGGTGAGCCCGCCGGGTGCAGCGTGTGGCGGCGGCGGATGGTCACGCAGGACCGCGGCAGCACGGCGATGCGGTCGGCGGCGACGAGGGTGCCGTGCGCGACGGGGATCTCGTCGTAGTGGCCGTCCGGGAACGGCGGCACCGTGCCGCGGCGCAGCAGGCGGTCCCAGATCAGCGGCGGGGTGCCGATCAGGGCGGGGCGGTCGGCGGCCGGGCCGACCTGCGGACCGGCCTCGGCGAGGACGGCGGTGCCGGCGCCGGGCCAGAGCCGGTCGCGGTGGAGCCGCTCGTGGCCGAAGAGCAGGACGTCGACCTCGCCGGTCTCGGAGAGACGCTCGGCGAGGGCGCCGAAGGCGTCGGGGTCGACGAGGTGGTCGCTGTCGAGGAACAGCAGGTAGTCGCCGCGCGCCCGGGCGGCCCCGGCGTTGCGGGCCCGGCCGATGCCGACGGCGGCGTTGAGGCTCAGCACGGTGATCCGCGGGTCGCGCATGCCGTACGCCTCCGCGGTGCGCTCGGGGCAGTCGGGCGAGGGGTCGACGACCAGGACGACCTCGAAGTCGCGGAACGACTGGGCGAGCAGTGCGTCGAGGCACTCCTTCAGCTGGCCGTTCCGATCGTGGGAGGGGAGCACGACGGAGATCAGGGGTGGAGCCATGGCGGGAGGCTAAAGGTGTGTACAGGCGCACGCAATGGCCTGAACCGCAGTAAATCGGATGATTGTCGGACCAAAGCTTCGGATCGTACGCGAAATCTCCACGTTTCCTCCGTCGAACACCGACAATCGGTCACTGTCCGCCACTCCGGGTTACCTGCTGGTACGCGCCCCGGCCGGCCGCGTGCCGCCGCGTGCCGGGCGCGGTGCGCCGGGCCGGTCAGTACCAGTGGTGCGCCTGCCAGAACGACCAGGCGCCGCAGGGGCTGCCGTAGCGCTCGTTCATGTAGTTCAGGCCCCACCTGATCTGGGTGGTCGCGCTGGTCCGCCAGTCGGCACCGGCCGAGGCCATCTTGGTGCCCGGCAGGGCCTGCACCAGACCGTACGCGCCGGACGACGGGTTGACCGCGCGCACGTTCCAGCTGCTCTCGTGGGCCACGATGTTGCTGAAGCACTGCAGCTGGTTCGCGGGCACCAGCTGTGCCGCGATCCGGCGCGGGCTGCCGGAGGGCGCGGACTCGACGGCCTTGCGCTGCTGGGAGCGGGAGGCCGCCTCGGCCTTCGCCCTGGCGTCGGCCTGGGCACGGGTGTCCGCCTCGGCCTTCGCCCTCGCGTCGGCCGCCGCCTTCGCCTCGGCCGCGGCCTTGGCGTCCGCCTCGGCCTTGGCCTTGGCCTCTGCGTCGGCCTTCGCCCTGGCCTCCGCCTCGGCCTGCGCCTGCGCCTGGTCGGCGGCCGGCCGGGTCATGGCGTCGGCCCGGTCCTTCGCCGTGGCGAGCTGCTCCGCGACGGTCGGGCCGGTGCTGGCGCTGCTGCCGGTGCTGGCGGCGGCCGAGAGGGGGGCGGGGGCGTCGGCCACGGCCGCCGAGGTGGTGTCCTGCGGGATGGCCAGCGCGAGGGTCGCCGTGCCGGTGATCGCGAGCGTGGCGAGGCCCGTCACGAGGGCGTGCCGGCGGTGCCGCAGCGGCACGTTCTTCAGCGGCAGGCCCGCGAACCGCAGACGCACGGACGGCAGACGTACGAACGGCAGGCGCGCGAGCGGCCGGTCGGGGCGCGGTGGGTTCGGGCGTGGCGTGGTCTTCGGCAGCTGCGGCATGAAGCGGGACAACCTCTCCGTCGGGCGGGGCCGATTCCGGGCACACGGGTGTCGCGGAGCGTGTTCGGGAAGAACAGCCCGCAGGCCGTGCGGACCGGCCTGGGCGCACCGGCGACGGCGGAGCGGGCGGGGGATGCGCGGCGGAATCGGACCGCGCTCCGTGGTGACCGGCTCATTCTTCGCAGACGTGCCCGGCGGCGGCAACGACCTCCACTACGACGCGCGATCGTAGACGCGGCGGGGCGTGCGGGTCCGGCCCGGCCGCCCCGGAGCCGTTCACCCTCCGTCCACGGCGTGGACGCGCGGAGCCGCGGACCGGCCGCGGCACGGGGCCCGACCAGCGCCGTCGCCTGCCCGGGAGGGCGGCGGTCCGCCCGCGCGGGCGCGTACGACAGCGGCCCGGCCGTGGTGGCCGGGCCGCGACGACTACGCGGGGCAGTAGGTCGGTGGATCCGTGTGGGGCGCTTCACAGCCCCTGCGGTCCGTCGTCGGCGCTCCGCGACGGTGCGGTCACTCGCCGGTGGTCCCGGCGCCCGTGGCGGGGCCGGATCCGGTGGCGGACCCGTCAGAGCCGCCCGGCGCCCGCGCGGGCGCCGACGACCCAGGGGAGGGCGACGGTCGGGGTGACCTCGCGGCGCAGTGTCGGCGTCCAGCCCGCCGAGGTGCCGAGCGGGGTGGCGGGGTTGGCCGTGTTGAAGGCGCCGATCAGGTCGCCCGGGCGGCCGTTGACGAGGTTGTCCGCGGCGGTGAGCCCGGTGCCGCCCCAGTTGTAGAGGACCTTCGAGGCGGGCACGCCGGACGGCAGCCTGACGTAGTTGTGCTCGGCGACGATCTGCGAGCCCTTGCCGACGCCGATGCTGTACTCGTACGCCCCGGTGCCGACCGCGTACACGTTGTTGTAGACGTCGACCTGGCCGAAGCGGACGCGCGGCGCGCGCTGCCCGGTGTTCTGCCACAGGTTGTGGTGGAAGGTGACGCGCAGGTGCCCGGGGTCCGTGGTGGAGCTGTTGCTGCTGCCGACGAGGTTGGTCTTGTCGTGGTCCTTGAAGACGTTCCACGACGCGGTGACGTAGTCGGAGGCGTTGGTGATGTCGAGCTGGCCGTCGTGCACCTGGTAGGGGCGGTCGAAGTACAGCGGCTGGTCGGCGTCCTGGTTGGCGCCGTCGGTGAAGGTGCTGTGGTCGACCCAGACGTGGGTGGCCGTGTAGAGGGTGATGCTGTCGTACTCGGAGTTCCAGTTGCCGACGGCGGTGTCGGTCGGATCCCACTGGGGGAAGCAGTCGGCCGCGTCCTCCAGGGTGAGGTTGCGGACGATGACGTTGTCCGCCTTCTTCACCAGGAGGTTGCCGCCGAGCAGGCGGGCGTTGCGGCCGAGGCCGACCAGGGTGGTGTTGGAGCCGACGGCGATCTGGATCTGCCGGGCCTGGGCCTTCTGTGCGGCGACCCGGGCGGTCTCCAGCTCGCCGGTGGGCTCGGCGGTGCGGCCCCAGACCGCGGGGTCGTAGGCGGCGAGGTAGGCGTCCAGGGTGTAGCCGGTGCCGGCGGCGTAGTCGTCGCAGCCGAGCGCGTGGCCGGAGTCGTCGGTGTTGAGGTCGATGGTGCCCGCCACGTAGACGAGCTTGGGGGTGGCGTTGCTGCCGTTGGCCGCGTTGTCGCCGCCGAGGGCCGCGACGAGTTCCGCCCGGGTGCGGACGACCGTGGTGTGCGCGGCGTCGGCGGCGGATCCGCCGGTGGTGCCGGTGGTGGCGGAGCCCCAGCCGTCGGACGTGGGCAGGGCGGCGCGGCCGAAGGGTGTCGGGCGGTGGTCGCCGACCGGGGTGGCCGCGGCCGGGGCGACGGCGCCGGCGAGGGCGAGCGAGCACAGCACCGGGAGGGCGGCTGCGCGGAGGCGGCGGTGAGGGCGCATGAACGGTCTCCGGGAGATGAGGTTCAGCATGATGAACACCGATCGTGTCCGTGGATGGACCCTAGGGATCTGCTCTTGCGCGAGTCAACGGCCGTGCAGCACCTTGTTCTACAAGTCGACCAATGTTCATGGATGTGAATTCGGCGGCCGGGTGGAACGCCCCGAACCGGAGCCGGTCCGCGACCGGGCCGCCCCCGCGCGCCGGAGCCCGCGGCCGGGCACGGATACTTGGCCGCATGATGATCGCGCTCGCCCTGCTGGTGGCCGTCGGCCTGCTCACGCTCGTCCACTGGTACGTCTGGCGCCGGGTCGTCCGGGACGTCTCGGCACCCCGCAGCGCCTGGCGGCGGACCGGCACGGCGCTCGCCGTGGTGCTGCCGCTGCTCTCCCTCGGCGCCCTGGCCGGCGGGCGCGCCCTCCCGATCGCCGCCGAGCGCTGGCTGGCCTGGCCGGGCTACCTGTGGCTGGCGGTGCTGCTCTACCTCGTGCTGGGGCTGCTGGTCGGCGAGGCCGTGCGGCCGCTGCTGCTCCGGGCCCGCCGCGGGTCCGTGCCGCAGCCCGAGCGCGAGCCGGTGCCGGCGGGCGCCGTCGGCGCGGAGCCGTCCGGGGGCGACGCCCGCCCCGGCGGGGCCGCCGCCGGTGACCGCCCCGGGCCCGCCGACCCGTCGCGGCGGCTGCTGGTGGCCCGCGGGGTGGCGATCGCCGCGGGCGGTGCCGCCGCCGCGGTGGTGGGCAACGGCGCGTACGGCGTGCTGCGCGGGCCCCGGCTGAAGCAGGTGACGGTGCCGCTGGCGAAGCTGCCGCGGCAGGCCCACGGCTACCGGATCGCCGTGGTCAGCGACATCCACCTCGGGCCGATCCTCGGGCGGGCGCACACGCAGCGCATCGTCGACACCATCAACAGCGCCCAGCCGGACCTGATCACCGTGGTCGGCGACCTGGTGGACGGCAGCGTGGCCGACCTGGGCCCGGCCGCCGAGCCGCTCGCCCGCCTGCGGGCGCGGGACGGCGCCTACTTCGTCACCGGCAACCACGAGTACTTCTCCGGTGCGGCGGAGTGGGTGGACTTCGTCCGCGACCTCGGCGTGCACCCGCTGGAGAACGCCCGCACCGAACTCCCGCACTTCGACCTCGCCGGCGTGAACGACATCGCCGGCACGGCGGAGGGCCAGGGGCCGGACTACGGCCGGGCCCTCGGCGACCGCGACCGGACCCGCGCGGCCGTGCTGATGGCCCACCAGCCGGTGGCCGTCCACGAGGCCGTCCGGCGCGGGGTCGACCTCCAGCTGTCCGGCCACACCCACGGCGGGCAGCTGTGGCCGGGCAACTACCTCGCGGAACTGGCGAACCCGACGGTGGCCGGACTGGAGCGCTACGGCGACACCCAGCTGTACGTCACCCGCGGCGCGGGTGCCTGGGGCCCGCCGGTGCGGGTCGGGGCCCCGTCCGACATCACCATCGTGACGCTGGCCTCGCTCCGGGCCTGAGGCCCGCGCCGCCCGCGCCGCCCCATCCGTTCCCGTCCCGTTCCCGTCCCGCGCCCGTCCCGCAGGGCGGAATTCCCGGTCCCGCCGGAGGGGCCGGGGCTAGGGTCCGGGCATGACCGGGGACCGCGCGGACCGTACGCGCCGCAGGTGGCTGATGCTGGCCGTGGGGACGGGCGGCCAGACCGCCATGACCACCGCGCTCTACGGGCTGCCCTACCTCGTCCCGGCGTTCCGGCAGAGGTTCGGCGTCTCGCTCGCCGGGGCCGGGATCCTCGTCTCCGGTCCGATCCTGGGCGTCATGGTGACCATGATCGCCTGGGGTGTGGTCGCCGACCGCCGGGGTGAACGCGCGGCGCTGGCGGCCGGCCTGCTGCCCGCCGCTGCCCTGCTCGCGGCGGCCGCCGCCGCACCGCAGGTGCACCTCCTGGCGGTGCTGCTCGTGCTGGTGGGGGCGTTCGGTGCCGCGGTCAACGCGTCGTCGGGCCGGCTGGTGATCGGCTGGTTCCCGCCGCACCGGCGCGGCGTGGCGATGGGGGTGCGCCAGGCGGCCCAGCCGCTCGGCGTGGGGCTCGCCGCCGCGGTGCTGCCGCCGCTCGCCCGTCACGCGGGCCTGCCCGCCGCCCTCGGCTTCTGCGCGGCGCTGTGCGCCCTGGCCGGGCTGGCGGTGCTGCTGCTGGCGGCGGACCCTCCCCGCCCGGCGGGGGCGGGGCCGGTGCCCTGGCCCGGCCCGTACCGCGGCGGCCGGCTGTGGCGGCTGCACGGCGCGGCCGCCCTGCTGGCGGTGCCGCAGTTCGTGGTGACGGGCTTCGCGCTGGTGTTCCTGGTCGGGGCCCGCGGCTGGTCGGTGGCCGGGGCTGGCACGGTGCTGGCGGCGGCCAACCTGGCCGGCGCCGCGGTGCGGCTGCTCGCGGGCTGGTGGTCGGACACGGTCGGCAGCCGGGTCCGGCCGATGCGCCTGCTCGCCCTGCTGACCGCGGCGGACGTGCTGCTGCTGGCCGCCGGGGCGCTGTGGCCCTCGCCGCTCGGCACGGCGGCCCTGCTGCTCGCCTCCGGGCTCACGGTGTCGACGAACGGCCTGCACAACACCGCGGTCGCGGAGTCGGCCGGCCCGGCCTGGGCCGGCCGGGCGCTCGGCGCGCACGGGGTCGGCCAGCACGCCGCGGTCGTCCTGGTGCCGCCGCTGGCCGGTGCGCTGATCACCGCCCAGGGCTTCGCGCCGGCCTTCGCCCTGGCGGCGGCGTTCCCGCTGGTGGCCGCCGCGGTCATCCCGGGGGAGCCGGGCGGGCCGCCCGCCGCCGGGTACCCGGGCCCGGCGGCCGGGCCGGGTGCCGCCGCGGCCGGGGAGGCGTCCGCGTCATGAGGCCGCCACGGCCCCGGCCGGCCGTCACGACCTGAGCCCGTGAGCCCGTGAGCCCGTGGGGGCCGTCAGGCCCGGGCGTTCACCCGTGCCTCCCGAGCCGTGCCGCGGGCCGTTCCTCGCCCGGCGGCGGCCCGGCTGTACCGCCGCCGCGGAGCAGCGCCAGGTAGTCCGCGCGCGGCATGGGCTCGGCGCCGAGGCTGCGGATGTGCGGGCCGTCCCACTGGGCGTCGAGCAGCTGCCCGCCGCTCTCCGCGAAGCGTTCCGCGAGGTCGGCGACGGCGACGCGGGCGGCGTCGGGGCGCAGCCCGACCATGGAGTCGAGGCTGAGCACGGCGCCGACGCGCACGCCGAAGACGCCGCCGACGAGCGCGCCGTCCTCCCAGACCTCCGCGCTGTGGGCCTGTCCGCGGGCGTGCAGGGCGGTGAGGGAGCTGCGCAGTCCGGCGGTGAGCCAGGCGGGGCTGCGGCCGTGGGCGCAGCGGTCGACGACCTCGGCGAAGGCCTTGTCGGCGGTGGTCGTCCAGGCGGTGTCCCGGCGGAGGCGGCGGGCGAGGCGGCGGCCGATGCGGGCGCCGCCGGGCCGGATGACGGGTCGCGGGTCGGGGCACCACCAGGCGACGCCGTACGCGGTGCCGTCGGCGGCGTCGTCGGCGGGGGCGGCGACGGTGCCGGCGGCGACCTCGTCCTCGTGGCGGGCCTCGTTCATCCACAGGGCGTACTGGTCGGCGGCGGGCAGCGGGAAGGCTCCGGCCCGGTAGCCGGCGAGCAGGGAGTCCGGGGTGAGGTCGGCGCAGAAGGCCGCGGGTGCGTCGGCGGGGGCCCGGCCGAGGTCGACGGTCGGCCACCAGGTGCTGCCCGCGGTCATGCGACGTGCTCCAGTTCGCCGCTGGCCTCCAGGCGGTCGAGGTAGAAGTCGAGGAGTTCGGCGTCGACGGGGGGCAGTGTGATGCCGGCGCCGGCGAGCGCCTTCTCGGCGTTGGTGCGGGTGAACTCGGGGAAGGTCGGCCGGAAGTACATCTCACTGATGGTCAGTTCGGTGCCCTCGGCGCGGTCGACGAACAGCGGCACGAACGCGGTGATGGGGTGGGTGGGGTGGGTGTTCGCGAAGGAGATCAGGCGGCGTACCCAGTCGGCGTAGGGGAGTTGCTCGACGGGCCGGCCGCGGGCGGTGATGCGTGCGGCGAGGTCGGCGAGGCCGGCGGGGGCGGGGTTGGTGAGGTGCAGCACGTGTCCCTCGGCGGGTTCGCGGGTGGAGACGAGGGCGAGGGCGCGGGTGAACGCGTCGGCGGGCACGAAGTCGAGCGGGAGGTCGACGTCGGGGGCGGTGCCGCTGTCCCAGAGGTAGCGGATGAGGGCGGAGAGTTCGGTGCCGGGGTTGATGACGCCGTGCCGGAGGTCGCCGGTGACGTCGTTGACCCGGTGGACGGTGACCGGCAGGCCCGCCGCGGCGGCGTGGTGCAGCAGCGCCTCGGCGACCCACTTGCTCTCGACGTAGCCGACGGAGAGCTGTTCGGGGTGGGCGAGCGGGCTCTCCTCGGTGAGGTGCCGGGTGCCGGCCGGTCCGTAGCCGGCGAGGACGGCCATGCTCGACAGGTAGTGCACGGGTATCGCCCGGGAGTGCCCGGCGAGCCGGATGATCTCGCGGGTGCCGGCGACGTTCGCGGCCCGCAGCTGGTGGTACGGGTAGAGGAAGTTGACCTGTCCGCCGAGGTGGTGGATGAGGTCGACGGTGCCGGCCAGCCGTTCGAAGCCCTGCCTGCCCAGTCCGAGGAGCGGTTCGGCGAGGTCGCCGACGACCGGGACGACCCGGTCGGAGTGCAGGTCGCGCAGCAGGTAGCGCTGCTGGGCGGCGCGCAGTCGTTCCAGGCCGTGCTCGGCGTCGGGTGCGCGGACGAGGCAGTGCACCCGGGCGTCGGTGGTCTCCAGGAGGGCGCGCAGCAGGTGGCTGCCGCAGAAGCCGGTGGCGCCGGTGAGGAGGATGTCGGACGGCTGGCGCCAGCGGGGGGCGGTGGCGTCGCGGCCGCGGTGGACGGGCACGCCGAGTTCGGCCTCGGCGGCGAAGTCGACCTGCTGGCCGTTCTCGGCCGGGCCTGCGCCGAGGGCGTCGCGGGTGACGGCGGTGAAGGCGCCGAGGGTGGGGTCCTTGAGGAGGGAGCGGGTGAGCAGCCGGATGCGGTCGATGCCGATGCCGAACATGATCCGGGCCCGCGCGAGCATCTCCATGGCGAGCAGCGAGTTGCCGCCGAGGGCGAAGAAGTCGTCGTCGGGGCCGACGTGTTCGACGTCGAGGATCTGGGCCCACAGGTAGGCGAGCCCGGCCTGCACGGTGGTGCCGGGGCTGTCGCCGGTGTGGTCGTGGCGCGGGCCGCGGCGGGCGAGGCCGGCCCGGTCGATCTTGCCGCTCAGGGTGACCGGCATCCGGTCGACGGGCACGAACGCGCTGGGCACGAGGTGGTCGGGCAGGCGGGCGGCGAGGTACGGGCGGAGGTCGTCGGGCCGTGCGCCGTGCGTGGTGTAGTAGGCGGTGAGGGCGCGGCCCCCGGCGCTCTCGCCGGGGACCACGCGGACCTCGGCGACGGCCGGGTGCTCGCCGAGCACCGACTCCACCTCGCCGGGGTCGACCCGGTAGCCGCGGATCTTGACCTGGTCGTCGGCCCGTCCGATCAGCTCCAGGTTGCCGTCGGGGCGCCACCGGCCGGTGTCGCCGGTGCGGTACATGCGGCCGCCGGGGGCGCCCGCGTACGGCTCCGGCAGAAACCTTTCTGCAGTCAGTCCGGAACGCTTCCAGTAACCACGCGCCAGACCGGGACCGCCGATGTACACCTCACCGCGCTGCCCGGGCGGCACCGGTCTCAGCTCCGGGTCGAGCACGTGCACGTGGGTGCCGAGCAGCGGACGGCCCACCGGCACCGGCGCGTGCGCCGGCTGCGCCAGCAGCCCCGGGTGGATCTCGCACAGGGTCGAGGTGATGCCGGTCTCGGTCAGCCCGTAGGCGTTCAGCAGCCGGGTGCCCGGCAGCCGCGCCAGCGTCGTCCGGCAGTCCTCCGCGGGCACCGCGTCACCGCCCACCACGAGCAGCCGCAGCGAGGTCGCCGCCCTCCCGTGGCCGGGCAGCACCGACAGCAGCCGGTGCCAGTAGGTCGGCGTCAGGTCCGCCACCGTGATGCCCAGCTCCGGCAGCCGGTGGGCCAGCTCGATCGGCGCCCACGGATGCCGGCCGGCCAGCACCAGCGCGGCACCGTTGAGCAGCGGCGTGAAGATCTGCTCCAGCGAGGTGTCGAAGCCCAGCGCGCCCAGTTGCAGCACGCGGTCGGCCGGCGACAGCCCGTACGCCTCGGCCACCCGGGAGAGCGTGAAGACCATCGTGCGGTGGCTGATCGGCACGCCCTTCGGCTCGCCCGTGGTGCCCGAGGTGTAGATCAGGTACGCCAGGTCGTCGGGGTGCGTCACGTCCGGCGGCGGCACCGACGACGGCGGGCCCGCCGAGCGGTACGCCTCGACCAGCACGCCCCGCGGGAAGAGGCCCGCGTGCTCACGACTGGTCACCACCGGGCCACCGCCCGCGTCCGCGGCCAGCCCGGCGAGCCGCAGGTCCGGATGGGCCGGATCCAGCGGCAGGAACGCGCCGCCCGCCTTCAGCGCCGCCAGCAGCGCCACCACCATGTCGCCGCTGCGCTCCACGCACACCGGCACCACGACGTCCGGGCCGACGCCCAGCGCCCGCAGCTCCTCCGCGAGACGGTCGCTGCGCCCGTCGAGCTCGCGGTAGGTCAGCGGGCCGTCGTCGCACACCACCGCGGTCGCGCCGGGCCGGCGGGCCGCCTGTTCCCGGAAGAGTCCGTGCACGGTGCGTCCCGGGCCGCCCGCGCCGGTGGGCCGCAGCCCCTGCCAGCGGGCCTCGACCGCGGTGCGGCACGTCTCCCGGTCGGCGGGGCCGAACACGCTGTGCCAGCCCTCGGGCACCGGGAGGCGGTCGGGCCAGAGCGCGTGCTGCCCGTCCGCGTTCGACACCACGCGGTGGCTCCCGGAACGGGACTGCTGGACACGATGCGACTGTTCCACCGGCGACGACCTCGACAGACGGCGGAAGTTGAGCAGGGGACGGGGAGTGCCGGGTGCTCCGGCACGGCCGCGGCCTCCGCCGCCCGCCACGGACCGCCCCCGACAATCTCGACTATAGGCACTCGTGCTCAGCTATGTATGATTGGAACGCCCCATTCCCGAGCGGATCAGCTCACCACCTCCGAGGGAGGTAGCTGGGTTGACACGTCGACGACAGCGGCTGACGGCCTGTTACGTGGCCTGGATCGCCCTGCTGACGCTGGTCTACTACCGCTTCCCGGCCGACCGCATCATCTGGTGGACCGGTATCGGTCTGAGCTCGTTCGTCGCCATCGTCATCGGTGTGCGACTCAACAGGCCCGTCCACGCCAGGTCCTGGTACCTGCTGGCGGTGGCGAACCTCAGCTTCACCTGCGGCGAGGTCGTCCAGGTCATCCTGACCGAATACCTGCACCAGGTGGCGTTCCCGTCACTCGCGGACGCCTTCTACCTGGCCGAGTTCGTGCTGTACGCGGCCGGTGTCTGGGGCTTCATCCGATGGCGCACGGCCCACCAGGACCGCGGCAGCCTCATCGACGCCCTGACGCTCACCGTCGGCCTCGCGCTGCTCAGCTGGATGTACCTGATCGTCCCGTACGCGCGGAACCCGGAACTGACCTGGTTCCAGAAGGCCGTCTCCATCGCCTACCCGCTCGGCGACGTCCTCGTGCTCGCCATGCTGATGCGGCTGCTGGTGCCGCGCGGCGGCAAGAGCCCGGCGATGCTGATGCTCACCGTCGGCACCATCGGCCTGCTCGTCTCCGACGTGCTGTACGGGCTCGTCCAGCTCCACGGCGTCTGGCGGATCGGCACCCCCGTCGAGATCGGCTGGGCCGTCCTCTACGCGGCGTGGGGCGCCGCCGCGCTGCACCCGTCGATGGTGGAGCTGACCAGACCCATCCCCACCCAGCCGGCCGACATCAGCCGCGGCCGGATCGCGCTGCTCACCATCGCCTCGCTGATCGCCCCGACGATGCTCGTGCTGGAGGTCACCCAGGGCGACTCCGTGAGCGCCGCCGTCATCGGCGGGTTCTCCGCGATCCTCTTCCTGCTGGTGCTCTCCCGGCTCGCCGGGGTGGTGCTGGCCCACCGCCACGCCGTCGAACGCGAACGCGTGCTGCGGATGGCCGGCGCCGAACTCGGCGGCGCGGCCACCGTCGACCAGGTCGCGGAGGCCGTGCGCACCGCCGCCTCCGCCCTCGTGCCCGCCGAGCCCGCGCACGTCGCCCTGCTCGCCGTCGGAGGCGAGGCCACCCTGCACGTCGACGCCGACGGCCCGATCGAGATCGGGAGCATCCGGGGGAGCCGCCTGGTGCACGTCGCCTCCCTCGACGAGAGCCTCGCGACCCGGCTGGACGGCGCCCCGAGCGCCCTGATCTGCCCCCTCGTGCTGGCGAAGCGCCCCTCCGGCGACCCGATGATCGGGGCCCTCGTCGTCGGCGGCACCGAGCACCGGCTCACCGCCTTATGGGGCACCCTCGACATCCTCGCCGCCCAGGCCGCCCTGGCGGTCGAGCGGGTCATGCTCAGCGAGGAGATCAACCGCCGCAACAGCGAGCTCTACTTCCGCACCCTGGTGCAGAGCGCCTCCGACGTCATCCTCATCCTGCGCGCGGACGACACCATCCGGTACGCCAGCTCCTCGGCGGACCGGGTCCTCGGATACCCCTCGGTCGACGGGCGGCCGCTGATCGACCTCGTGCCGCCGGAGGACAGCAGGGCCGTCAACCAGGCCCTGCTGCGCATGCGCACCCGGGAACAGGCCGAGCAGCGCGAGCACTGGCGGCTGCTGCGTAACGACCGCAGCGTCATCGAGGCCGAGGTGCGCTGGAACGACCTGCGCGACGACCCGACCGTCGGCGGCCTCGTGCTCACCCTGCGCGACGTCACCGACCAGCGGCAGATGGAGCGCGAACTCACCCACCGGGCGTTCCACGACTCGCTGACCGGCCTGGCGAACCGCGTGCTCTTCCAGGACCGCGTCGGCCACGCGCTGTCCCGCAGCGGCCGGCGCGGCACCGTCACCGGCGTGCTCTTCATCGACCTCGACGACTTCAAGGTCGTCAACGACACCCAGGGCCACGCGGTCGGCGACGAACTGCTGGTCGCCGTCTCGCTGCGGATCTCCACCGCGCTGCGCACCTCCGACACCGCCGCCCGCCTCGGCGGCGACGAGTTCGCCGTGCTCGTCGAGGACGCCCTCTCGCCCGCCGACGTCGGCGCCACGGCCACCGCGGTGCTCGCCGTCTTCGAGGAGCCGTTCCGGCTCAGCTCGGGCGCGGTGCGGGTGGCGGCGAGCGTCGGTGTCGCGACGACCGAGGACAGCGAGGACGGCGCCGAGCTGCTCACCCACGCCGACCTCGCGCTGTACTCGGCGAAGGCGGCCGGCAAGCGGCAGTGGTGCCGGTACCGGCCCGCGCTGCAGGCCGGGCTCGTCGAACGCCACGAGCTGAACGAGAGCCTGGACACGGCCATCGCGGAGTCCGCGTTCGCGCTGTACTACCAGCCGATCGTCGACCTCACCAACAGCGCCCTGGTCGGCTTCGAGGCGCTGGTGCGCTGGCCGCACGAGCGGCGCGGCATGGTGCTGCCCGAGGAGTTCATCTCGCTCGCCGAGGAGAGCGGCCAGATCGTGCCGCTCGGCGCCTGGGTGCTGGAACGGGCCGTCACGGAGGCGGCGGAGTGGCAGCGCCTCAGCGGCGGCCTGCGGGCGGCCGACGGGCGGTCTCCGCTGCGGGTGAGCGTCAACGTGTCCGGGCGGCAGTTCCGCGACGCCGGGTTCGTGGACACCGTCCGCCGGGTCATCGACCAGAGCGGCATCGAGCCGGGCACCCTGGTGCTGGAGCTCACCGAGACGGTGCTGATGCGCCGCGACGAGCGCGTGCGCACCGACATGCAGATGCTCGGCGACCTCGGCGTCCGGATCGCCATCGACGACTTCGGCACCGGCTACTCCTCGCTGAGCTACCTGCGCGAGTTCCCGATCTCCATCCTGAAGATCGACAAGTCGTTCATCGACGGCCTGGGCCACTCCCAGCAGCAGTACGCGCTCGTCGAGGGCATCGCGCGGATCGCCGACACGCTGGGCGTGCAGGTCATCGCGGAGGGCATCGAGAACACCGTCCAGCGCGACCTGCTCGCCGCGATGGGATGCCCGCTCGGCCAGGGCTACCTGTTCGCCCGCCCGCTGACGAACGACCAGGCCGGGCGGCTGGTGGACGACGACGCCCGGCCGGCGGGCCTGCACATCGGCCGCAGCTGACACCGCGCCGCAGCCGGCACCGCAACGCAGCCGGCACCGCACCGTGCGGCGCCGGGCCGTGAGCCGCGCCGGGCCGCCGTTCGCCGCGGCGGCCCGGCGCGGTGTCCGTCAGTGCTGCCGGGCGCCGAGGATCGCCGCCCAGGAGCGCGGCTCCCGCGGGGCCGCCGGACGGACCGCCGGGTCGGCCGCCACCGCCCCGAGGGCCGGCTTCGACGGCGTGAACAGCCAGGTCCGCAGCAGGTCGCCCAGGGGCCGGCCGGAGACCAGCTCCGCGTACCGGCGGAAGTCGGCGACGGTCGCGTTGCCGTAGCGGTGCTCGGCGGGCCAGCCCCGGAGGATGCGGAAGAAGGCGTCGTCGCCGACCTCGGTGCGCAGGGCGTGCAGGGCGAGCGCGCCGCGGTCGTACACGGCCGCGTCGAACTGGTGCTGCGCCCCGGGGTCGCCCGGCAGGACCGTCCAGAACGGGTCGTCGGCCGGGTGCGAGGCGTACACCCAGTCGGCGAGCTCGCGGACGGTGCCCTCGTCCTCGTGCTCCGACCAGAGCCACTGCAGGTAGGTGGCGAAGCCCTCGTTCAGCCAGATGTCGCTCCAGCGCCCGACCGACACGGCGTCACCGAACCACTGGTGCGCCAGCTCGTGCACCACCACCGAGGTGTTCGAGCCGCGCGAGAACATCCGCGGGCTGTAGAACACCCGGGTCTGGGTCTCCAGCGCGTAGCCCGTCGTCCGCACGTTCGGCACGTAGCCGCCCACCGAGCCGAAGGGGTACGGGCCCAGACGGCCGGTCAGCCAGTCGGCGAGCTCGCCGGTACGCTCCACGCTCGCGCGGGCCGCGCCGTCGTCGGCGCCGAGGTCGCGGCTGTAGGCGTTGAGCACCGGGATGCCGCCCGGGCTGGTGGACCGGGTGATGTCGAACCGGCCGACGGCGAGGGTGGCGAGGTAGGTGGCCTGCGGCTTGTCCTGGCGCCAGTTCCAGCGGGTCCAGCCGGCCCGGGAGCTCTGGGAGACGAGGTCGCCGTTGCTGATGGCCTGGGTGCCGTCGGGCACGAGCACCGACACGTCGAAGGTGGCCTTGTCGGCCGGGTGGTCGTTGCTCGGGAACCACCACCAGGCGGCCTCCGGCTCGCCGGCCGCGACCCCGCCGTCGGGCGTGCGCAGCCAGGCGGTGAAGCCGTACCGGGCCACCGCGGACGGGGTGCCGGCGTAGCGCACCACGACGGTGGTGCGCCGGCCCTGGGGGATCGGCGCGGCTGGGGTGACCTCCAGCTCCTGCTCGCCGGTGGCGGCGAACGCCGCCGGGCGGCCGTCGACGAGCACCCCGGTCACGTCGAGGGCGAAGTCGAGGTCGAAGCGGGTGAGGTCCTGGGTGGCGGTGGCGAGCAGGGTGGCGGTGCCCTCCAGCCGGTCGGTGGCGGGCTGGTACTTCAGGCGGATGTCGTAGTGGGTGACGTCGTAGCCGCCGTTGCCGTACGTCGGGTAGTACGGGTCGCCGATGCCGGGGGAGCCGGCGCCGCCGGCCGGGGCGGCGGACGCCTGACCGGTCAGCAGCAGGGCGGCGGCGGCCAGCGAGACGATCGTCCTCGTGCGCACAGGGGTCCTCCGGTGCGGTCGGGGGTGCGGACGGCTGACGGCGGGTCGGGTCCACCCTCCGTCAGGCGGGCCCCAGTCTCACCTTGCTGAGGTGTCCATGCAAGATGTCCTGCCGCCACCTGGCCGCGCGCCCCGGCCCGGCCCCGGCGGCTCCGGCCCGGCCCCGCTCCGGCCCCGGCCGGTACGCGGGCAAGCCCCGGGCGGGGTGCCCGGGGCTTGCCCGCGTGCCGGTGCTCAGGCGTCCGGCGCACCCCCGCCCTCCAGGGCGGACGCCAGCCGCAGCCAGCGGGCCGCCTCCGCGGGTCGGCCGCGGCGCTGCAGGGTGCGGCCGAGCATCAGGTGGGCGTACTGCTCGACCGGGTCGCGGGCGATCACCTCGCGGAGCTGCTCCTCGGCGCGTCCGAGCTGCGCGGAGTGGTAGTAGGCGCGGGCCAGCAGCAGGCGCGGGCCGACCTGCTCGGGGGCGCGCTCCACCACCCGGGCGAGGAGGTCGGCGGCCTGGGAGTACTCCTTGGCGTCGAAGTACAGGCCTGCCCAGCGCCACTGCTCGGTGGTGTCGTCGTTCAAGTAGTCCTGGAACACTGCGGCTCCTCTCGCTCCGGCCGGTCGGACCCCGGCTGCCTTGTTGAACATTCATCGACCCCAGGGCATTCCGGCCGCCGGGCCCGGCCCTCCGCCGCGACCGGCACCCCTCCGCCGTGCCCGCCGCCGCTGGTTGCTCCGCCCCACCCGCGGGCGCACGCTGGAACAGGGACCGACCACCAGGAGGTGTGCGCGATGCACAACCAGTGGGACGTGGAGCTCAGCTTCGAGGAGGACGGCATGAACACGGCCTGCGAGGCGCGGTTGACCGGCTCGCACGCCCCGGGGCTCAACGGCCACGGCGAGGCGGTCCGCAGCCGCGACGACCGCCCGCTCGCCCGCATCGGCGAGGAGATGGCCGCCGCCCGCGCACTCGACGAACTCTCCCGGAAACTGCGGTCCGTCGCCGACGGCGAGATCGCCGACGAAGGGCACCGCCCCTCCTACCTGATCTACTGACCGCCGCCCTCCCCCCGGGCCACCCGCCGGCAGGCCCGCACGGCCGTCGGCGGGACACCGCTGCCCCGCCGCCGCCCGCACGCTGCGTGACCGCCCGGCCCGGCTCCGGGACGCACCCGCCGCGCCCCTTGGCCGGGCGGGGCTGCGCAGGGTACACATGGGCATATGGTCCGGTTCACGGGCCGATCCCGGGCCCTGTCGGTCCCCGACTCCACCGGTCGACGCCCGTGGTCGGCGTTGAGAATGCGCAGCGTCGCAGGCCAGGTGTTCTTCCTCCAGGTCGTCATCGTGCTCCTGCTGGTCGTCGCCGCCGGCGTCGAACTCGTGCTGCAGGCCCGCAGCGACGCCACCCGGGAGGCCCGCAACCGCTCACTCGCCGTCGCCGAGACCTTCGCCCACGCGCCCGGCACGGCCGCAGCCCTCGCCTCACCCGACCCGACCGCCGTCCTCCAGCCGAGGACCGAGGCCGCCCGCAAGGCCTCCGGCGTCGACTTCATCGTCGTGATGAACACCGAGGCCATCCGCTACACCCACCCCATGCCGGACCGGATCGGCAAGAAGTTCGTCGGCACCGTCGCCCCCGCCCTCGCCGGAAAGCCCGTCATCGAGAGCGTCGTGGGCACCATCGGCCCCCTCGTCCAGGCCACCGTGCCCGTCACCGCCACCGACGGCACCGTCGTCGGCCTGGTCTCCGCAGGCGTCCGCGAAGCCCGGATCGCCGACACCACCGACCGCCAGCTGCCCCTGCTGCTCGTCACCGCCGCCGGCGCCCTCGTGCTCGCCACCGTGGGCACCGCCCTCGTCGGCCGCCGCCTGCGCCGCCAGACCCACGGCCTCGACCCGGCCGAGATGACCCGCATGTACGAACACCACGACGCCGTCCTGCACGCCGTCCGCGAGGGCGTGCTCATCCTCGACGGCACCGGCCGCCCGCTGCTCGCCAACGACGAGGCACGCCGCCTGCTGCGCCTGCCCGACGACACCGAGCACCGCAGCCTCGACGACCTCGGCCTCGACCGGCCGCTCCACGACCTGCTGGCCTCCGGCGCCACCGTCACCGACCGGGTGGTCGGCGCGGGCGACCGCCTGCTCGCCGTCAGCGTCCGCTCCACCGACGTCGTCGGCGGACCACCCGGGCGCGTCGTCACCCTCCGCGACTCCACCGAGCTGCGGGCCCTCGCCGGCCGCGCCGAACTCGCCGACCGCCGCCTCCAGCTCCTCTACGAGGCGAGCGGCGCCATCGGCACCACCCTCGACGTCGCCCGCACCGCCCAGGAACTCGCCGACGCCGCCGTGCCCGGCTTCGCCGACTTCGTCACCGTCGACCTCGCCGAACCCGTCCTGCACGGCGAGGAACCGACCGGCATGCCCTCCGCCATGCGGCGCAGCGGGCACAGCGGGGTGCGCGACGACTCGCCGTTCATCCCGGTCGGCGAGACCGTGCCGCTCGTCCCCGGCAGCCCGCGCAGCCGCTCGATGGCCACCGGCGAGGCCGTCGTCGAGGCCGACCTCACCGCCGCCTTCGCCGCCTGGCGCGCCCGTCACCCCGAGCGCGTCGCCGGCGTCGAGACGTACGGCGTGCACTCGCTGATGACCGTGCCGCTGCAGGCCCGCGGCGTGGTGCTCGGCATGGCCAGCTTCTGGCGCTCCGACCGGCCCGAGGCCTTCGACGACGAGGACCGCTCCGTCGCCGAGGAACTCGTCGCCCGCGCCGCCCTCTGCATCGACAACGCCCGCCGCTACACGCGCGAGCACACCATGGCCGTCACCCTGCAGCACAGCCTGCTGCCCGGCAGCCTCCCCGACCAGGACGCCCTCGACCTCGCCTACCGCTACCTGCCCGCCCAGGCCGGCGTCGGCGGCGACTGGTTCGACGTCATCCCGCTGCCCGGCGCCAGGGTCGCGCTCGTCGTGGGCGACGTCGTCGGCCACGGCCTGCACGCCGCCGCCACCATGGGCCGGCTGCGCACCGCCGTCCACACCTTCTCCGCCCTCGACCTGCCGCCCGACGAACTCCTCGGCCACCTCGACGAGCTCGTCAACCGCCTCGACCAGAGCGCCTCCCTCGACGGCGACGCCCCCATCACCGGCGCCACCTGCCTGTACGCCATCTACGACCCGGTCTCGCTGCGCTGCACCATGGCCCGGGCCGGACACCTGCTGCCCGCCGTCGTCCACCCCGACGGCGGCGTCCACTTCCCCGAACTCCCCGCCGGGCCGCCGCTGGGCCTCGTCGGACTGCCCTTCGAGGCCGTCGAGATCGACCTCGCCGAGGGCAGCCACCTCGTGCTCTACACCGACGGGCTCGTCGAGGACCGGCACCGCGACATCGACGAGGGCCTGGAGGCACTCCGCGCCACCCTCGCCGCCCACCCCGACGAATCGCCCGAGCAGACCTGCGACTCCGTGCTCGCGGCCATGCTCCCGGCCGACCCCGCCGACGACATCGCGCTGGTCGTCGCCCGGACCCGCGTCCTGCCCGCCGACCGCGTCGCCCAGTGGGACGTGCCCGTCGACCCCCGCGCCGTCTCCGGGGTGCGCGGCGAGGTCGGCCGCCGGCTGGCCGGCTGGGGGCTGGAGGACCTCGCGTTCAGCACCGAACTCATCCTCAGCGAACTCGTCACCAACGCCATCCGCTACGGCGGCGGTCCGATCCGGGTGCGGCTGCTCCGCGACCGCGCGCTGATCTGCGAGGTCTCCGACACCGGCAGCACCTCCCCGCACCTGCGGTACGCGGCCGGCACCGACGAGGGCGGGCGCGGGCTCTTCCTCGTCGCGCAGTTCGCCGAGCGCTGGGGCACCCGGTACACGGAGTCGGGCAAGGTCATCTGGGCCGAGCTGGCACTGCCCTGAGAGCCTGGCCGGGGGCGCCGGGACCGGCGGGGTCGGCGGGGCCCGGTACCGGGGTCGCCCCGGCTCTCAGGCCGGGTGCTGCTCGACCAGGTCGCGGAAGTGCTCCAGGTCGGCCCGCACCGTGCGCTCGACCGCGCTCGCCTGCGCGAACCCCCGCGGCGGCGCGCCGAACAGCTCCTCGACCTCCGAGGGCTCGTACTCGATCCTGACCTGCACCTGCGTGCGGTCGTCGTCGAGGGCGCGCAGCGCGACGGTGCCGCGCAGGTGCGGCTCGTCGAGGGTCTGCCAGGTCATCACCCGGTTGCGGCCGCGGTCGGTGATGAACGCGTCGAACTCGCGGTGCCCGCCGTCCACGGCGACGTCCAGATGGGCCCGGTGGCCGCCGCGGGCGGAGGCGTGGAGCACACCGTCCACGAAGCGCGGATAGTCGGTGATCCGGTGCAACTGCCGCCACGCCTCGTCGGCCGGTGCGCCGACCTCGATCTGCTCCTCCAGCGTGCTCACGGCTCTCCTCGCCTTCTCGCCCCTCGCACCCAGCCTGCCGCGCCCGCGCGGACGGCGCAAAGACACGCGGCCGGAGCCCCCGGGGCGGCGGCCGGCCGTCAGGCCGCGGCCCGCGGCAGCCACACCGCGTGCACCAGCACGGCCGCCGCCGCGAAACCGGCGATCACCACGGCCATCGGCAGCGCCGAACCCGCCCTGCCGAGCCCGACCAGCGGCGCCGCCAGCCCGCCGAGCGCGAACTGCAGCAGCCCGAGCAGCGCCGAAGCGGTGCCCGCCCGGGCCTGCCCGGCAAGGGCCAGCGCGGTGGAGTTCGGCAGGATCAGCCCCATCGCCGAGACCACCAGGAACAGCGACCCGCACACGGCCCACAGCCCGAGCCCGGCCGCCACCGCCAGCAGGATGCCCGCCCCGCCCACCGCGGACATCGCCAGGCCGCCGCGCAGCATCGCCCCCGGCGCCCGGCCGCGCAGCAGGCGCGCGTTGAGGCGGCCGAGCAGCACCAGGCCCAGCGCGTTGGCCCCGAAGACCAGGCTGAACTCCTGGGCGTCCAGCCCGTACACCTGCTGCAGCACGAACGACGACCCGGAGATGTAGGCGAACATCGCCGCGAAGGCGGCGCCCGCCGCGAGCGCGTGGCCCATGAACGTGCGGTCGCGGAGCAGGCCGTCGAAGCTGCGCACCACCCGGCCGAGCCCGCCGCGGGTGCGGCGCGCGGCGGGCAGCGACTCGGGAAGGCCGAACGCGGCCGCGGCCAGCAGCAGGACGCCGATCACCGCGAGCACCGCGAAGACCGCCCGCCAGTCGGCGAAGCGCAGCAGCTGCCCGCCGACCACCGGCGCGAGGATCGGCGCGAGGCCGTTCACCAGCATGAGCAGCGAGAAGAAGCGGGCCGCCTCGACGCCGTCGTAGAGGTCGCGGACGACGGCCCGGCTGATGACGATGCCCGCCGCGCCCGCCAGCCCCTGGACGAACCGCAGCCCGGTCAGTGCCTCCGCGTTCGGTGCGAACGCGCAGGCGAGGGAGGCGGCGGCGTAGCAGCCGAGGCCGATCAGCAGCGGGGTGCGGCGCCCGCGGCTGTCGCTCAGCGGGCCCGCGACGAGCTGGCCGAGCGCGAGGCCGAGCAGGCAGGCGGTCAGGGTGAGCTGGACGTCGGCCTCCCGCACCCCGAGGTCGCCGGCGAGGGCGGGGAAGGCCGGGAGGTACATGTCGAGGGAGAGCGGACCGAAGGCGGAGAGGGCGCCCAGTACGAGGATCAGCCGCAGACGGTGGCCGGGGCCCGCGGCGCCCCCGGCCGGGCCCGCCGCACCGGCTCGGCGTGCTGCAGCGGCCGGGTCCGCGGGGGCGGCGGGCTACGCGGGGACGCTCTGTGCGGGAGCGCCCTGCGCAGGAACGCTCTGCCGGGGGGTGCGTGCGGTGGTCATCCGGCCTCTTCCGTCGCTCGGGTCGGCCCAGCCTAGGTCAATTGCTGACTGCTCAGCAATTGAAGATTCAGTCACATCGCCCGACCGGTCGGTAGAATCCCGCGCCATGGAGACCGCACCGACGCAGCACGGCCTTGCGGCCGCCGACCGGCAGGCGTCGGCGGACCGCGCGGCGTCCGAGGCCCTGACCGCCGCGTTCGACGACGCCTCCCGCGGCCCCGCCCTGCACGGTCTGGGCCTGCTGCTGCGCGCCGCCGCCCGGCTCGACCGGGCCCTGGACACCGCGATGCGCGCCGAGTGCGGCCTCAGCCACACGATGTTCGAGGTGCTGCTCATGCTCGCCCGGGCGAACGGCGCGGCGGTGCTGCAGCGCGAACTCGCCGAAGGACTCACCCTCACCAGCGGCGGCACCACCCGGCTCGTCGACCGGATGGAGGACGCCGGGCTCGTGCGCCGCGTGCCGTCCGCCGCCGACCGGCGGGCCACCCTCGTGCAGGTGACGGCGCACGGCGCCGAGGCGTTCCGCGCCGCCGCCGTGGTGCACGCCCGGATCGTCGGCCGGCTCTTCCTCGACCCGGTGGCGGAGGCCGGCCGGCCCGGCCTGTTCGCCGCGCTCGCGGCGATCGTCGAGGCCCCGCAGGACTGACCGGCGCGCCCTGCGCACTCCCGGACGCGTACTCCCGGGCGTGTGCTGCTGGGCGTGTGCTGCTGGGCGTGTGCTGCTGGGCCGGGCCCGCGGGGCCCGGCCCGGGGGTCGGGGTCAGGCCGTGTGGTCGGTCAGCCCCGCGAAGACCCCGCAGATCTCGCGGGCCGCCTCGCGCATGCCGGTGGTCTCGTGCGGCCGGGCGACGAGCTCGGTGAGGATCAGCAGGGCGGCCTGGAGCGCCGCGAGGGGCACCTCCACCGTCCGCAGGCCGCTGAGGACGTCGGAGGCCTGCTCCGCCGCGCTGGAGGCCCAGCTCTGGGTCTGCTGGGGGCCGTGGGGCAGGTGCGCCTCGGGGTGCCGGGCCGGGCCGGGGCGCTGCGGCGTGCCGGGCGGGGTGACCGGGCCGAGCGGACGGCCGAGTCCCGAGGAGCTGTCGGGGCCCGGCGGGCGGGTCGGTGTGTGGGCCGGTGTGTGGCCCGGAACGTGGGCCGGGGGGTGGGCCGGAGCATGGCCGGGCTCCGGCAGGTGGCCCGCGCCCGGCGGCGGGGGCGTGTGGGCGCGGCCGTGGTCCGGGGACCGGTCCGGCCCCGGTGGCTGCTGCGGGAGGGCGGGGCCGGCCGGGGTGCCGCCGTGTGCGGACGGAAGACAAGTGCTCATACCGGTACCAACGACGTCCGGGTGACACGGGATGCTGCCGCGGGGCAACGTCCCGCGGGGGCGGGTGCGCGCCGCCCGGTGCCGCGCCGCCGGGGTGGCGGCACGGCACTGGGACGCCGGTCGCGGGAGCGCTCCCACGGTCCGGAGACCGAGGCGGGTCAGCCGCCGGTCGTCTCCCCGATCGTCTTGACCGCCGCGTTCCAGGCCTTCCGCGGGTCGGTTCCGTGCTTCTCCACGTCGAGCAGCGCGGTGTCGGTGATGACGGCCTTCACCGCACCGTCCAGCCGACCGATCGGGGCCGGGCGGATGGTGCGCGCGGCGTCGGCGTAGATCCGGCCGGTCGGCGCGTTGTTGAAGTACGCGCTGGTCGCGTTCTGGACGGCGGGCAGCCCGAGCCCGGCGCCGGTCGAGGGCAGGTTGCCGGTCTTGGTGAAGACCTTCGCCTGCTGCTCGGGGGCGGTGAGCCAGGCGGCCAGGGCGGCGGCCTGCTCGGGGTGCGAGGAGTTCTTCGGCACGGTCAGGAACGCCCCGCCCCAGTTGCCGGCGACCGGCGCCCGGGCGATGTCCCACAGGCCCTCGCCGCGCTCGCCCGCGTACTTGGAGATGACGCCGGTCATCCACGAGGGGCAGACGATGGTGGCGAAGCTGGAGAGGTAGAGCGCCTCGTTCCAGTCCGCGGTGAACTGCTTCAGCCCGCCGGTGAGGCCGGATCGGGCCGCGGACACGGCGAGGTCCCAGGCCTTGCCGACGCCGGGGCTGTCCTTGTAGGCGAGGTTGCCGGCGGCGTCCGAGAGCTGCTCGGGCTCGCCGGCGAGGACGGCGCTGAAGAGCCCGCCGGCGGAGTCGGTGAAGCGGGTCTTCGCCGGGGCGTGCGCCTTGTACTGGCGGCCGACGTCGAGGTACTTCGACCAGTCGCCGGCCCAGAGGCGGCCCACGGCGTCGCGGTCGGTCGGCAGCCCGGCCTTCTCGAAGAGGTCCTTGCGGTAGCAGACCGCCATCGGCCCGGTGTCGGTGCCGAGGCCGATCAGCGCGCCGTCGGCGGTCGTGGCCTGCGCGGACTTCCAGGGCAGCCAGGACGAGGCGTCGACGCCGGTGGCGTGCTTCAGGTCGAGGAACTTGTCGGCCAGCGGCCCGGTGGCCTCGGCGATGTAGCCGACCTCGACGGCCTGGATGTCGGCCACCGTGCCGCTGCTGGTGCCGTTGAGCTTGGCGGTGAGGTCGTCCCAGTACTCCTTGCCGTCCTGGGTGGCGACCTCGTTGATGACGATCTCGGGGTGCAGGTCCATGTACTCGGCGAACAGGCCGGCCTCGCGGTAGCCGAAGCTGCCGAAGGTGCCGACGCGCAGCGTGGTGGTCTGCTGGAGCTGCGAGCTCTGCGGTGCGGGTCCGCCGCTGGAGCAGGCGGTGAGGGCGAGCAGCGCGCCGCCCAGCCCCGCGCCGAGCCGGAGCCTCCGGCGGGTCCGGCCCCGGGGGGCTCGGGAGGCCGCGGCGGGGCGGTCGTGGCCGGGGTCGGCCGGGGAGGATGGCGCGCTGCGTCTGGTGCCTGGCATGTACGGTGCCTCGTTCGTTTGCTGACAGTGGGTGGGGTGGGCGATCCCTGCTGATGGGAGCGCTCCCAGACCTTGCGTGTGCGATCCCGCGCCTGTCAAGGGGTCGAGTCGGGCCCGGACGCCGCGCACCGGATCCCGGAGCGCCTTCGGGCGGCCTCCCGGCGGCTTCCCGGCGGCTTCCGGGCGGCCTCCGGGGGCGGCGGTGAAGCCCGGCGGCGCGGCGTTCGACGGAAAGCTGCAGGCCCGCCGGTCGACCCGGCCGCACACCCTTCGCGGCCGCGCACCCTCCGGGCCGGTGTCCGGCGCCGCGGGGCTCGGGTCACGAAACGCCGGGCGGCCCGCCTACCCGGCCGGGACGCCCCGCTCCTTGAGGCGGTGCTTGAGGGTGAGCAGCGCACCGCCGGCCCCCCGTGGCAGCAGGTGCGTCCCGTCCCAGCGGTCGACGGCGCCGAAGCGGTACTTGTACGGCTCGGTGCCGCGCAGGAAGTCGAAGGTGTGCAGGCCCTGTTCGGCGCAGGTGCGGACGGCCTCGGCGATGACCACGGTGCCCAGGCGCAGCGGGGCCCAGGCCGGATCCCAGCCGATCTGGTAGTAGGCGAAGGTCCCGCCCCGGCGGAAGCCGTACAGGGCGCCGACGGTGTCGCCCTCGTGCTCGGCGAGGAGGAAGGCCGGGCCGTCGCCGTCGGGGCCCGTGACCGCGGCCGACCGCTCCAGCAGCCGTACGTGGAGCGGTCGGCGGTGCCGGTCGAAGGTGGTGGACAGGCCCAGGGCGGTACGGCGGCGTCCGTGCAGGTCGAGGACGGCGTCCAGGTGCTCGACGGCGGCCCCGGCGGGCGGCACCCACCGGAAGGTGACGCCCGCGGCTCCGAGCTTGCGCCGGTAGCGGCGCACGGTCGACCTGAACTGCCGTGACCCCTGGGCGTCCTGACCGCCGGTGAGGTCGGTGCGCGGGCAGGCCGTCCCGGTGACCCGGCGGGTGCCCTCCGGGAGGACGGCGGTGGCCGAGGGGTCGAGGCCGGGGAGCCACAGGGTGGTGCGGCGGCCGCGCTCGGCGAGCCAGGCCCGGACGTCGTCGCGGCGGTGGACGGCGGCGGCCGGGGCGCAGTGGTCGGCGGCCCCCGGCCCGCTGCCGAGCAGGGTGAGGCAGCGGACGGTGAACGGCAGGCGCGGGTGCAGCCGGAGCCGGGTGCGCAGCAGCGGCACGACCGCCTCCACCTGCCCCTGCGGGCCGTGCCAGACGGCGATTTCGGCCTGCGCGGCCGTGCCGTCGGCCTGCGGGCCGAGCGTCTCCCACCACGCCAGCACCCATTCGGGGGTGGCGAACCACGAGCCGTCCGGGTCGGTGGCGACCAGCTGCCGCCAGCCGTCGAGGAGTTCGGTGCCGAGGTCGGCGGGGGAGTGGTGGAGCACCGGCCCGCTGCCGGTGCCGGTACGGGTGCCGGTGCGGGCGGGCTGGGCGGTCGGGTGCGGCGCGGCCATGGTGTGGTTCCCCTCCCGGGGCCGGTCGGTCACCGTCCGCCGCGCAGCCGGTGCACGGCGGGATGCAGCCCCGACATGATGGTGTCGAACCTGTGCAGGGACGTGTGGGAGTTCACCCGGAGCCGGCTGATCCGGAGGGCGCTCCGGGGCAGTCGCCGGTCGTGCCGGTGGTCGAAGAGGAACGCGGTGCGGTAGCCGAGCCGGGTGAGGGTGGGCTCGGCGCGTGCGTCGAGGTTGCCGTTCGGGTAGGCGAAGGAGGCCGGTGGCTCGCCCAGCCAGCCGCTGAGGCGGGTGTGCGCCTCCTCGATCTGGTGGCGGGCGGCGTCGGGGGTGCAGCGGTCCAGGCAGGGGTGGTCGAGGGTGTGGTTGCCGACGGCCACTCCCGCCTCGCGCAGGGTGTGCAGGTCGGCCGGGTCGAGCTGGGGTGTCCGGGGCGCCTGGGTGCGTGCGGTACGGCGCAGTTCGTCGAGGCGGGTGCGGCGTTCGGCGTCGGGCAGCTGCTTGAGCCGGCGGACGGCGTCGTCGGGGCCGCGGCCGGGGGCGAGGCCGGCGGCGGTGCCGCCGTGCGCGGCGAGGAAGGCCGCCTCGGACCACCAGAAGGGCCGGTCGCCGCCGACGAGTCCGGCCAGCACGTAGGCGACGGCCGGGATGCGGTGCCGGGTGAGGGCGGGCAGGCCGTCGGTGAGCAGGGAGCGGTCGCCGTCGTCGAAGGTGACCAGCACGCTCCGGGGCGGCAGCGGACGTCCTTCGGCGAGGGCCTGCTCGACCCGGCCGAGTGTCACCGGCCGTGCGGTGCGGGCGAGTCGGGCCATCTGGGCGGCGAAGCTCCGCGGGTCGTCGATGCCGTGGTAGGCGAGGACGGCGAGGCGGCCGGCGGCGACGGCCCGGAAGGCGGGTTGCAGCGGTGAGTGGCGGAGCAGGGTGTCGATGCGGTTCCTGCGGGTGTCCGCCGGGGCCGTGCCGCTGCCGCCCCCGGCGGCGTGGTCGTCGGGCACGCCGCCCCCCTTCGTGTCACCCCCGCGCCGTTGCGGGCGGCCGGGCCGCCGGTCCGAGGGCACGGCTGACGCGGCGTCAACGGAGAGTGACTTTACCACCGCTTGACCTTTCCCCGGGCTGCCTTTGGGATGATTCGGCAGGGTCTTGACCTGGCCGGAAATCGGAGGAAACTGGTTCATACACCGGAATACCGGACAGAGCTGAACCGTCGCCGGAGACGTCCGCCGACCGTCCGAACAACCCTGATCCAGGCTCTGGCCAGGCCCCCGGCGGGCCGGGACGCGACGTACGCACGAGGGCGACGGCCCCGGCGGACGGACGACGCCACCGGACGCCGGGGACTGTCCTGTCCGGGGGCCGCGACAGCTGCCCGGCGGTCTCGTGCCGGACGGCCGGGGTTCAGCGCCGGTGCCAGTCCCCCGAGGCGACGAGGTCGGGTACGGCGCGCAGCCGGGCCGCGACCCGGGGCCCCGCGAGGTAGACCCAGGCGTCCGTGGCGGAGCCGTCGTCCAGCCGTACCGGCAGCCGCTCGCGCACGTACTCGCCCGTGCCGTCCGCCGTGCAGTCCTCCAGCCGGTCGAGGTCGGCCAGCACCTGCCCGTACAGCGCAGGATGCACCGTGAGCACCTCGCCGCGCACCTCCCGCCCGGTGTCGGGCAGCGCGTACGGGTAGCCGGGCCCCCGGTGCAGTGCGGTGTCCTCCAGGGTGGCCGCAAGGGTGCCCGTGCACCGGCCGGCCAGGTGGCGGGCGTGGTTGCGGCCGCCGGGGCGGAGCGTCCCGTAGACGAAGAAGGGCAACTGCGGCGGCACGGGCGGCACTCCTCGGGAAGCGGGTCGCACGACCGTACCGGCTCGGCGGGCCGCGGTCGGCGCACCCCGCGTGGGCGCTGCCGGACGCCCACGCCTCGTCGAACACGCGTACGGCCACGTGGGCGGGTCGGCGGGCCGGCAGGTTTGAAATCCGCCCGCCGACGCCAGGTACGGGACATGAACCGACCCTCACCCCCGCCCGCCGCCGCACCGGGCGTCCTGCGCCTCTCCGAGGAGGTCCGCCGGGCGCTCGCCGACGGCACCCCCGTCGTCGCCCTGGAGTCGACGATCATCGCCCACGGGCTGCCCCGGCCGCGCAACCTCGCCGTCGCCCGTGAGCTGGAGGACCTCGTCCGGGCCGGCGGTGCCGTCCCGGCGACCGTCGCGGTGCTCGACGGCGTGCCGCACGTCGGCCTCGACAAGGACGGCATCGAGCGCATCGCCTCCGACGACACGCTGCGCAAACTCGGCTTCCGCGACCTCGCCCCCGCCGTCGCCACCCGCGCGAGCGGCGCCACGACCGTCTCCGGCACGGCCTTCCTCGCGGCCCGGGCCGGAATCCGCGTCTTCGCGACCGGCGGGCTCGGCGGTGTCCACCGCGACTGGGCGGCGGCCCAGGACGAGTCGGCCGACCTCGGCCTGCTCGCCCGCACCCGGATCACCGTCGTCTGCGCGGGCGTCAAGTCGATCCTCGACGTGCCTGCCACCCTGGAGCGGCTGGAGACCCTCGGCGTCGCCGTGCTCGGTCACCGCACCGCCGAGTTCCCCGGCTTCTACCTGACCGGTTCCGGCCGGCCCGTCGACTGGACGCTCGACGGTCCGGCCGCCGTCGCCGCGGTCATGCGCGCCCAGGACGCCCTCGGCGGCCTCGACTCCGCGCTGGTCGTCGCCAACCCGGTGCCGCCCGCCGAGCAGCTCGACCCCGCCCTGCACGACCGGGTGCTCGCCGAGGCCCTCGCCGCGGCCGAGGCGGCGGGCGTCAGCGGACAGGCCATCACGCCGTTCCTGCTCGCGCACCTCACCGAGCACACCGGTGGCGCGTCCCTGGAGGCCAACCTGGCGGCCGTCCGCGGCAACGTCCGCCTCGGCGCCGCGATCGCCCGGCACTGGGCGGCCCCCGACGGGCCGGAGCCGCAGGGATGACGCCGGGCGCCCTGCTCGTCGTCGGCGAGGTCGTCACCGACGTCGTCGCCCTGCACGAGGGCCCGCTCGACCCGCACACCGACACCGCCGCCCGGATCGCCCTGCGGCCCGGCGGCGCCGGGGCGAACGCCGCGGCCTGGGCCGCCGCCGGCGGGGCACGGGTGCATCTGCTCGCCCGCGCCGGCGCCGACTCCGCCGACTGGCACGCCGCGCAACTGCGCGCCGCCGGCGTCACCCCGCACCTGGCCGTCGACCCGGAGGCGCCCACCGCCGTGGTGATCTGCCTCGTCGACGAGCGCGCCGAGCGCACCCTCGTCACCGACGGCGGGGCGGCCGTCCGGCTGGGCCCGGAGGACTGGGACGGCACGCTGCTGGCGGGCGCGGCCCGACTGCACCTCTCCGGCTACCAGCTGCTGAGCGGCCCAGGGCGCCGGCTCGCCGCCCTGGCCGTCCCGGCCGCCCGGGCGGCGGGTGTGCCGGTCAGCGCCGACCCGGCGTCCGCCGGGTTCGTCCGGCGGGCCGGGCCCGCGGCCGTCCGCGCGGCTCTCGACGGCGTCGGCCTGCTGCTGCCCAACGGCGCCGAGGCCGCCCTGCTCGCCGGCGCCGCCGACCCGGCCGTCGCCGCCGCCCGGCTGAGCGCCGTCCACGGCGAGGCCGTCGTCACGCTCGGCGCGGAGGGGGCGCTGGTCGCCGTCGGCGGCCGCGTCCTCGCGCACGTACCGGCCGTCGCCGGGGTCGCCGCCGTCGACTCGACGGGCGCCGGCGACGCCTTCACCGGCGCCCTGCTCGCCGCCCGGCTGGCGGGGGCCGACCTCGTCGAGGCGGCACGCGCCGGCTGCCGGGCCGGGGCGGCGGCGGTCGTGCAGGTCGGGGCCCGGCCCCCGGCCGCGGGCGGCGGCCGGCCCGGCGGTCCCGTGCCGAACGGCCGTGCCGCCGTGCGATGATCGGCCGGTGGAGCGAGCGACGAGGACCCTGCGGCGGATGCGCGGCGGCACGGCCGCCACCGCCGCGCTGCTGACCCTGCTCGGCCCGGCCGCCCTGCCGGCCGCCGCGTCCGAGCGGCCGGAGCGGGCGTTCACCCTCCAGGACAAGCGCATCACCGAGTCGAGCGGCATCGCCGCCAGCCGCGCGCATCCCGGCGTGTACTGGACGCACAACGACAGCGACGACGGCCCGTACGTCTACGCCGTCGACGGGGAGGGCCGGACGGTCGCCACCGTCACCCTGCGCGGCATCGACCCGCGGGACGTCGAGGCGATCTCGCTCGGCCCCGACGGCCGCCTCTACGTCGGCGACATCGGCGACAACCTCGACGGCACCTGGCCCGAGGTGTGGATCTACGCCTTCCCCGAGCCGGCCGAGCTCCGCGACCAGAAGGTCACCGCCGTCCGCTACAAGGTCCGCTACGAGGACGGCCCGCGCGACGCCGAGGCGCTCATGGTGCACCCCGTCACCGGGCGGGCGTACATCGCCAGCAAGAAGCAGTCCGGCGGCGGCCTCTACCAGGGCCCGGAGGTGCTCTCGCCCTCCGGTGTCAACACCTTCCGGCGGATCGCCGACGTGCCATGGGTGACCGACGGCGCGTTCTCCCCGGACGGCGGCCGGCTCGTGCTGCGCGGCTACTTCTCGGCCGACCTGTACGCCTGGGAGGGCGGCGGCCCGAAGCGGCTCCGCGACCTGGACGTGCCGTTCCAGCGGCAGGGCGAGTCGGTGACGTTCTCCGCGGACGGCACGGCGGTGCTCTACGGCAGCGAGGGCGCGCGCAGCGACGTCTGGCGGCTGGCGCTGGCCGCCGACCCGGCACCGTCCGCCCCGGCCGCGGCCTCCGGGCAGGCCGGGGCCGCCCCCGCCGGGGGCGCGGCGGCCCCCGCCGGGGACGGCGGGGACGGCGGCGGCCACGCGCTGGCCGCACTGATCGCCGTGGCCGTCGTGCTCGGCCTGGCGAGCCTGCGGAAGGGGCGCCGCAAGTCCTCCTGACCGGGCCGTCCTGACCGTCCGCCAGGTCCTGGCGATCCGTCATGTCCTGGTCCGTCGGGTTCCGCCGGCGGGCTACCCGTGGTCCGGAGACGGCTCGGCCGTGCCGCCGGGGGTCGCATCGGGCTTCGTGTAGAGGATCTCGCGGGCCTGTTCCGAGGCGCGGATGATGCTCTCGCCGACGAAGTCGACGAAGCGGGCGATGTTCTCCAGCCGGGTGGCGGCCGGGGTGTCGGCGCCGAGGACGCGGACGCCCTGCCGTGCGGTCTCGGCGAGTTGGAAGTTGGACCGGGCGGCGGCGACCATCGACTGGTACCAGACGTCGTCGTCGACGGCGTAGCGCTCGCGTCGGCGTTCGTCGCGCGTGCGGCGGACGAGGCCCTGGCCCTCCAGGAACGTGATCGCCTTGGAGACGGACGCCGGGCTGACCTGGAGGCGCTCGACGAGTTCGGGCGCGGTGAGGCTGCCCGCGTCGGTGGTGAAGAGGCAGGTCAGCACCCGGGACGTCATCTTGGGCAGGCCCTGCTGCATGAGGAGCGTCGTGAACGTCTCCTCGTACTCGCGCACCGCCTCGGCGTCGCGTCCGTGGGCCTGCGCGGGCGCCTCCGGCCCGCGGGGCACCGCCTGCCTGCGCTGGTGGGTGCGGCGTTCGGTGGCGCGGTGGGCCAGGTCGGCGCGGTAGGCGGTGGGGCCGCCGTTCCGCATCACCTCGCGCGTGATCGTCGACGTGGGGCGGTCGAGGCGCCTGGCGATCTCCGCGTAGGCGAGGCTGTCGGCCAGCCCCGACGCGATCTGCTGGCGTTCCTGCTGGGTGAGTCTGCCTCCCGGCACCGCGATCTCCCTCCGTGCTTCCTGCTGATGTCCCCAGCATAGCGTTCACTTTTCACCCATTGCAACGAGCGAGTGGCTGACGTTGCATTAGATGCGTTTCCATTGCAACGATTATGTGGCCTTGAGCTGCAATGACAACGATTGAGCGCAACAAGTGCCTTGATGGATCCTCGAACGCAACGTAGCGTTTGCGATGTCAGAAACAATGGACCGAGGAGCACACCATGCAGAAGTTCGACACCCCCACCCCGATCACCGCCGTCCTGGACATCCCCGCCGGACGCATCCGGCTCATCGCCGCCGACCGCACCGACACCACCGTCGAGATCCTCCC